>JBCKPH010000128.1:0-6015 GCA_038901755.1 Burkholderiaceae bacterium | reverse complement strand
AGACCAGCAGTTGGAGGCCATTGCCGCTGCGCGTGGCCTGAGCAAGCGGCAGGCCGGTGAGCGTTTGGAGTCGCCGGCACGTTGAGCAACACTCGTCGGCGTGAGGGGGAGTGTTGACGCCGATGCCAATATTACCGGTGGTGCGGGTTGTAGCTCGGTGGTCCCTGGTCAGTCAAGACCGGCGGCTGCAGCCCGTGTACAGAAAGGACGGCGTATTAATCGTCAAGTGAGTTGTCCCAGGATGTACTCGGCACTGGAGACCTTGAACTCACCCGGCGCCTCGACATGGACCTGCTTCACGACGCCGTCCTCGACGACGAGCGCAAAGCGCTGGCCGCGCATGCCCATGCCGTGGCCACGCGCATCGAGTTCGAGACCGAGCGCGCGCGAGTAATCGCCATTGCCGTCGGCGGCCATCACGATGGCATCCCCGACATTGCCCGCACGGCCCCAGGCGTCCATCACGAAGACGTCGTTGACTGCGAGGCAAACCAGCTTGCCGACGCCCCTGGCCCGCAACGCTTCGGCCTTTTGGACGAATCCCGGCAAATGCTTGGCATTGCAGGTCGGCGTGAATGCGCCCGGCACGGAAAAGAGAACCACACGGCCCTTGCCGAGCAATTCCTCCGCGGAGACATTCATCGGTCCCTCCTTGCCCATCACCTTCAACTTGCCTTCCGGAATACGGTCGCCTGTCTTGATCGTCATTTTGTCACCACCTCTGGAATGATCATGGGGAATGGTATGGATAGGAAATTCAACCGCATGAGGCCACAAGTATCCCACCGAAAAGCAGCCTCAGAAACCCTGCTAACCCACAGTCGTCGACCTGATTGCCCAAGAATTTGCGCCCCATCATCGCAAACCACGCGCTGCGCTGCGCATGGGCACAGCCCCACCCCGGTGCGGCCTTCGCCGCCCATTGCAGGTTCACCATGTTCCCGCCGACGCCCATCTGACCGGCGGCGACGAAACAGGAATCACGGGATCGGTGCCGGTTTTGGCTCGGTGGTCCCTGGTCAGGCGAAATCGGCGCCCCTGGTCGAATCTACGTCGGCGGCAACAGTCATTCGGAATTCGAGCGGAAAGCAGTCGTTGGCCGACGGTGCACGGCCCATCGCGCGGTTAGGCCCTCACCACCGTTTTGGCCCAGTTCGATAGTGCATTTAAAGAACTCTCCAGCACCGCAGCTACTTCTTCGCTTAACTGGAAGTAGTCATCGGATTGGTCGTGAGACGCCAAGTTTCCAAAAGTCTGAAGTGCGTCAATGGCCTTCTCTATTGAATCAGGCAGAGGGTTGTCCTTCATGTTGCTTTTGACATTGGTTTTCAGATTTTCCAGCGTGGTCGGGATCTTCGTCTTGTTCGCACCTACTGCGTACACGGCCTTGAGAAGGGCCTCACCAGCTTTTCGGTAATTGTTGCCCGCGTCTGCGTAACGCTTCAAAAGTCTCAGTTCTATGGCGTTCAGCATATGAACCTGCGCTCTCGCCATGGCTTTGCCAGCATAAACAGCAGGTGGGTCCTTGACAACGTCCCAATCCTTGGAACCAGCCGAGTTGCTGACGTCCACTACTGGACCAGAACTCGTTACCGCCTGCGCGTCTATCCCGCTTGCCGGCATTCTGGTGCGCAAAACTTCCAGGCCTTTCCTAATTCTCGACACGCGGTGAATCGTCAACCCGTCCAGCATGGAGCGCATTGACCGCTGAATATCCAACTGGTCATTGAGGCCTTCTGCCTCGATTGCCGAGGCAATTACCTTGGCAACATTTGCCTTCGGCCCCAACTCGTAATCCAACGCCTCCAATGTTTCCAGAGCCACTCGTTGACCATTTTTTGTCAGAGCATCCAGGCAAGTGTCAAACCACGGAAAGGGCTCTTTGGATTGAAGTTCCTTGTAAAAAAAGTCGCAAAGACGCTTCTCAATTGTTGGGGAATAGAGCTTTGCAAAAACTGGTATCAGGTCTGCTGGCGCCTTTTCAAACTTAGATTCGCATGCCTCATAAAGCGCAATCGAGCCAGTGGCAACAATGAACTTTGCTAGTAGATCTGGGTAAAACGATTCACTCCTCTTTGCCGTTTCTACCAGTGATGGGACGAGCTCAGGAGGTACTCGCCCCAGCTTTAAAAGCATGTTGAGAAAGTTCACTAGGTCCAAGTGCTCGGCTGTTGCAAGCTTCCTCTTATGCGAAGCCAACTCACCTTGTGTCATTGGGCTAACTGCCTCATCAGGAACCATTTCCTACCCTCCCAAATTTACGAGTCGCTGTTGCGCCGGTGGTCTTCATTCAAGCAACATCAAAAGCTCTGCCGAGCTCTGCAGGCGCTGTGAGCATAGTCGAAGTCCGATGGAAGCAGTGACCCTAATTTTCTTTCGCACGTTCATTTTCGACGGCCGCAAGTTGCTCGTCTCGCTGTTTGATCAGCGCTTGATATTGGGCAGACTGACCTGCCTTTTCGCGAAGATACCTGTCAATTAGGGGGGCGAGCACCAAAGCGCAGACCAATGATGGAACGAGCGCGTTGCTTCTGGGACTCAAGATTGTTGCCGCCAACGCCCATCTCAGCGGCGACGAAACAGGAATCGCGGGATCGGTGCGGGTTTTGGCTCGGGGGGAACAGTGACGGGATGGCTACATCGGAATCTCAGCAGGAAGCGCTGAGCTGAGGCGGTAAGGAATGGGAATCAGTGCCGCTTCGCTCGCCGCCAGACGTAAAGTGCAATGGCGACCATGGCAGAAACCAGCATCAGAACCAGCAGGGCTTTCAATGCCAGGGACAGGATGGTGACTTGCATTGATGCGGCGCCGAGCATCAGGAGGGCGATGCCGACGGCTACGATCAATATAAATTTCCAGAACAATGGGTGGGCCTTTCGTTGAGGTTGTTGAAACAAAAGCCCCCAGGGATCGCTCCGTGAGGGCTTCGACAGGGGGGATTGCGGTGGACGTCAGGTGGTCATGTGGGGGGTCGGCTCAGCATCACCGGGCTGGGCATCACCGGTGAGCTGGCACTGCGCTGGACGGCAGCGGGATTCCTGGAGGCTGCGCGGCCATGCACAGACCCTGATCAACGCTCTTCGGCCCACCACCCAGCAGATCAAGAAGGGAGCATACTTCTCATGAGCACCGGCTCAAACTCGAAACTGAGTTCGGGACATCGCCGATAATCTTCGTCTGCATGCTATTTAGTTCCGCCAGCGGTGCGACACCGACGCAATCAGCCGAGGCAATGGCGGCGGCGGATTGTGGAGATTTCGCGACAGCGTTCAGGTTGTGGCAGGAGCTGGCTGACCAAGGGGACGCATCCGCTCAATCAAACCTCGGATACATGTATGAGCGGGGTGATGGCGTCACTCAGGATTTCGCGCAGGCGCTGAAGTGGTACAGCAAATCTGCCGAACAAGGTCACGCCAAGGGTCAGCTCAATCTCGGATGGTTGTATGAGAGCGGTCAAGACGTTCCTCAAGACTTCGGACGGGCCGCAGGTTGGTATCGGAAAGCAGCCGTCCAAGGACATCCACAGGCTCAACTGAACCTCGGGACGCTGTACTACAACGGCCTTGGTGTCCCGAAGGATTTTTTCCAATCTTACATGTGGTTGGACTTGGCAGCATCGACTCTGGGTGGCAAGCAGGCTGGCGACGCCGGTGCGCTTGAAGTTGCTCCTATGACTCCGGCGCAGGTCGCCGCGGACCGTCAGACTGCTGAACGCAATCGCGCGATTGTTGCGAGCAAGATGTCTGCGGAGCAGATCAAGAAGGCACAGGTAATGGCGAAAGAGTGCAGGGTGTCGCGCTTCAGGCAGTGCGGCTGAGCTGGGCTAAATGAACCTGACCCCTTTCTCTGGGAATCGCCTACTCCAATCTCAAACAATTCAACTCAGCGGTCGATGCCTACCGCGAAGCGCTGCGGATTGATCCGAAAGATGCCAATTCATGGTTCGGGCTCGGCATCGTGCACGGACATCAAGGCAGCCGCGCCGGGGCGATTGAGGCGTACCAGGTATTACGCGCCCTTGACCCGGCAATGGCCGATAGCTTGTTCAATCAGGTCATCGCGCCCAAGTAATCCAGTTTCCCGTGAGTGAGCCCCGGTGTTCCCGCCGACGCCCATCTGACCGGCGACGACGAAACAGGAATCGCGGGATCGGTGCCGGTTGTGGCTCGGGGGTCAGTCAAAATCGGCGCCCCTGGTCACGTCGGCGGGAACACTTGGCCCCAGTGGCTTGGAGCGCAACCAAAGCGCCCCCGGATCATCAGACGGGAGAATGAACAAAAGCCATTTCCAGTGGCACCGCTGCCTCGCACACCGGGCTCGTCCAACAACCGGTTCAGATCGTGGCTTCGCACGATCTAACCTTGTATTCGTTAGGCCACCCTCTGCTCTGAAGATGTTCCCTAATGCAAGCGGCAAAGTGTGCTGCTCATGTTCAGAAGCAGGGGTAATACGCTCCTGTTCCATGCTTCGACCACCGGACGTTTGAGTGACAGTCCGTACTCAGGGAGCACTGGGCTTCACGAACTGGAAATAGGCATAGCCCAACCCCAGCAACAGGTAAAGCGCGACTGCCGACCAGCCAACAGCGTTCATCACGCCGGAAAGCGTGCCCAACACAGATACGATGACGCCAATGGCGTTGGAACCCAGGAGGGCAAGGATGATAGCCCGCCGCGTATCGGCATCGGTTACGTTTCTGGCAAACCAAGTCAGTAGGCCAATGGCAACCAGCGCCACTCCAAAGAACTGCGCCATGAGTGTCTCGCTTGAGCCTGACGTCATACCGTATAGCGACAGCAGTGGCGCGGGCATAAGCAACATGCCCAGCGCATACGCGAGGGCAACGACAGCATTGATAACCATTAAAGTACTGAGTTTCATGGGATTGTCTCCTTTGGATGGTTCCCCATCATTTCAGATGAGCAACCGCGTGTGTGAATAGGAATTGTGATACCGTCAAATCCGTCTCTCATCTTGAACAATTCATAGGCTGCGCCTTTCTCCCGTGTGGGCTGATTTCGAGACCTGTGGACGCCGCTAAACTCGTTGAATGGCATGATGGTCAGAGCGGCCTAACGAATAGCGTTTATCTGCCGCGCGGCCAAGCCGGTAGAAACCAAGATCGCCACCTTCGACGGACAAACCTTGTTGGACTCATCAACAGTGTACGCCCGTCAGCGCGGCGTGTGTGATTAACACGGCAGGGATACGCATCAGTCTGTGGGTGGGATGCATCCCAGCATTCACCCGGCAGGAGTCCCGGCTTTCGCGGCGACCACCCTTGCCAGCCTGGGTCAACTTGACGCCCACCCGGTTCGCTACACAGCGCTCCGCTTGCCATTGGCTTCACGAGCAAGTCGTAGGGCAGTGCTGTCGTAAAGATAAGGCCGGTCAGCTACTCGGGCCAGCATTTCCTCTCGCGCCGCGACCGCCATCTTGTAGGCTCGGCGGCGACCATACGCACGAACAGAAAATGACCTGTTCCTGGACTTGCCACCCGCTACCGTAATCTTGGCTTGCCAGAAACCCATCGGCTGTCTTTCAGAGACGCGGAAGTGAACTCCAGGAACACCGCTCCTGTTATTCGTGCGCTTCATCTGGCAAAAGTCCACTAGCGTGACCACCTTCTCCTTTGAAAGCTGCTCATCGCGCCATGCCTTTGCCGCCTTCAGTGCCTTGGCTGAGCCTCCGTACTTGGGTTCGTAGAAGCAGCGACCGGAGCGTTTCCCATGACGCGAGTAGCTCACGCGCCAATACCATGTCCCCATCTCGTGCTGCTCGTGCTGAATCGCGTACATGAAGCGGCCGGCCTTCGGAGCCGGTGCCCTAGCCTGAATATTTCACGGTAGTAAGTAGAAACAAGGACGGCATTCCTCTTTGTTGCCCGTTGATATTGGTATCGAGTCGCAACCAACGAACGAGGAATGCCGATGCCAAACTGTACCGCACAAGGTAGTGCCCAGACCATTGAGTTTGGCCGCTTGGGCCGACGTGTTGTGGAGGGTCGCTTTGAT
>JBCKPH010000127.1:0-6163 GCA_038901755.1 Burkholderiaceae bacterium | reverse complement strand
AAACTACGCTGGCGCTACTTCAATTGCACGGTCAGGGTATTGCCCACCAGGATCTGAAACCCTCAAATGTATTGATCTTCGGCTTGGACAGGCTGAAACTGGGCGATCTTGGCCGGTCGTCGCTTCGCGGAAAACGGTCACCGAATGACCTGCTGCCGGTGCCTGGTGCACTGAACTACGCACCGTTCGAACAGACCTATGGCCAAGGAGTTCCGGCTGAGTGGAATGAGCGTCGGCTAGGTACGGATGTTTTTCACCTAGGCTGCCTTGTGGTTTTCGCGTTTACCGACATTTGCCTTCCCGGGTACGTGATGTCCAAATTGGATGCACCATACCGAATCGCCAATTGGGGTGGCAGCTACGCGGAAGTGATGCCGCATATCCAAGCTTCTCTGATCGAAGCCACTTACGAAATCGCGGATGACTTTCCAAAGAGATTCAGGAAGCAACTGGTTGATATCGTGCTTGACCTGTGCAATCCAGACCCGTTGCTCAGGGGATGTCTTGGAACCAATGGAAAGTCAATTGCTGGCTCGTTGTGGCTGCAGCGGTATGCGTCACTCTTCGACAGACTTGAGAAGTCTTCTCGGATAGTAGGCTGTTGAACCCATGTTCGACAAGCAAGCGCCACGCCGGGTAGTCCCGCGTTGGCGACCCTCGCGCATAGCCGCTCAAACGGCTGAGGCGTGGACGCACCCACCTCCCACTTCGATTGACTTCAAGACTGAGCTCGCCAACAAGCGCCTTGAACTGAAGCACGCTGAGTCGGTGCCGATTGCATCTGAACTTATGTTCCTAGCACTGCAAGCGGGGAATCTCGAAACAGCAAGGGTTGCTGCCAGGCAGATCGTGAACAACGAATCCAGCATCGGGGTTACCCGGCTTGTGTCCGCGGCAAAGAAGATCCTCGACTCATCGGACCTTAGCCAGATGATCGCGCCTACAGAAGATTTCGTTCGCGAGGCGCGCAAACGACTGGCGCTAAGTTTTCGCAATCCAATCTTGTTGATGGATGTTGCGAGAGAACTTACGGTCAAAGGTCAGGAAACGGCGGCGTTGCGATATGTGAGGACTGCAATCGGTCTGGCACCTCAATCGAGGTTCATAGTGAGATCTGCTGCCCGCTATTTCTTACATGTCGGCGAGCATGAGCGCGCCCATAACGTATTGCTCAAGTCACCGCTCCTTAGAACCGACCCATGGGTTCAGGCGTCGGAGATTGCTGTGGCCACAGTCCGCGGTCGCACTTCAAACTATTTCAAGGCGGCGCAGCATTTGGCAGCCAACGCACGAGTGGTTGGGCTGCATTTGTCCGAGTTGGTTAGTGCCGTGGGGACCGTTGAATTCCTAGCAGGTTCTAACAAGAAAGCGAGACAACTCTTCCAGAAAGCACTCGTTCACCCGAACGACAATAGTCTTGCACAAGTGGAATGGGCCGCGGCAAAGCTCAATCTCGTCGTCGGCGAGGCGGTATTGCAAACGCCATTCTCCTTCGAAGCAAACAGCAATAACGCATATAGGAGGATGGCGCTGCCGCAAGCGATCGAATTCGCAAACGAGTGGTCGAGGGATGAGCCGTTTGCATCGCGCCCGTTCGAGGCTCTTTGCCATCTCTATTGCCTTGAGGGGCGCTACGAAGACGCGCGAAGTGCAGCAGAAGGTGCTATCAGAGTCGACGATAGTGCGAGCTTTACCTCTCAAATGAATTTGATGTTCACGAGGATTCAGACCGATGATGTTCAGGGTGCCCACGTGGATCTCCTCCGCCTTGCGAAGCATCCTGATGCGAAGAAACATTCCGCGCACATTCTGGCAAACGCTGGGGCGCTTGCGTATAGGACGGGCGATATGGCCTTGGGCCGAGAGTTTTACGAGCGGTCAATCCGGGCGGCGCGTGCAAATGGTGAGGCGCACACAGAGGCCTTGGCGATGGCGTTCTACGCGCGTGCAGCCGCGCTCTCTGGTGATGTGAACGCACAGTCCATCATTGGCCAGTCAGCAGCAAGAATCGAACGCCTGCCGAGTCTAGGCGCGATTTACGTCATCAGATCACTGGTTGATCAGAGCACACGCAGCGCCCTAGAGGCCACTGCTTCGGCGAGGGTAGCTAAGCGGCGGTGGGAGTGGGAGTCCACCACGAACACGTTGCGTCAACTTGAGTAGGGGTATGTCGCCTATTGAGCATGGCCACCCAAGTAGAAGTGGACCCCTTATCCGAATACGCAACTGGAAAGGCCGCGTCGGCCGCATTGCATTCGCTTGGAGCGAAACCGACCTAAGGCAGAGTGCCGCTGGTGGCGACATCGTCGGGGCGGTGAATCCAGCGGAGAAGTCGCGGCGCCCCATCCCCGCAGGCCGGCAGTCGACGGTTACTGTCGATGAGGGGAATGAGCCGGGCGGCGGCCCAGTGCCCAGCTACGGGCGCTGGTTGCGTGACAACGGAGCGACCTCTGGACGACATGTCAAAAACGGCGACCGCGCACTGGCCGAACCGACTCTACCCGCGGGGTGCTGCGGCTACCGTCGGATGGTCCTTGGCCGAAGGGCCGAGCGTGCTCGCGCCCCCGGGGCTGCCCAGGCCGCTGACTGTGCTCGAGAAGAACTCGCGGTTGATGGCGATGAAATGCCTAAGCGATTCCGGCACGTCTTCGTCCTCGTAGATCGCTTCGGGCGGACAGACCGAGACGCAGAGGCCGCAATTGATGCACTCGTCGGGGTGGATGTAGTAGGTGCGAACGCCTTCGTAGATGCAATCGACCGGACAGCAGGCGACGCAACTCGCGTCCTTGCAGTCGATGCACGTATCAACGATGACGTAGGTCACCTCAGTCGGCGCCGGGCCGCCCCAAGCCGACTGCGGCCCCCCCGGGGGCAGCGAAGTACACGAAGTGACGAGCGTGGGGGCCATGTTTCTATTTGCCTTTCCAGTTCGGCTTGCGTTTTTGCTGGAACGCGAGCACGCCTTCGTCGCCGTCTTCCGACTTGAGGGCGGCAACCAGCGCCGGCAGGCGCAGCGCCTGGGCCTGCACCGGCGTCAGGTTCGACGTGCTGCGAACAATCTGCTTGATCGCTTTCAGCGACAGCGGCGCGCAGGCCAGGATATCGTCGATCCAGCGAGTCACGGCAGCGTCCAGCCCGGAGCGCGGCACCACTTCGTTGACCAGGCCCATGGCGAGCGCCTCGGCTGCGCTCACCCGCTTGCCGGTGAACAGCATGCCCAACGCCTTGCGATAGGGCACCTGGCGCGCCAGCAGGATCATGCCTCCGTCCAGCGGCATGCGGCCAACCAGCGGTTCGGGCAGTCCGAAGCTGGCCTCCTCGCAGGCGATGACGATGTCGCAGCCCAGCACCATCTCGAAGCCGCCGCCCAGCGCATAGCCGTTGACCCGGGCGATCACCGGCACGTTGAGTGTCTCGCGCAATGCGATGCCGCCGAAACCGCCTGGCCGTGGCGCAGCCCAGTATTCGAGCCCGGTGATCTGGGGGTTCTTCAAGTCGGCGCCGACACAAAAGGCGCGGTCCCCGGCGCCGGTCAGCACCACGACACGGACTTGCGCGTCATTCTCAATCTGAGTCCAGATCGCCTGCAGTTCGGCCTCGGTCGCCAGATCGACCGCATTCATCGCCTCGGGCCGCGACAAGGTGACCGTGGCAACGTGATTCTCGATTTGCAGGCTGACGTTCATCGTTGTCCCAGGTTCAGGCCGCAGCGGCACCAACACGTGCGAGTTCGAGGATCTCTTCGGTGTGCTGGCCCAGGCGTGGCGGCGCACGGCGCAGCGTGACGCGGGCCGCTGACATCTCGATCGGGCTGCCGACAAACTTGACCGGCTGGCCCTCGCCCTGTCCTTCCATCAGGATGCGGTTATGCAGGGTTTGCGGATCGACCAGGGCTTCGCGCAGGTCACGCACCGGGGCGCAGAGCAGGTCCTGCTGCTCCAAGCGCGCTAACCAGTGGGTCCGGCTGTTGCTGGCAAAACGCTCGCGAAACATGGCGTGCAGCTCGGCCTTGTGCTTGAACTGCTGTTTGAGGTTGCAAAAGCGCGGGTCCTTTGACAGGTCGTCCAGATCGAGCGCCTTGCATATATCCTGCAGCGGGTTCGCCTTGAACGCGCCCACCAGCACCAGCGCGCCGTCCTGCGTTTCGAACACACCTGACAGCGGCATGGCGGCCCAATTCACTTCGGAGTCGCTCATCATGATCATCGCGGCTTCCTGCATCTGCATCGCCAGCATCGAGTTGTAGAGTGACACGCTGACCTTCTGCCCCTGGCCGGTTCGAGCGCGCTGCAGCAGCGCCAGCAGGATGCCCTGCACCATGTGCATGCCGGCCGCATAGTCGGCCAGCGCGGTGGGGTAGGTCGAGAGCGGAATGGAAGCGTCGGCGCGCCTTGCCATGACGCCGCTCATGGCCTGGGCCAGCACGTCCTGGCCGCCCTTGTGCGCGTAGGGCCCGCTTTCACCGAAACCGGTGCCGACGGCATAGATGATGCCGGGGTTGAGTGCGCGGCAGTCCTCAAAGCCCAGACCCATGCGCTCCATGACACCGGCGCGAAAATTATTCACGACCACGTCGGCGCCGGCGATCAGTGCCTTGACCGCGGCCATGTGCTCGGCGTCGCGCAGGTTCAGCGCCGCGCTGCGCTTGTTGCGGTTCAGGCTGCAGAAAATCGGGTTGTCGGCGCCGTGCACCGGCTCGAAGGTCGAGCGGCTCAGGTCGCCGGCGCCCTGGCGCTCGATCTTCAGTATGTCCGCGCCATAGTCGGCCAGCACCTGGGTGCAGACCGGCCCCATCATGACCTGCGAAAAATCGACCACCCGGATGCCGACGAGCGGCAGGTCAGCAACTTGTCTTGTGTCATCTTTCATACCGTCTCCGCCATCAATGATTGCGATTGCAGCGGCAGTGCCAGTGCCGGCATGTCCGGATTGCGATCAGTCTGATCCCCCGGGTCAGCGCCCTGCTCGCGCAGCGTTTTCTGCAGCCTTTGCACGTCGACCTTGCGCACCGTGATACCGGCCTGCAGCGCCTGCGCCGCCGCCACGCCGGCCGCTTCGCCCATGGCCATGCAGGGCGGAATCTCGCGCGAGATTTTCTGCGCCTGCGAGGTCACCGAGTAGTGCCGCCCCACCACCAGCAGGTTGTCGATTTTTTGCGGCAGCAGCACCCGGAACGGCATGTAGTAGTCACGGCCACGCGCCACGCTGTCGGCAAAACGGGTGCGTTGCGCCAGGTCCTCCTTGGTCATGACGTACTCGCCTTCGAGCAGCCGGGTCTGCCGCACGCCGGTCTGCGGCGCCACGTCGACCACGTAGCAGTTCTCGAAGCCAGGGTGCTGTTTCCGCACAAAGTCAACCAGCGCATGGATATGTTTGCGCCCCTGCATTTCAGCGCGAGTCAAGTCTTCCACCTTGAGGCCATCGAGCCTGGCCATATGCGGGCAGTTGCACCAGACGACGCCGGGCAGCGGGGTTTTCAGCCACCAGAAGCTCCAGGAGCCGCCCAGGATCTTCTTGATCTTGCGGTCCAGCACGGTGAAGGCGGCAGGCTCCTCGCGCTCGTAGCGCTCGGCGCTGTCAGCGTCAACGCCGCCGAGCCGGAACACGGTGGTCATGAGGTAGTTGCCGCCGATGTGCGGTGCTCCGGCCGACGCTGCCACATCAAGGTCGCCGCTGGCGTCGATCACGATTTGACCCATGATCGCCTGCGGGCCGCTCTTGCTCTCGCAGATCACGCCGGTGATCCTGCCGTCTTCAACCATGGCCTGGGAGAACCAGGAATGCAGGCGCAGCTCGACACCAGCCTCCTGCACCATTTCCAGCGAAACACGCTTCCAGCCATCCGGGTCGAACGCAACGGCAAAGCAGACCGGATGCGGCGTCTCGTGGGCATGGAAATCAAACGCGCCCCAGCGCGCCCAGCGCCGATAGGCGGCGGGGTCGCGGCCCCAGTCGTTCTGGCGCGGGTACTTGGCCAAGCCCAGTGCCGAGAGCCGTTCAATCATGGTCACGCAGATGCCGCGCACCGAGATTTCGTTCAAGTGGCTGTCCCACATGTCGTCCAGCACCAGCACCATGCCGCCCGAAGCCAGGCCGCCAAGATGGCTGTAGCGCTCAATCAGCGTGACGGTCGCGCCGTTGCGCGCGGCGGCCAGCGCGGCGG
>JBCKPH010000126.1:0-6177 GCA_038901755.1 Burkholderiaceae bacterium | reverse complement strand
GCGCCCTGTTCATCACCATGGCTTTCCCCGGATTCGTTTACCGCTACCTTTGGCGGCGCCGCCGCCACTAATACGGTTTTGCGTTCGAAGATTCGATGTGTGGCACTGTGAGGGCGGGCTCAGGCCGATGGGGCACTCAGCTCCGCGAATGTCCCCCGGCCTTCGGCTTCCGCCTTTATTTCGCTGCGCTGAGCGCCCCACCGGCCTGAGCCACCGTAGCGTTGCGCCTATGAAATTGCGCAGCGTAGGCGGCTCACGTCAGGCCTTCACTGTGCAGCTTCGCAGGCACTTGCGTTACGGCCTGATCCTGCAAGTGCGCTGGACGTGCCGGCGCAAATGACGCCACCGCCGCCAAGGAGGCTGGGTGGGTGGCGCAGCGAAGTAGAGGTGGAGGAACGGGCGCAGCCCGTTCCGGGGGACATGAGCGGAGTCACCCGCCCAGCCTCCATGGCTTGCCAATGCCGTCACCTCAGTTCCTGTCTTTCGAAGGCGACTTGGTATAAGGCGATCCAGAGCAGACGAATCAGGTCGAACCGCCGTGCCGGATAATTGAGCCATGAAGGTGCTTGATCTCCAGTGCAGCGCGCGCCACGCTTTCGAAGGCTGGTTTGGCTCCGAGGCTGAGTTTCAGCGGCAGTTGGCCCAGGGCCTGGTCGAGTGTCCTTACTGCGGGCAGCGCGATATCTCCAAGAAACTGAGCGCGCCACGGCTGAACCTGGGTGCCAGCGCGCCGTCTGAAAGCACGACGCAATCGGTGGTGTCGGTGGGCGAGGAGACCCAGCAGGCCATGCAACTGGCCTGGATCAACATGGTGCGCCAGGTGCTGGAGCAAACCGAGGACGTCGGCGACGGTTTCGTCGAAGAGGCCAGGCGCATCCATTACGGCGAGACCAAGCGGCGCGGTATCCGCGGGCAGGCTTCGCGCGAGGAAACCGAGGCACTGCTGGACGAAGGAATCGCCGTGGCGCCGCTGCTGCTGCCCCATGCTCTCAGGGGCCCGATGCAGTAGATGATCCGGGGCGCCCTGCGCAGAGCGGGCCGAACCTCAGGCAATAAACTGCAGCGCCGCCAGACGGGCATAGATGCCGGCCTGCGCCACCAGTGAATCGTGGTTGCCCTGTTCGACGACGCGGCCGTGGTCCAGCACCACAATGCGGTCGGCCTTTTGCACCGTCGCGAGTCGATGCGCGATCACCAGCGTGGTCCGGTGCTGCATGGCTCGCTCGAGCGCAGCCTGAACCATTCTTTCGCTCTCGGCGTCGAGCGCGCTGGTGGCTTCGTCGAGCAACAACAGCGGCGGATTCTTCAGCATGGCCCGCGCGATGGCGATGCGCTGGCGTTGCCCGCCGCTCAGGCGCACGCCACGCTCGCCGAGAAAACTGTCGTAGCCCTGCGGCAGGCGACTGATGAACTCGTCGGCAAACGCCGCTTGCGCCGCCTGCACAACTTCCTCGCGGCTGGCCTCAGGGCGGCCATAACGAATGTTCTCCAGCGCACTGGCGGAAAAAATCACGGCGTCCTGCGGCACGATGCCGATGTTCTGGCGCAGGTCCTCCAGCCGCAGTTCGGCGCAGGGCAGGCCGTTCAACAGGATGCGGCCCTGGGTCGGGTCGTAGAAACGCAGCAGGAGCTGAAACACCGTGCTTTTTCCCGCACCGCTGGCGCCGACCAGGGCCACCGTTTCGCCGGGCGCCACCACCAGGTTGAAATCGGAAAGCGCAGCCTGCGCCGGCCTTGACGGGTAGTTGAAGCACACCGATTCAAAGGCCACGCTGCAGCCGCCGGCCACGTCCCGCGCCGAACGGGCCTGATCGGGTGAGCGAATCGAGGAGCGGCTGTCCAGCAGTTCCATCAATCGCTCGGTCGCGCCAGCCGCGCGCAGCAGGTCGCCATAGACCTCGCCCAGCACGGCAAAGGCGCTGGCCAGGATGATGACGTAGAGCACGGTCTGGCCAAGATGGCCGGCGCTGATGCGCCCGGCGCTCACGGCCTGGGTCCCCTGGTACAGGCCCCACAGCAGCGCGGCCGAGGTGGCGATGATGATGAAGGCGGTCAGGACGGCGCGGGCACGGGTGCGCTTGATGGCGGTGCCAAAGGCATGTTCCGTGCTGCGCTCAAAGCGCTGCGCTTCCCTGGCTTCCGCGTTGTAGCTTTGCACGATGGGAATGGCGTTCAGCACTTCGGCGGCAATGGCGCTGGAGTCGGCAACGCGATCCTGGCTGGCGCGCGACAGACTTCGCACCCGGCGACCGATCCAAAGCATCGGCAGAACCAGCAGCACCAGGCCGAGCAGCACCTGCAGCATCACGAATGGATTGGTCCAGACCAGCACCAGCAGGGCGCCGATGCCCATCACCGTGTTGCGCAACCCCATGCTGAGCGAGGAGCCGACGACGGTTTGCACCAGGGTCGTGTCGGTGGTCAGGCGCGACAGCACCTCGCCGGTCTGCGTCGTCTCGAAAAACTCAGGACTCTGGCGCAGCACATGGGCATAGACGGCGCTGCGCAGATCCGCCGTGACCCGCTCACCAAGCCAACTGACCATGTAGTAGCGGGCCGCCGAAAACAGCCCGAGGCCGACTGCCACGGCAAACAGCGTGTAGAAATGCTCACGCAGCGCCTGCAGCCGTTGCTCCGGCTCTGCCGGCATCAGTCCGGTGTCGACCAGTTGGCGCAAGGCCAGGGGAAACAGCAGCGTCGCGCTGGCCGCCATGGTCAGGAACAGCAGGGCCAGGCCGATCTGCCAGCGATAGGGGCGCAGGAAAGGGCGCAGGCCGCTGAGCGAGCGCGGTGTGGCGGAGGGCGGTCGCTCGCTGGTCAACTCAGCCTTGCAGGCGAACCGGGCTGGCGTAGCCGGTCATTTCAAGGTAGCCGCGCCCGACCTTGCGGCCGTTGCTGTCGATCAGGTCGGACAGCCCCTCCCAGTAAATCGTCCCGGTGCTGGCGCGGCTGTCCAGTTCCTGGTTGTCGAGCAGGGCGCGAACCGTGTAGAAATCGGCCGGGGTGCGCACGATCCACTCCACCGGGTAACTGGCCTTGCTGATCGGGCTGGTCCAGTTGCGTTGCGCCCGGAAGATCACCTCGCCCTGGCTGAAGGTGTAAAGCCCAGTCTTGGGGTGGCGGTACGACCCGCCATCCCAAAGGGCCCGTCCGCCGCCGTCGCGAATCTGAAACGCGGTGACGGCGCTGCCATCGTCCAGGTTCATGCCAATCCAGTCCCAGCCTCTGGCCTGCGGATGCAGCATCTCGTTGCTCCACTCATGGTCCAGCCAGGCCCTGCCCGACAGCGGGAGCGATTCGCCGCGCAGGACGATCTGGCCTTCGACTCTTAACTGCGGCAGGCTGTAGTAATAGCTCGCCTGTTCCGGCGCCGGACCCTTGCGCGAGAGCCCGGCGTCGCCCTGCAACAGGACCGGCTGGGTCGGGCTCAGGCGCAGATCAAATTGGAAGTCCCGCGCCTGCAACTTGACGAGGTAGTCCGAATTCACCTGCTGCATCGACCAGTCGCGCAGTTTCAGGTCGGTGCCGGCTTCGCTGGCGCGGGCAATGTCGAAGCCTTCCCGGGCCGACATCTGGTCATGCCAGATCTTTCGGCCCTTGACGTCGGTGACGGCGGCGTGGGCCAGGATCAGTTGGCGCGCGGCAAGCCGCGACCTCATCGGCTGCGTCGCTTCGATACGCGAGCGGAAGAAGGTCAACTGAAAACCGAGTTCGCGTGCCGGCGCGCCGCCATGACCTGTGACGTACCACCACTCGGTGCGAAAGTCAGGATGGGAGCCGTGGTCGCGCGGAAAGGTCAGGGTCTTCTTGGGCAGCGCCGCCGCAGGTGGCAGCGGCGCGACGCCCAGCAATCCGGCGATCAGCAGGGCGCGCCGGCGCGGCTCAACTTTCATTGTGTGGAACGTTGATGCGCTTGCGTGATCGGGCAGCGAGATCGTAAACGCAGAAGTTGTTCATGTTGCGCCCGTACAGATGCAGGCTGACGGTCATTGCGCCGTCGTTGGCGACCCCGGTGACATGGATTTGATCCGGATTGGGAACGAAGCTGCTGACCGTCCCCGGGGTCAGCAGCATGACCCCTCCGCGCACCAGTTCAATCCCCTCGTCGGCGGACCGGTCCGCGTCGAGCCTGATGTAGCTGCGCTCCTGCAGCAGGCCCTGGACGATACCGACCACGCCCCAACTGCCATGGTCATGCACCGGCGTCCACTGCCCCGGCAGCCAGACCAGCGCGTACAGCGACAGCGACTCGTCGGGCGACACCAGGATGGCGTTGCGCGCATAGTGGTCCGGGTCGCTGCCCAGGTGGCGCGGTTCCAGGAAGCTGTCGACGTGCGTCAGCAGCTCATGCATCAGCGGCGCAATGGCCTCCACACATTCGGCCGGTTCGGAAAAACACCGCGATTGCTCGCGCGCGCCGCGGATGAATTCTTGCAATGGGGCGGGCATGGGACGGGGCTGGGACTTGCCGCAAGGACCGGGCGCCGGTCACCTGATCCGCCGCGGACGGGTTACTGGGTGGCAGTGTACCTTTGCGACGGGACGCGTTTGGCGGCTGGTGTCTGTTCGGGAAATGGTGAGGGACGACAGGTCGGCGTTTCGCGCAACGTACCGCGTTTGCGGATCTTTTATCCGGCTGATAGGATGCCCCAGAACGCCAAAAGCAAAACAAATTCAAGGGCTTGGGGAAGTTTGATGTATCCAATTTATCCCACAGGCGCCAGATTGGACCGCAAGCACTGCGGTCTATATTGAGTAGGCGGCCCTGTGAACGCCATCGCCAACATAGATGTTTCAACTCTCTCCAAACAACCGCGACCAACCGGACGAGGTGCTACTTGATGACCTACGGGCCGTGTCAGCGAGTCTTGGCGGGCGAAAGCTGACGAGAGAGTTGTATGCGAGCAGAGGCCGATTCGCGCCCGCAACGGTGGCTAACCGGTTTCATGGCTGGGGCAGAGCGCTTGAGAGAGCGGGACTCGAATCTCCTCGTCACTTCTCGGTATCGCAGAGCGAAGCTATCAATGACCTTCAGCGTGTGGCCCAAACACTTGGCGTCGAAATCTTGCCGATCACTCTCTATCGTCAGCATGGCAAGTACTCGGAGAAGGTATTCGCGCAGAACTTTGGTGGTTGGGTTAATGCACTCAAGGCGGCAGGTCTAAAGACAAGCGACCAGTTCCATCCGCGCACAGCCGACGAGCAACTCTTTGAGAACCTCGAAATTGTCTGGCAAGCGCTCGGCCGTCAACCCATGGTTAATGACATGTTCGCTCCTCGCTCACGCTTCTCCACGCACGCTTACAAGCGCCGTTTCGGTAGCTGGCGCAAGGCATTAGAGGCATTTGTCGTGGCATCAAGCGTTGTGGCCCCTGAGAATCGGCAGGTCTCTTTCCCGAGCCAATCCACCACCCACGCAACCCTCCACACGACTCAAGATGCCCTCACCGTCACGTCAAGAACTCGTTCCGTCGGCTGGCGCCTCAGGTATGCGGTGCTGAGCCGCGATCACTTTTCCTGTATGGCGTGCGGGCGATCACCTGCGAATCAACCCGGAGTTGCACTGCAAGTTGATCATGTCGTGCCTTGGTCCCGCGGTGGACCTACCATTGAGTCCAACCTCCAAACGCTCTGTGAACAATGCAATGGTGGTAAAGGGGCTGCCTAACACGTCGCTGTAGTCGATGCCACTTCGCGGCGCAGCTGAGCTCGGACGTTAAGGCCGTAAGAAACCTTTCTCCAAAATAGCGACCGGTGACGTCCGAAAAATCAACCTCGCAGATCGCGCTGTATTTATCGGACGCGGGCTCGGTAAGGGTAAAGCCACCCTCAAGAATTGGGATTTCTGGGGGCGTCCGAGTTTTTTTACAGCCCCGTTAGACAGCATATGAAACGTGGTGTTGTGCTCGATAAGAACTTTCTTCAAGGCGCGAGCCGTTCGGAGGTGCTCGAGTTGGCGGCGTCGCACCAGCTCATCATGCCCGCAGCCTTGTTTTACGAACTGCTCACGACTTCTACTGAAACGCGCCGCAAGTGCTTTGGAAAACTGCCTCAGACAGAGAATCCCGTAGTTCTTGTTGACCACATTGGCATACTGCTTGCACACGAGATCGCCGCACGGCGGCCCAGTGGCAAACCGTCGGGCCACCGCATTCAACTTCGGTTTCGCTTCAGTGA
>JBCKPH010000125.1:0-6246 GCA_038901755.1 Burkholderiaceae bacterium | reverse complement strand
ATGGCATTCGTGCGACACGGCGGCCGGCCTCTTGCTCGGAGCTTATCGTTATGTGCACGGGAGATCTTGAATGAGCGTGATTGCTGTCATTGGCCTGGGGTATGTCGGGCTGCCGCTGGTACTGGCTTTCGGCCGGCATGGTCGCACCATTGGATTCGATATCGCCCAGGACAAGGTCGCTTCATGCCAGCAAGGCATCGATCCGTCGCGCGAGCAGGGACGCGCGGAGATGGCCGCCGCCAGCCACGCCGAGTACACGTTCGACCCCACCGCCCTGCGTCAGGCGGATTACGTCGTGGTGGCGGTACCGACGCCGGTCGACCAGGCCCACATACCGGACTTCGGGCCACTGATCAGCGCCAGCGAAACGGTGGGTCGAAACCTGAAGCCCGGCGCCATCGTCATTTACGAATCGACGGTGTATCCGGGCGCCACCGAGGAGGTTTGCATCCCGGTGCTGGAGCGCGAGTCGAGCCTCAAGTGGAAGAAGGATTTCTTTGTCGGCTACTCGCCTGAACGAATCAGTCCCGGCGACAAAGAGCATCAACTTGCCACCATTGTCAAGGTCGTCTCAGGTGACACGCCCGAGACCTTGGACAAGGTTGCCGCCCTGTATGAGCGGATCGTCAACGTTGGCGTATTTCGGGCCTCTTCCATCCGGACCGCGGAAGCCGCCAAGGTGATCGAGAACACGCAGCGTGACCTGAACATCGCGTTGATGAATGAACTGGCCATCATTTTTGATCGTCTCGGTCTCGATACCGGCGAAGTGCTGGAGGCGGCCGGGACCAAGTGGAACTTCCTGAAATTCAAGCCCGGCCTGGTGGGAGGGCACTGCATCGGCGTTGATCCCTACTACCTCACGCACAGAGCGGAAATGTCGGGCTATCACCCGCAGGTGATTCTGGCTGGTCGGCGCATCAACGACGGCATGGGCAAGTTCATCGCCGAGCAAACCATCAAGAACATGATTGCCTGCGGCAGCAACGTGAAGGGCGCGCTGGTCAACGTGCTGGGTCTGACCTTCAAGGAAAACTGCGCTGACCTGCGCAACTCCCGCGTGATCGATATCGTGCACGAACTGCAAAGTTATGGCGTGCGCGTTCTGGTCAGTGACCCGATTGCCGACCCCGTGCAGGCGATGCGGGAGTACGAGGTTTCGTTACAGCGCTGGGAGGATCTGCCGCAGGCCGACGCCGTTGTCCTGGCAGTGGCGCACGACGCCTACCTGCAACTTTCAGCGACCGAGTTGAAAGGTAGGCTGGTGCCCGGCGGCGTGCTGGTCGACGTCAAGTCGGTGCTGGACCGCAACGCCCTGGAAAGCGCCGGATTTCGCGTCTGGCGCCTGTAGCGAACTCGCTCTCTGAGAAGCAACCCTAGACGCGGTAATAGTCGCGGTACCAGGCGACGAAGCGGGCAATGCCCTCGCGCACAGTGGTTGCCGGGACAAAACCAATCCAACGTTTCAAGGCCTCGGTGTCGGCATAGGTTTCTGGCACGTCGCCGTCCTGCAAGGGAAGCATCCGCAGCGCCGCCTTGACGCCCAGTTCCTCTTCGATGGCGCGGATAAAGTCCATCAGCGCCACAGGCTGGTTGTTGCCGATGTTGAAGAGGCGGTAAGGGGCGCTGCTTGTCGAGGAATTGGGATGCATCGCGTCGTAAGCCGGCTCGGCGCTGGCAGGCCGGTCGGCCACCCGGATCACGCCTTCAACGATGTCATCGATGTAAGTGAAATCACGCCTCATTTCGCCATGATTGAAGACGTCGATGGCGCGTCCCTCGAGCATCGCCTTGGTGAAAAGGAACAACGCCATGTCCGGACGCCCCCAGGGGCCGTACACCGTGAAGAATCGAAGACCCGTCGTTGGCAGACCGAACAGGTGGCTGTAGGTATGCGCCATCAACTCGTTGGCCTTCTTGGTCGCCGCATAAAGGCTCACGGGGTGATCGACGCTGTGTGCCTCCGAGAACGGCAGCCGCCGGTTGCCACCGTAGACACTTGAGCTGGAGGCGTAGACAAGATGCGCCACGCGGCTGTGGCGACAGCCTTCCAGAATCTGCGTGAACCCGACAAGATTGCTGTCGATGTACGCGTTCGGGTTTTGCAGCGAATAGCGGACACCGGCTTGCGCTGCTAGGTGAATGACGCAGTCAAACGCTTCGGATGAAAAAAGCGCCGCTATGCCAGCGCGATCCACCACGTCGAGCTGGACAAAACGAAACGATGGATGCGCCGTGAGGCGCTTTAGCCTGTCCTGCTTGAGGCTGACGTCATAGTAGGCGTTGAGATTGTCAAGCCCGAGCACCTCGTCGCCTCGCGCCAGCAAGCGCTGGGCCGTGCTCATGCCAATGAAACCGGCCGCGCCAGTGACCAGGAACTTCATGAATTGGGGTGGCTGATGGGACTCGAACCCACGACGACCAGAATCACAATCCAAGGCCAAAACCTAGCATTGGCGCGGGTTACGGGCTGATTCATGGGAAATTTTGGAGTTTCGACACCCGCATAAACATTGACTTGCGGGCCTGTCGTTCCCATGAATTGTGCCTGATCAGAAAGCCCCAGAACGCGCAGGCTGTTTAGCCTTCTTGCGGTCCGCCGCCAAGCGTAGGCATCGTCATGGAAGTGACCAAGACACCCATCAGAATCAGACTCGTCCCAGAGCTAGTGGCGGCACTGGCCGCCGCAGGACGTGGCTGGCAAACGTGCCTCAACGACACGCTGCAGCGTCAAGTCTTGAGGGCCAACAACCATGCAGCGTGTCTTTCTCGCATTTGGCTCCCCGGAAGCGTTGATGCTGAGAACTGGGAGGTGGAATTTTGAGGGCGACCTGCTCACTTGTCACCGACCGCTCTTGCCACAGGTGATTTCCTGAACGCTGCCGGGTTTGCGGGAAATTTAACCGGCTGCTAGGATGCCGGAAAATCAGAAAAAGAAAACTGATTCAGAGCCTCAGGGAGGATTCTGATGGTCAGATTAGACCGCACGCGCTAGTGTAGTGCAGCATAAATAATGGAACTTAATAGGAAAATTGGCCTCCAAGCAAGTGGAGGTCAATGCCATGCGTGTAGCGAAGCCCGTTCTGCTCAATGCCGACGATGATCGACGGCTACGAATTCTTTCCAAGCGCAAGCGCGTTGAGGCCCGGATTCAGCTTCGCGCACGTATCGTCTTGCTTGCTTGCGCTGGAATGTCGAACAAGGACATTGCCGAAGAACTTGGCACTGATCGCCGAGTTGCGGCTCGCTGGCGTGATCGATTTCTATCTGCCGGTATAGATGGGCTGATGCAGGACGCCACGCGGCCCGGGCGGCCCCGCACGGCACGAGCCGCCGTCAACGTGGAGGAGATCGTGCGCCTGACACTCGAGCAGACTCCCAGGGGAGCAACCCACTGGAGCACCCGCACGCTGGCCGCTCATCTGGGAACGAACGCCACGGCGGTGGCCCGTATCTGGCGTGCCCACGGACTCAAGCCGCACCGCGTTAAATCCTTCAAATTGTCCAATGACCCGAAGTTCATCGAGAAACTTGAGGACATTGTGGGCCTGTACCTCAATCCTCCTGAGCACGCCTTGGTGCTTTGCTGCGACGAGAAGACACAGATCCAGGCGCTTGATCGTACGCAACCGGGTCTGCCGCTCAAGCGCGGGCGTGGCAAGACGATGACCCACGACTACAAACGACATGGGGTTACGACATTGTTTGCCGCCATGAATATGCTGACCGGCGAAGTGCTATCGATCACCGATCAGCTCCACCGGCATCAGGAGTGGCTGCGCTTTCTCAAGATGATCGATCGCCAAACGCCAAAGAAGAAGGAACTTCACCTGGTGGCGGACAACTACGCCACGCACAAGCATCCCCAGGTTCAGGCATGGCTGGCCAAGCATCCCCGCTTTCATATGCACTTCACCCCCACCAGTGCTTCGTGGCTGAACATGGTCGAGCGCTTCTTTCGCGACATCACCGACAAGCGAATTCGCCGGGGGGTGTTCACGAGCGTGCCCGAGTTGGAAGTTGCCATCAATGAATACATCGCTGCGCATAACGCCAATCCGAAGCCATTTATCTGGACGGCCAAGGCATCGGACATTCTGGCCAAAGTCACCCGCGCTCGCGCTGCATTGAATAAATGCACTTCTATTTGACGCACTACACTAGATTGGACCGCAGGGGCTGCGCTCTACACTACGTTTTAGCTAGCAAGACACTCACCCTCTGGAATTGCTATGGACGACATGTCTCATCTCGACAGCAAGTACTTCATTGATCGGGCCATCTATAACTGTCCCTTCTGCAATCGCAGACATGTCAGCTATTCAAACCACGGCGCTAAGTACTTCGACTGGTCGAACAACAAGAAATGCGCGATCTGGCGCGTTGAGTGCGACAGCTGCAGAAAAACGTCGATGCACCTGACGTTTCAGGAGCTGAAGGATGGAAACGTCTCGGGCACACGGTTCCGGAATGATGTTGATCTCGATAGCGCTTTTTTCTATTCAGTCCCGACTTCGTTCTTCGTAATCGATAGACGCATCCCTCGCGTGATGAGAGAGCTGATGACCGAGGCGGAGGGTTGTGCGAAGATGAATTTTCTAACGGGCGCATCCGCCTGCACTCGAAAGGCAATCTACGAGCTCCTTGTTTTCGAGAAGATTGATGGTGGCGATTACGACTCCCGCATCAAAGCACTGGCCGACAAATTTCCGGCCATTGATAGGGAGCTGTTTGAAATTCTTGTCCACATTAAGGACATGACAAGCGAGAAGGTGCACGAGCAGTCGTGGGATGCCTGGGATAGCAATCATCTTCACCTTTTTCTCGAAGCTCTAAAGACTGCGCTGCACGAAATGTACGTTGTGCCTGATGAGAAAAAGTCTCGTGCGGGAACAGTGCGCGCATTGCGAGAACAAATTCAAAAGACCAAAGTGGCGCCGACTAAGCCCGCTGATCCGGGTAAGGACGATGCCAGCTAAACCTACTGCTGCAGCCGACGCCTGGGCGCAGCTGAGCGTCACGTTGAGGTACCGGGAGAGCGCCCCCCCCGTTCAAGTAACACGGGGGGGCTAAAAGTATGAGCCAAGGGTTGACGAAGTTCCCGTCCCTGCTATGCTCAAAAGATGACCAAGCGCGCCTCCCCTGACTCTCGAAAGAGGCGCAGCGAATGAGCCAGATCATCGACAAAGCGATCGAGGACTTCCACGGCGGCATCGACGAATTGGAATCCGCGATCGGCGTCCTGGCCATTGGTCGCCATGGATGTAACTCCCCAGCACCTGCGCGGGGCGAAGCCGAGCCGCGCGCACCGACCAACGCTACACCGCTGGCAAACCGAAAGCGGTGATGCTGGGTGGACTGACCCACAGCGCGCAGCGCAGCTCAATCAAAAAGTCAGGCCGCCCGGCATGACCGCGCTGCGCGACGAAGCTGCGCGACATGCCGAAGAATGTGGGCGCTAAAGGGATCGGGACGAGTGCGGTAACGCCGTGTTACCGCACTCAAACCCCCACCATGGCCGATCTGGGGATTCACAAAAAGCAATCCTCCCGCTGGCAAAGCCACGGCACAGCACCAGCCCCAGGCAGCAGCCGGTGGCGGCCCGCCAGCCCCACAGTGTCACGTCCAGCCGCCCTTTCGAGTGCGCAGGCTATAGTGCCCCTACCGACATCGCCCGCGCACCTGATGCTGCCGGTAACAGATGGCCGTGGGCGTGCGGGCAAGCCCACAAGATTGATGGGGTGCAGTCGCTTTGACGGCACTCATCCCAGGGAGATTCATCCATGAAAAGTTTGACCCGTTCTTTGTTGCTGGCGCTGGCGCTCACCACGGGCGCGTGCGTGCAGACGCAAACGTTTGAGCAGTCGGTTGCGGCCTATGAGCGCAAGGATTACGGCACGGCTTTTGCGGGGTTTAAAAAGCTGGCCGAGCAGGGGGATGCCCGTGCGCAGGGCATCCTGGGCAACATGTATGCCGACGGCCAAGGCGTGCCCAAGGATGACCAGCAAGCCGTGGCGTGGTACCGCAAAGCCGCCGAGCAGGGGGATGCCCGTGCGCAGGGCATCCTGGGCAACATGTATGCCAACGGCCAAGGCGTGCCCAAGGACGAGCAGCAAGCCGTGGTGTGGTTCCGCAAAGCCGCCGAGCAGGGGGATGCCAGCGCGCAGGGCATCCTTGGCGTGATGTATGCCAAAGGCCAAGGCGTGCCCAAGGATGACCAGCAAGCCGTGGCGTGGTTCCGCAAAG
>JBCKPH010000124.1:0-6445 GCA_038901755.1 Burkholderiaceae bacterium | reverse complement strand
TGGGCTTGAGCGGACTGATCACGCCGAGCCTGGAGGAAATGCAGCATGTGGCGGCGGAGATGCAGAAGGATGACTATTTCCGTCTGCGCAAGATTCCACTGCTGATCGGCGGTGCGACGACGTCGCGCGTGCATACCGCGGTGAAGATCGCCCCGCACTATGAGGGCCCGGTGGTCTACGTGCCCGACGCCTCGCGCAGCGTCAATGTGGCGCAGGGACTGACCAGCGAACAGGCCGCCAGGTACATCGCCGACATCGAAGCCGATTACGTCAAGGTCCGAGCCCAACATGCGGCCAAGAAGCAAACGCCGCTTTGCACCCTGGCCCAAGCGCGCGCCAACAAGACCCGCATCGACTGGTCGGCCTACCAGCCGCCCAGACCCAGATTCATCGGCCGGCGCGTGTTGAAAAACGTTGACCTGGCAGAGGTGGCCCGCTACATCGACTGGAGCCCGTTCTTCCAGACCTGGGACCTGGCCGGTCGGTTTCCGGCGATCCTGAAGGACGAGGTGGTAGGGGCCGAGGCGGTGCGGGTCTATGACGACGCCCAGCGCATGTTGAAGCGCTTGATAGAAGGGCGCTGGCTAAGCGCCAACGGTGTCGTCGGCCTGTACCCGGCGCACGCGGTGAAGCATGACGACATCGAACTCTACGCCGACGATTCACGCCAGCGGGTTGTGCTGACCTGGCATGGCCTGCGCCAGCAGACCGAAAAGCCCGTTCATCTGGGCCCCGATGGGCAAGCCCTGCCGCGCCCGAACCGTTGCCTGGCCGATTTCGTCGCGCCGCGCGCCGAAGGGGACGTTGCAGCCAGCGGTAAGCCGGACTATGTGGGCGTATTTGCCGTGACGGCCGGCCTTGGCATCGAGCGCAAGGAAAAGGACTTCCTGGACGACCATGATGACTATTCGGCCATCATGCTCAAGGCCCTGGCGGACCGGCTGGTTGAAGCCTTTGCCGAGTACCTGCATCACAGGGTCAGGACCGACTGGTGGCGCTATGCACCCGGCGAGGCGCTAAGCCACGAGGAGATGCTTGCCGAGAAGTACGCCGGAATCCGGCCCGCACCGGGCTACCCGGCCTGCCCTGAGCACAGCGTCAAGAGGGACCTGTTTTCCTTGCTTGGCTGCGAGGAGATCGGCATGCGCCTCACGGAAAACCTGGCAATGAGCCCGGCGTCAAGCATCTGCGGCTTCTACCTGAGCCACCCGCAAAGCGCTTACTTCAACGTCGGCAGGATTGGCCCGGATCAGTTGCGCGACCATGCCCTGCGGCGCGGCATCGGGCAGGCCGAAATCGAGCGAATGCTGGCCAGCAACCTCTAAGAATGCCGCGCATGAGTCACGTCGTTCGCAGCGTGGCGTTTGTGGGTGATCTGCCACGTTGCCGTTTACGCGCGGTTACAAAGTCGTACCCAATCCTTGCATGGTTCCGTTAACCATCGCCGCACCGGACGCGTTACAAGTCTTAGGATCGATGCATGGGCTCTGCCGGAGCTCGCCGACTCCGTTTGAAAGGAAATTGCATCATGAATGCCACCATGGACCAGACACAAAACAGCACGGGCCAAACCAGACTGATGTGGGGCGCCATGGCGTTTCTCGGCGTCATCGTGGTGGCCATGGGGGCGACCCTGGTGCAGATGCAGGGCCAAAGCCCATACCGCGAGCCCACCGCGTCGGCGCCCGCGTCCAAGCCAGAGAAGAATCCGGTCGCTGTCATTACGGAGGCGCCGCTGCCCGCCAGCACTGCGCCGGCTCAGTCGACGCCAACTATCGTTATCAACAACCACATGACCCCGGAGAAGGCGGCGACGACAGCGCGCAGCGTCCCGGCGGCCACGGTCAACGAGTCCAGGGTCGTTGCCAAGCGCAGCGAAACGCCGGCCCAAGCAGTTCAGGTCATCGCTGCGCCGGCGCCCGTGCCGGCAGCTGCGCCGGCAGCGCTGCCGCAGGTGGCGCAACAGGCTCCGGTGCCAACGGCGCCTGCCGGTCCGGTTGTCTATTCGGGCTATCCGCCGCAGACCTCCGGCGCGCCGGTTGCCACGTTGCCGCCCACGACCCAGCCGTCAGTGTTTCAGTCACGCCCGCAGGTTGCGTGCCTTGGCTGTGGCACGGTTGAGTCGGTGACAGCGATCCAGCGCAGCGCGCAGACCGGTGGCACAGGCGCCATTGCCGGCGGCGTGCTGGGGGCAGTCGTTGGCAACCAGATTGGCAAAGGCAGCGGCCGCACCATCGGCACGATTCTTGGCGCCATCGGCGGTGGCTTCGCCGGCAACGCGATCGAGAAACAGATGAAGAAGGAGACGGTCTACCAGGTTCGCGTGCGCATGGACGATGGTTCCCTGCGTACCGTCGAGCAGGCCAGCGCACCAGCCCTTGGTTCACGCATCACGCTCGATGGCAGCGAATCTCGCATGTCGCAGGCGGGCCCGGGTTCAAGCGAGACGCCCGCAAGCAACGTCGTGCTGGGTGGTGACCGGACCTAGCAGACTGCTAGTTCTTGATCAGAGAATGGCGTTGCGCCTGCAGCAGCGCGAGCCCGGCCACAACGGCGGCGATCAGCAGCATCCAGATGCCGGTTCGATAACCCGATTCGCTGCTCCAAAGCAGGCCCAGCGCCAGTGGCGCCAGGGCTCGCGCCAGGGCGCTTGGCAATCCGAGCGCGCCATTGAGCGAAGCGACATGGTCGCGATTCACATAGTGGGCAATGGCCGTGCCCTTGACGATGGTCAACATGCCGTTGCCGAGACCGAACAAGACAACAAACAGGACTGCCGCCTCGGCGTGACTCTGCCCCGCCAGCAGGGCGGCCAACCCGAGCGGAACAAGCCAGGGAATCAGGCGGTTTGCCATGTGCAGGTCAAAGCGATACTCAAAGAAGTAAAGCAGCAGGCGGCCGATGACCTGCAGCAGGCCGATGCTTGCCGGAATCGCGATGGCCCAGGCTTCATGCAGACCGGACTCGCGCAGGATGCTGACCAGATGCGGCGGCAGGGCCGCGGTGACGGCCATCATCAGCATGACGAAGACGCCAACCAGCAAGAAGGGCGCGCTTCGCAGGTAGTGTTGCAGGCCAGCAGGAGCCGGCACTGACGCGCCAAGATGCTCGGTCGTTGGGCGTGGCGCGGGCGCCGGCTTGCGCAAGACCAGCAAATGGATCGGCAGACAGAGCAGGAACTGCAGGGCGGCCAGGCACCACAGTGCCTGGCGCCAGCCAAAGGCGCTGATGAGCCATGCGCTCAGGGGTATGAACACGGTGCTGGCCAGGCCACCGAGAAAAGTCATGGTGATGATGGCGCGCCGGAAGTCCTGTGGAAAGCGGCGCGTGACCACGGCAAACACCGGCGTGTACAGGGTTGCCGCCAGGCCCATGCCAAGGCCGGTCCAAACGGCATAGAAAGACCAGATCGAGTCGACCCGGCTGTGCAGCAGCAGGCAGACCCCGACCCACAACGAGCCGCCTGCCATGACCCAGCGGTCGTGACCGCGGTCGATCAGGCGACCGATGGGAAACGCCAGCAGGCCTTCGGCCAACAGGGCCAGACTGAAGCCGAGCGAAACCTGGGCCCGGCTCATCCCGAGTTCATGCTCGAGCGGCTCCATCAGCAGCGCGAAGGTGTAAAAGACGCTGCCCCAGGTCACCAATTGCGCCAGCGACAACCAGACAACGATGGGGCGATCGGGCATGGCCGCGGCTGGCATCGAACGATTATGGCCGAGCCCGCCGCCCGGGGGCTTCATCGGCCTCGCTCTTTGCTATTGATTTGGTAGCGACGGGGTGGGCATGACCGGCCCGTAGATCAGGGCACGGTGTGCAGGGCGCGGCGGTATTGCATGGCCTCGGCCACATGCCAGGTCTGTGTCGTCGCCGAGTCCTGCAGATCCGCCAACGTGCGCGCCACCTTCAGCGCCCGATGCGTGCTGCGCGCCGACCAGCCAAGTCGGGCCGCGGCGCGGTTCAGGAAGCTGCGGGCGTCCTCGGCCAGCGCCAGATGGGCGTCGAGCGCCTTGCCCTGCAAAGCATGGTTGGGAACGCCCTGGCGCTTCATCGCGCGCTCGCGCGCCAGGTTGCAGCGTTGCCGCACCGTTTCGCTGCTCTCGCCGTCTGGCGCTGCCAGCAACTCGTCCGGGGCCAGCATCGGGACCTCGACGTGCAGGTCGATGCGATCGAGCAGCGGGCCACTCAGCCGGCCTCGGTAGCGCGAAATCTGGTCCGGCGTGCAGCGGCAACGCTGGCTGTTCGATCCGAGGTGACCGCAGGGGCAGGGGTTCATGGCCGCGATGAGTTGAAAGCAGGCCGGAAACTCGGCCCGACGGGCCGCGCGCGCTATCGTGATGCGGCCGCTTTCCAGTGGTTCACGCAGCGCCTCCAGTGCCGCCCGCGGGAACTCAGGCAGTTCATCGAGAAACAGCACGCCGTGATGCGCCATCGAGATCTCGCCGGGACGCGGTGGCGAGCCACCACCGACAAGAGCTACCGCGCTCGCGGTGTGATGCGGCGCGCAGGTGGGACGTTGCGCCCACTGCTCCAGGCGAAAACGCCCGGCAATACTTGTCAGCGCCGCGCTTTGCAGCGCCTCCTGCACTGTCATCGGTGGCAGCAGGCCGGCAAATCGTTGCGCCAGCATTGATTTCCCGGTGCCGGGCGGCCCCACCATCAGCAGGCTGTGTCCGCCCGCTGCAGCAATCTCCAACGCTCTTTTTGCCGCGGCCTGTCCGCGCACCTCGGCCAGATCCGGGCCGGTACAAGGCGTTGCGGCAGGCGTCACGGTGACGCGGCGCCAGCCATCCGCTGGAGCCTGCGGCGCCGGCGTGGGCAGGAACTGGCGCACCACGTCAAGCAGGTGGCGCGCGCCATAGACCTGCGACTGTGGAACCAGCGCAGCTTCTTCGGCGCTTTCCATCGGAAGCACGAGCCGCGCCGATACCCCGGCGCCGTGCAGCGCAAGACTCATCGCCAAGGCTCCGCGCACCGCGCGCAGTTCGCCTGACAGGGATAGTTCGCCGGCGAACTCCCAAGTGTCGAGGTTGGCGCCGTCAATCTGCCCGCTGGCGGCCAGGATCCCAATGGCGATCGGAAGATCAAACCTGCCCGAGTCCTTCGGCAGATCGGCCGGCGCCAGGTTGACGGTGATGCGCCGGTTGTTGGGAAACTCCAGTCCGGAGTTCTGGATCGCCGAGCGAACCCGCTCACGCGCCTCCTTCACTTCGACATCGGCCAGGCCAACCAGCGTGAAGCTGGGCAGCCCATTGGCCAGGTGAACTTCCACCGTCACGGCCGGTGCGTCCATACCCAGCAAGGCGCGACTACGCACCACTGACAAACTCATTCTGTTCCCCCTGTTTTGGTGCACTCGCACCTGCTCATTCCACCGTATCGCAGCCGCAGTCCAATTGCGCACCGCATCTGTGCATGCTCGTCAAGCGGCGCCGGCCTTGCCGCGTCAACCTCTACTCAACGCCGCTGGAGCGTTGTCGGCTGACCGGGTTTTCAGGGAGGCTCTGCATCTTCAAGGCGCTTGGCACGGTACGTGCTTGATCAGGTGCATCCAATGCTTAAGGGAAAAATCAATGAAGCTGAAACTGCGAACCCTGTTGGCCCTGACGCCGTTGACACTGCTGGGCCTGACTTCCTTGCCGACCTACGCGGCAGACCCGCCTGAGGCCGCGCTGGCCTTCAATGTCGGCGTGACCAGCGACTACCGTTACCGCGGTCTGTCCCAGACCAGGCTGAAACCCGCGCTGCAGGGGGGAGTGGACTATTCCCACCCCAGCGGGTTCTATCTCGGCGCCTGGGCCTCGAGCATCAAGTGGATCAAGGACTGGGCCGCCACCGACGGATCGCTCGAGATCGACCTGTACGCTGGCTACAAGGGGGAAATTGCCAAGGATTTGACTTTCGATGTCGGTTACCTGCGCTATGAGTATCCCGGCAACAAGCTGGCCAATGTGGCGGGCTTCGGCAACGCCAACACCCAGGAGGTTTACGGCGCGCTGAGCTACGGCCCGGCCACGCTGAAGTATTCACACAGCCTCAGTAACCTGTTTGGCACGCTGGACAGCCACGGCAGTGGCTACCTGGACCTGAGCGCGACCTTTGATTTGGGATCAGGCTGGTCACTGCTGCCCCATGTCGGGCGGCAACGGGTGGCCCATGACACGCGAAACGCCCGCATGGCGTCTTACACCGACTACTCATTGACCTTGTCCAAGGATCTGGGCGACGGACTGGTGTTGTCGGCGGCAGCTGTGACGAGCAACGCCAACCAAGTCTTCTACACGGCGGTACCGGGTAAGTTTCCCGGCAAGAGCGGCCTGGTCGTCGGCCTCAAGTACGGCTTCTAATCCCAGCTTTCACCAAGGAGAACACATGAAACTTGTCACAGCCATCATCAAACCATTCAAGCTCGACGAGGTGCGCGAAGCACTCTCGGCCATTGGCG
>JBCKPH010000123.1:0-6516 GCA_038901755.1 Burkholderiaceae bacterium | reverse complement strand
GCTGTTGGCGGCGCTGACCGTGCCGCTGGCAACCCGCCACATCCCGCGCCGTTGGGTCTACACCTTCGGCGTGTCACTCTACGTTCTGTCGGCCGTGTTTGGCATGGTCGGCGGCAAGGCCACGGCGGCGGCTCTGCTCTGCCACACCATAGGAACGGCGACCGCCTTTGTCTGTTTCAACGCCTATGTGCTGGACCATGTGGCCAAGGCCGAATTCAGCCGGCTCGAAACCTTGCGCCTGGTCTATGGCGGACTGGGCTGGGCGGTCGGCCCGGCGCTGGGCGTCTGGCTGCTGCAGTTCTGGCATGGCGCGCCGTTTCTGATCGTGGGCGCGGCGGCGTCGACCATGCTGGCAACTTTCTGGCTGATGCGCATAGGCGATGGCCGGGTCATCGCGCCGGCCCGCAAGCCCTCGCCCATTCCGTTTGCCTTCCTGCAGCGCTTCTTTCTCCAGCCCAGACTGGTCGCCGGCTGGTTCTTCGCGGTCGTGCGCTCCTGCGGCTGGTGGTTCTACATCGTCTATGTCGGCATTTTCGCGGTGGAAAACGGGTTGAGCGACAAGGTTGGCGGCATTGCCACCTCGCTGGCCAACGCCGGCCTGTTCCTTGCGCCGCTGATGCTACGCTGGATGCAGCGGCGCTCCGTGCGGCAGGCGGTGCGCACCGGCTTCCTGTTCAGCGGGGTCTGCTTCATCCTGGCCACGGTGTTGTCGCCGCTGCCCTGGGCCACGGTGGCCATGCTGGTGCTGGGCTCCTACTTTCTGGTGCTGCTCGACATCTGCGGCGGACTGCCCTTCATGATGTCGGTGAAGCCGTCGGAGCGGACCCAGATGGCGGCCGTCTACTCGAGCTTTCGCGATGTCTCGGGCATCGTGTCGCCGGCCATCGCCTGGGTCGTGCTGCAGTTCAGCCCGGTGGCGGGCATCTTTGCGGCAGGTGGAATTGCGCTGCTTGCGGCATGGCTGGTGGCGGCGCGGCTGCATCCGCAGTTGGGTGTACCGGGTGCGCACCGGTTGCGGTCCCGGCGTGGAGTAACTCCGGGGCCGATCTGAAACGCTGCGCGGCAGCAGTCCGATATCAGCGCGCCCATTCCTCGCTGCGCCGCCACAACTCCGCCGCCAACGCCTCATCCTGCGCCAGGCGGCTGGGGTATTTGACGGCGCACTTGTCGTAATACAGGCCGGTCTGCGTCGCCACTTCAGGCGCGTTGGCGCAATGCAGCGTTGTGGCGGCGCCTTGCTCGGGCGTGATCATGAACAGCTTGATCAGCCAGCGCAGCGGCCACGGCACCTCGCGCCAGATTTCGGACGCCACCACGCCGGGGTGCAGCGCATAGGTGGTGACGCCGGTGCCGGCCAACCTGCGCCCGAGCTGCGCGCTGAATAACGCATTGGCCAGCTTGGAGCGGCCGTATTCGGTGAGGCCGGTGAGCGTGCGAGTCGGTTCGCGCAGTGCCGGCCAATCGATGCCGCTGACACGCTTGTGTGCGCGGCTCGCCACCGTGACGATGCGCGCCGGCTTTGAGGCCTGGATGCGCTCCAACAGCAGTTGCGTCAGCAGGAAGTGCCCCATGTGGTTGATTCCGAACGCCAGCTCGAAGCCCTGTTTCGTCAGCCCCCTTGCGCCGGCGATCCCGCCGTTGTTGATCAGCAGCTGCAGCGGCAGGCCACGCGCCAGAAAGGCCGCGGCGCAGGCCCGAACCGAATCCAAATCCGCCAGATCCAGCGCCAGCCATTCCACCTGCGCTCCCGGCACGGCAGCGCGAATCTGGTCCAGCACCGCTTGCGTGCGCTGCAGCGAACGGCAGGCCAGGAACACATGCGTGCCCGTCCTGGCCAGCTCCAGCGCAGTGACCCGCCCGATGCCGGTGTTGGCGCCGGTGATCAGCGCCACGCGGGGGGATGGGGTTGGGTTTGCAGACACGGTGTTTGATCGATGGGGTTCCGGGGGATTGTGGCAGCGGGATGACCGATAGTCTTGGGGGCCATGACTCAGAAAGCCACAGATCGCGGCATGGATGAGGCAGGCGATTCGCTATTGCTTTATCCGCAGTAGGTCTGACAGCCCGTTCCAATGGCGGTACAGGCGCTCGCGCATCACCTTCGAGAGACCGGCTTCCCGAATTGTTTCGGGCCACACTTTGCGGGCGCTTGCCACCGTCTCATGCACGATGTCCAGCACGAATTTCGGCGGAGCCTCCATCCGCCGGGCGAGCCGGTCGAAATGCGCCTCGTTGATGGATTCAAAACGCTTTTCCCCACCCAGATTCAGCGCCAGGCTGTCGTTTTGCACGTAGTGGATGGTCGATACCAGATCGTATGCCGGCGACAACCGGGGCGTGACTTTGTCTGTGTAGATGATCGACCAGTTTTTCAGATGGGCGTCACCGTTCCCGATAAGAATGTTGACGACCAGACGCCGGATGAATTCCGCGAGCTGCTCGAACCGGTTGGGGAAGAGATCGAAGATCAGCCGGCCGATCGTGTCGTAATTGGTCGCCCTGTACTCCTGGTCGGCATGGACATTGAACACTTGCGCGAAGTCTTCGACATGGACGCGGCCGTCGGCAGTGCGGTCATAACGCTTGATTGCGTAGGCCCGGCTTTCCCGTTTCGGCACCGGGAGGCCGACCAGGCCAGGCAGATCAATATCATCGATCTTCACCAATTTGACTTCGGGCGTTTGAATTCCGGCAGCGGCGGCAAGCCGCATCATCGTGTACTCGTTCACCGGGGCGTTGGGAAGCGTCGGATGAGGCGGTTTGACGATCCACTTGCCGTTGCCGTCCTCCAGCGTGAATCGCCCGCCGTGCTCGAGCATCGAGAACTTGAGTTGTGATCCGCCCAGCGAGAACTTGATCGGTATTTCCTCGGGAGCGGCGTGCGTGGCACCGGGCCGGTAGTCAATGGCGGCCTGCGGCAGCTCATCCGCGGGAAGCGCGCGAACCGCGCCGGGCAGGCTCGCACCCAGCGCCATGAGAATCTCGAATTCATTGTCATGGTGGATCTTCAGGCGCTTGACCATGTATTCCCGCAGCACGCCCTCCGGCAGCAGGTTGCTGAAAAAAGGCGGTAGCTTCATCCGGCTCGAATAGACCTGCCGCAGCTTGTGCTCAGTCGCTGCTTCATCCCCGGGCGTGTTGAAAGACAGGCTCAGTGTCGGCCGGCCCGGCCCCAGGTCGATGTAGCCGTCATCGAAGGCGAACAGGCTTTTTCCGTCTTGAAAGCCGGTGAGGTGGCCGACGGGTACGTCGCCCAGCAGTATCTTCAGGACGTGGGCATCAGCCATTCGATGGCTCCTCGTCGTCCTTCACCTGGTAGCGGTCCAGCAGGGAAGGCGGGGGCGACGAAACAGCGGCTGAAAGTGCCGGCGCGCGTTTGGCCTTGAGAAGGGATTCAAGCTTTGCGCTGTCCTCCCGCGGAACGGGCAGGAGTTCCAAATCAAGCGCCTGGGCCAGCTTCATGAGAGTGGAAAGCGTGACATCTCCCCCACGCTCGAAGAGCGACACCTGCCGTTGTTGAATTCCGCTTCGGCGCGCGGCCTCGCTTTGCGACAGGCCCAAGGCAAGCCGACGTGCTCGAATGGCCTCGTGGATATTGGGCTTCATCATGTGAAGAGATCGTCAAGCTATACATAGTAAGGCATGCCTTATATTTGTCAATGCATTAAAATACATGGATATAAATCTTGATGTCTTGCAGAGCATCCACAGGTACAAGGCAGTCCATGAAAACAGAATCGTTGTAAAACATTATTGTTTCGAAACTATTTTGTTGTGTAAAATAGCCAGACTGCGGAGGTGCCATGACTGCGTACATGACCAAGACATACGGCCGGAACGAGGAAGTTGCGAGCCTGTACAAAATGTTCGATGCCGGACGTGACGTGTCCATGCACGGGCCTCGCCGACTGGGTAAAACGTTCGTGCTTGACAGGCTCGTCGACGCCGCACCTGAACGGGGCTGGACAGCGTTGAAGGTGGAGTTGGCCGGGTGCGCCGACAGCCGCGCCGTTTTCCGCGAACTGTGTGGCCGAATCGGCGGCGCGCGTTCCGGCGGTGAGATGGCCAAGATTTGGATCATGCAGCGCCTTAGTCAGGTCCTGTCCCCCAGAGTTGACCCCAGCGGCCATTGGTACCAACCCTTTCTCGCGCTCGACCACGAAACCTTCTTCGAGCGTCTCATCAAAGCGATGCACGATGATCCAGACCGCCGCTGGGTCCTGCTGATCGACGAACTGCCGATCTTCCTGAAGGCTCTGCATGACAAGGGGCCCGCAGGTGTGGCCGCCGCGCTGGACTTCATGAACTTGACCAGCCGGCTGCGCCAAGGACATCCGAAGGTGCGATGGATGATTACCGGCTCGATCGGCATCGAGCCACTCGCTCGCGCCGGCAACTACATGGGCGTCCTAGCCAAGTTCCAGAGCTTCGAACTGGAGCCTCTCAGTGAGGGGCAGGCCAAGGACTATGTACAAGATCTCGCAGTCAGCGGCCATCTACCCCATCGACAGGAAATCACCGACGCCGAAGCCCAGGCGCTGCTCGAAGCTGTCGGCTGGCGCGCCGCCTACTACCTTGACGCGCTGGCCCAGAAGCTGAAGGGCAGCCCGGCGAGCGAACCCGACCAGGCCAGACAGGTCGTCGAGGCGGCCATCAACGAGTTGCTGCAACCAGGAGAAATGACCACGTTTGGCCCTTGGGAGGAGCATCTGCGCAAGCACTACCACGATGCTGATCGCGCGATAGCATTCAGCGTGCTGGGCGCGCTGGCACGAGACGCACAGGGATCGACCATCGATGGCTTGCTTGCCGCCATCCAGCGCCCAAACCTTACCCGCGATGGCCTGCGGCAAGTGCTGACGCGGCTGCACGCCGAAGGGTTTGTCACCGTCGAGAACTGGGATCAAGACTCACCACACTGCAGCTTCCGCAACCCGCTGCTGCGGCGCTGGTGGCAGCGATACAAGCCCCAAGCGACTCAGTAGCGGAGCCGTACCGTGGATCTGACCTATTTCAACCCGCTTTCGCAAAAGGAGTCTGACTTCCTGGCGAGCTTTGTCGCCCGGCAGACGACGCTGGACTTCTTTCTCAAACAGCTCCGACTTTTGCCGGCTGGCCAGCCTGCGAGGCATCACCTCATCGTCGCGCCTCGTGGGTTCGGAAAGACCGCGCTGCTTCGGCGCATTGCCATCGGTGTGCGTAAGGATGACGACCTCTGCTCCCGCTTTATCCCGCTTTCGTTTCGCGAAGAGCAGCACAACGTCATCAGCCTCGACGTATTCTGGCGCAATTGCCTTCAATCCCTTATGGAGGCGCGCGAAGATGAAGGTGCGCCGCAGAGCGAACTTGACGCGCTCGATGCGGCCTGGGCCGCCCATATGCCTCGGCAGGCCCTGACGCGGGACGAGCAAGATGGTGAGCCCGCCTGGCAGGCGTTGCACGAGCACTGCGAGCGGCTTGGGCGTCGCCCTTTGCTGCTGATCGACAACCTCGACACCCTGCTTGCAGGGCTCAGCGAGCACCACCAGTGGGGATTGCGCAAGCGGCTGCAAAGTGATGACGGCCCGTTCCTGATTGCAGCCGCCTCGCGCTACCCCACTTCCACACACGACCCAAATGCCGCGTTTTACGAGTTCTTTCGTGTGCAGACGCTGGACAAGCTGGACAACCAGGAGGTGTTCACCTGCCTTAGAAATCTCGCGTCGCACCGCGGAGAGCCTGGCCAGCATGTCTTAAAGCTGCTCGACAACGACCCGGGCCGAGTCGCGGCGCTGAACACCCTGGCCGGCGGTAACCCCCGAACGCTCGGTGTGCTCTACGGCGTGCTCGAATCGCACATGAGCGTCGACGTGCTGTCACAGCTCAGCGCGATGCTGGACACCTTCACCGGCTGGTACCAAGCGCGCACCGAAGAGCTGCCAATGCAGGCGCGCGCCGTCTTCGATGCCCTGGCGCTGAATTGGGACCCCATGACCGCCGCGGCGCTGGGCCAGGCGACCGGGCTGGACACCCCCACAGTCAGCAGCCAGCTCACGCGGCTGGAGAAGGCGGGTTATGTGGAACCCGTGGCACTGAGCAAGCGGTCAAAGGGCCGCAGTGGCTACCAGGTCAGCGAACGTTTTTTCAACATCTGGTACCTGATGCGCAACGGGCCACGCCGGGCCAAGCAGCGCATCCGCTTTCTCACGATGTTCCTGCAATCGTTCTTCAGCCCGGCCGAGCGCCGCTCGATGGCGCAGGCCGCGCTGGCCGACCGCGCATCCGACCCCGGTTACGCGCTGGCCCTGGCCAGCAGCTTGAAGGACACCCGACTGCGAGAACAGCTCTTGGATCGAGCGGACGCCAGGTCGAATGAGATGGGTCAGGCCGATGAGTACATGGCCCTCATCGACGGACTTCGCAACGAAGCGCGCGGCGTGCAACCGTCATTTCAAGCTGACTGCATGCCGAACAACCCGGAGGCGGCAATCCGCAGCCATGACCAGGTCATTGCTCGATACAACGGTGTCACGGGTG
>JBCKPH010000122.1:0-6567 GCA_038901755.1 Burkholderiaceae bacterium | reverse complement strand
AGCTTCCTGCAGAAGTCGCCGCAGTTCGTCATCCCGATCTACCAGCGCACCTACTCCTGGACCGACAAGCAGTGCCTGCAGCTCTGGGACGACATCCTGCGCGCCGGATCGAGCGACACGATCGCGGTGCACTTCATCGGCTCCATCGTCTACGTGGAGGAGGGGCCTTATCAGGTCACGCACCAGGCGCCGCTCCTGGTGATCGACGGCCAACAACGGCTGACCTCCGTCTCACTGCTGATCGAAGCGCTCGCCCGCGCGCTGGGTGACGACGAGCCGACCGATGGCTTCTCGGCCGAAAAGCTGCGGGAATACTACCTGACCAAACGCCTCGAGAAGGGCGACCGCTTCTTTAAGCTGCTGCTCTCACAGACGGACAGCGCATCGCTCAAGGCGCTCATCAAGAACACCGAGCAACCCAAAGAGCCGTCGCTGCGGGTGACGCGGAACTTCGCGCAGTTCACAGAGTTGCTCGCGGCGCAGAAAGGCGACCTCGCGGCGGTTTGCCGCGGTCTCGCGAAGCTGATGGTGGTGGACATCGCGCTCAGCCGGGAGCAGGACAACCCGCAGCTCATCTTTGAGAGTATGAACTCGACCGGCAAGGAGCTGAGCCAAGCCGATCTCATCCGCAATTTCGTCCTGATGAGCCTCGAGCCCACCCTGCAGACCCGCCTCTACGAGGAGTACTGGCGGCCGATGGAGCAGGACTTTGGACAGGAGGCGTACGGCACCCAGTTCGACAGCTTCATGCGCCACTACCTGACCGTGCGCACCGGCGACATCCCGCGCGAGCGCGAGGTCTACGAGGCGTTCAAGGATTACTCCCGCTCCAAGCCCGTGCAGGACGGCGGCATCGAGGCGCTGGTGAAGGAGATCCGCGCTTTCGCCCGCTACTTCTGCGCGCTGGCGCTGGGCCGTGAGCAGGACGCCGCGCTCAGCACCGCCTTCCACGACTTGCGCGAGCTCAAAGTCGATGTCGCCTATCCGTTCCTGCTGGAGCTGTATCACGATTACGCGACCGACACGCTCAGCGCCGCCGACTTCGCGGTAGCGGTTCGACTGGTGGAGGCGTATGTGTTTCGCCGCGCCATCTGCGCCATCCCTACCAACTCGATGAACAAAACCTTCGGCACCTTCGGCAAGGCCCTCAAGAAGGACCGCTACATCGAGAGCATCAAGGCGCACTTCCTCACGCTACCCTCGTACCGCCGCTTCCCCAGTGATGACGAGTTCCGCCGTGACCTGCACACACGCGATCTCTACAACTTCAGGAGCCGCAGCTACTGGCTGCGCCGGCTGGAGAACCACGGCCGCAAGGAGCGCGTGGCGGTGGACGAGTACACCATCGAGCACATCCTGCCGCAGAACCCAGAACTACCGGCGGCGTGGCGGCAGGCGCTCGGCACCGACTGGCAGCGCGTGCAGCAGCAATGGCTGCACAGGCTCGGCAACCTCACGCTCACCGGCTACAACGCCGTGTACAGCGACCGCCCGTTTTCCGAGAAGCGCGATATGACGGGCGGATTCAAGGAGAGTCCGCTCAGGCTCAACGCCGGGCTCGGCCAGCTCGAGGCGTGGAACGAAGCCGCGATCCAGGCACGCGCCGGGCGGCTGGCGGATCAGGCGCTCACCGTATGGATCGCGCCCAAGCTCGATGCAGCGACGCTGGCCACCTATCAGCCGGCGAAGACACCCGTGAGTGGTGGATACAGCATCGACGACCATCCGCACCTGCTCACGCCCGCGATGCGCGCAGTGTTCGAGGCGTTCCGCAAGGAAGTGCTGGCGCTCGATGCCTGCGTCACCGAGGAGTTCATGAAGCTGTATGTGGCCTACAAGGCCGAGACCAACTTCGTGGACGTGGTGCCCCAGGCGAAGCGGCTGAGGCTCAGCATCAACATGACGTTCGCCGACCTCAACGACCCGAAAGGGCTGTGCAGAGACATTACAAACATTAGTCGCTGGGGCAACGGCGATGTGGAAGTCGGCCTCAGCTCGCTCGACGAGCTGCCCTATGTGATGGGTCTCGTGCGCCAATCCTATGAGCGGCAGATGGGCGACGAGGGGCAGGCATGATCGCCGACCTCAAGCCGTATGCGGAGTACAAGGAGTCGGGGCTGCCGTGGCTCGGGCAGGTGCCCGGGCACTGGAGCTTGATCCCGAACCGTGGTCTTGTCCGCAAGAGAAAGGTGCTCGTCGGGAATCGTCACGGCGACTACCGGCTGCTTTCGCTCACCAAGCAAGGCGTGATCGTTCGCGACATCTCGACTGGGAAGGGCAAGTTCTCCTCAGACATGGGGACTTCGCAGGAGGTACGTACCGGTGATCTCGTCTTCTGCCTATTCGACGTACCCGAGACGCCCCGAACGGTTGGACTGTCGCGGCACGATGGAATGATCACGGGTGCGTACACCATATTCGAATCGCTGGGCAGAGGAAGTGCGGAGTACTTCGAGCTGTTCTATCGCGCTATGGACGACCGCAAGCTGCTCAGTCCTCTCTACTCCGGGCTACGGAACACGATCCCTCCTGAGCGGTTTCTCGGTACGAAGAGTCCACTCCCTCCGCCCGACGAGCAGGCGGCGATTGTGCGGTTTCTGGACTGGGCGAATGGGCGACTGGAGCGGGCGATCCGGGCGAAGCGCAAGGTGATCGCGCTGCTGGGCGAGCAGAAGCAGGCCATCATCCACCGCGCCGTCACCCGCGGCCTCGACCCCTCCGTCCCCCTCAAACCCTCCGGCATCCCCTGGCTCGGGGATATTCCGCAGCATTGGGTCGTTGAAAGAACCAAGAACGTCTTCCGCCTGCGTACGCAAAAATCGGGGCTCTCTCATGGGAAAGAACTTCTCTCGATCTACACGCACATAGGCGTTCGGCCGAGAAAAGACCTGGAACAGAAAGGGAACAAGGCCTCGACGACAGATAACTACTGGATTGTTCAGAAGGGTGATCTGATCGTCAACAAACTCTTGGCATGGATGGGTGCCGTTGGATCATCTGACTACGAAGGGGTCACGAGCCCCGCGTATGACATTCTGATGCCGATTCGTCCACTGTGCTCTGACTACTACCACCATTTGTTTCGGACGAAGCTATATCAGCAACTGTTTAAGCAGCGCTCGCGCGGCATCATGGATATGCGGTTGAGGCTGTATTTCGACCAGCTCGGGCAGATTCCTGTGCCTTTCCCACCGGTCGATGAACAAGCTGCGATCGTTGCGTTTTATGTCGAGGAAACGGCTGACCTTACTGTCGCCATCTCCCGCCTCAACCGCGAGATCGAACTCCTCCGCGAATACCGCACCCGCCTCGTCGCCGATGTCGTCACCGGCAAGCTCGATGTGCGCGAGGTGGCTTTACGCCTGCCCGACGAAGCACCACCGGACGCCACCGAAGACGATGCCGACCTGCACACGGACGCCGACGCCAGCGACGAGAAAGCCACGCTATGACCACCGACACCAGCGAGAAGGGTTTGGAGTCGCTGATCATGCGGCACATGACCGGCACCGACGGCCTCGCGGTGCAGTCGAACAGCGTCGCCGAACGTCCGCCGGCCTACGGCGGCACCGGCTACACCGCCGGCAGCGCACAGGACTTCGACCGCGCCCACGCGCTCGACGTGCCGCAGCTCTTCGCCTTCCTGCGCGCCACGCAGCCCGAGGCCTTCAAGAAGCTGGCGATGGTCGATGCGAACGATGCCAAGGATATTAAACGCCTCCAGTTCCTCGCGCGGCTCTCGGGCGAAATCGGTAGCGCCAAACGCGGCGTGATCGATGTGATCCGCAAGGGGCTCGACCACGGACCGCTGCACTTCGACCTGTTCTACGGGACGCCGTCGCCGGGCAACGCCAAGGCCACGGCGCTGCACGCGCAGAACCGCTTCTCCATCACCCGCCAGCTCGCCTACAGCATGGACGAGACGCGCCGCGCGCTCGACCTCGGCCTGTTCATCAACGGTCTGCCCATCGCCACCTTCGAGCTGAAGAACAGCCTCACCAAACAGACCGTGGCGGACGCGGTGGAACAGTACAAGCGCGACCGCGACCCGCGCGAGCGGCTGTTCGAATTCGGCCGCTGCGTGGTGCACTTTGCGGTGGACGACAGCGCGGTGCAGATGTGCACCCGGCTTGCGGGCAAGGGCTCGTGGTTCCTGCCCTTCGACAAGGGCTTCAACGACGGCGCGGGCAATCCGCCGAACCCGAACGGCCTCAAGACCGACTACCTGTGGAAAGAGGTGCTCACCCCGGCGGGCCTGACCGACATCCTCGAGAATTACGCGCAGATCGTCGAGGAGAGGGACCCTAGGACCGGAAAGAAGAAGCGCACGCAGATCTGGCCGCGCTACCACCAGCTTGGCGTGGTGCGGCAGGCGCTGGCCGATGTGCGCGCCGTGGGTGCGGGCAAGCGCTACCTGATCCAGCACTCGGCGGGCAGCGGCAAATCGAACTCCATCGCCTGGCTCGCGCACCAGCTCATTGGCTTGAAGCGTGACGACAAGGCGGTGTTCGACTCGGTCATCGTCGTCACCGACCGGCGGCTGCTCGACCAGCAGATCCAGGCGACCATCAAGCAGTTCATGCAGGTGGGCGCCACCGTGGGCCACGCCGAAAAGTCCGGCGACCTGCGCAAGTACATCAAGGAGGGCAAGAAGATCATCGTCTCGACGGTGCAGAAGTTTCCCTACATCCTCGATGAAATCGCCTCCGAGGCCGGCAAGACCTTCGCCATCGTCATCGACGAGGCGCACTCAAGTCAGGGCGGCCGCACCTCCGCGGCGATGAGCCAGGCGCTGACTGGCGGTGCGCCGGGCGACGCTGCTGATGCTGGCGGCGAGGGCGACGGGCCGGATCCGGAGGACACGGTGAACGAGGCGCTGGAGAAGCGCATGGCGGCGCGCAAGATGCTCACCAACGCCAGCTATTTCGCCTTCACCGCCACACCCAAGAACAAGACGCTGGAGATGTTTGGCGAGGCACTGCCGGCAGATGCCGAGGGAAAGGTCAAGCATCGACCCTTTCATAGCTACACCATGAAGCAGGCCGTCGATGAAGGCTTCATCCTCGACGTGCTCAAACAGTACACGCCGGTTAGCAGCTATTACAAGCTGGTCAAGAAGACCGAGGACGACCCTGCGTTCGACACCAAGCGGGCCAACAAGAAGCTGCGCCGCTATGTGGAGAGCCACGAGCACGCCATTCGGCTCAAGGCCGAGATCATGGTGGACCACTTTCATGAGCAAGTGATCGCGGCGGGCAAGATCGGCGGGCAGGCGCGGGCGATGGTGGTCACCAGCGGCATCGAGCGGGCGATCCAGTACTTCCACGCCTTCAAGACCTACCTCGCCGAGCGCAAGAGCCCGTATCAGGCCATAGTAGCTTTCTCCGGCGAGCACGACTACGGCGGCGCGAGGGTCAGCGAAGCGTCGCTCAACGGGTTTTCGAGCAACGACATCGCGGCCAGGATACAGACCGCACCGTACCGCTTTCTGATCTGCGCCGACAAGTTCCAGACCGGCTACGACGAGCCGCTGCTGCACACGATGTACGTGGACAAGCCGCTCGCGGGCATCAAGGCGGTGCAGACGCTGTCGCGCCTCAACCGCGCGCACCCGCAGAAGCGCGACTGCTTCGTGCTCGACTTCCAGAACAACAGCGAGGCGATCACCTTCGCGTTTCAGGACTACTTCCGCACCACGCTGCTCGCCGAGGAGACCGACCCCAACAAGCTGCACGACCTGAAGGCGGCACTGGATGCGGCGCAGGTTTACACGCCGGAGCAGGTGAACCGCTTTGTGGCGCTGTTCCTGTCGGACGCGGAGCGCGACCAGCTCGACCCGATCCTTGATGCGTGCGTGCCGGCGTACAAGGCGCTCGATGAAGACGGGCAGGTGGACTTCAAGGCCAAGGCCAAGGTCTTTTGCCGGACCTACAGCTTCCTCTCGTCGATCATTCCCTACAGCAACGCGGAGTGGGAGAAGCTCTCGATCCTGCTCAACCTGCTGCTGCCCAAGTTGCCTGCGCCGATAGACGAAGATCTATCGAAGGGCATCCTCGAAGCGATCGACATGGACAGCTACCGCGTCGAGAAGAAGGCGGTGTTGAAGATCGCGCTGGTGGATGAGGATGCGGAGATTGAGCCGGTGCCGACCGATGCCAGCGGCCACAAGCCTGAGCCGGAAATGGATCGTCTGAGCAACATTCTCAAGACCTTCAACGAGCAGTTCAGCACGCTGTTCACGGACACCGACCGGGTCGCCAAGCGTATCCGGGATGACATCGTCCCCAGGGTCGCCGCTGATCCGGGCTACCAGAACGCCATGGCGAACACGCCTCACACCGCCCGCATGGCCCATGATCTGGCGCTGGGCAAGGTGATGCAAATCCTGCTGAGAGACGATACCCAGGTTTACAAGCAGTTCGTGGAAAACGAGTCGTTCCGGCGCTTCATCGGCGACATGGTGTATGAACTCACCAGCCACTAGCCTGTCTTGCGCAATGCGCGATGTCATAACCAGGGTCTGGCTGTCGCTGTCGTCGGCTGCTTTCGCCCAACGTGTGTGCCGTG
>JBCKPH010000121.1:0-6577 GCA_038901755.1 Burkholderiaceae bacterium | reverse complement strand
ATGGCAGCGAACAAATGTGCAGTACATCGTTAGCGCACTGGAGAAACCAAAAACGGACATGCGAATCTGTATGCTGTCCCCGGACAGTCCGTCGGTGGCTGGAATCACGTATCAGTTTGGAATCACATGCAAAGACGAGCTGCTGCCCGATCGGATTAGAAGAGTTACAAAGGCCTTAATTCAAGCCCATGAGACTGCGGCTAAGAATAAGAAACCGAATGCACCCGGGCGGCTTAGAATCTATCACTCGCTAAACGGTATCATGCATAGTTTCTATCGCTTCGACGATTTGATTTATTTTGCGCCGCGACAAATGACTACTAACCAATTGGCAGTGACCCCAATTCCTACCATCGTTTTTCGTGGAATCTATCCTCCTGAAAAGAAAGATGAAGCGGGATATGATATGTACTCATGGTTGATGCGGGATTTTGAACTTCTTTTAGCCGAGCCGAAGGAAGCAGTCCTCGCCTACGATTCCAACAATTCAATTAGTGCCTCGAAATGAAAACGCCGCTTCTCAGCGACATTCTAGTTATTGATGTCGAGACGACCGGCTTGGATCCAGCAAAGCACGCCTGCATCGAATTGGGAGCGGTTCTTTTGGATCGAGAATTGAATCCTGTCGTTGACTTCTCGTCGCCGGTCTCGCCGTGGGAAGGCGCGGAAATCATGCCGGAAGCACTTTCTGTCAATCAGATTGACCTAGCGGATTTGAATCGCGCTCCGAAAGTTCCTGAAGTGGTTGAACGTTTTCACCAGACCTTTCAGCCAGACGCGCGAAAACTTTTCCTTTGCGGCTGGAATGTCTGGTTGGATGTAGCTTTTCTAAAGGCGCTTTACGCAAGAGCAAATCGCGCTTGGCCATTCGGTTATCGTTTGTTGGACATTCAATCGGTTGTTACTTTCCATTCACAATTGGTGCCAAAATCACAGGCGGACGTGATCAAGCGTTTTCTAAATGAAGAGCAATCGCACCGCGCTCTTGCTGATGCTCGGCATACCGCAATGCTTCTTCGACATTTCGCAGAACAATATATGGATCGCACTCAGTGAATTTGATGCGTCTCTAGATTTATGAAGAGAGCGCGGTAATTGAGTATGTAAACAACGGCTACCGCAGAAAATACTCGGTCAGTTTTCTCGGGGAAATAATGGCGTTGGCAGGCAGTCTCATGGTTTCGGATCAACTCTTCAGCATCCCGACCGCCCGGTGGACGGCTGCCATGGCCCCCTCCATCTCCGCCGCTGTGTTCCCGTCGTCCACGGAAAATCGAATCATCTGTCGCGCCGCTGCCGATTCCGGTTTCATCGCCTTGATGACATGCGAGGGGTCGTCTGAATCCGCAAGACAGGCGGAGCCGGATGAGGCGCAGACGCCTTCCTGGTCGAGCAGGATGAGCAGGGCTTCGGATTCGATGCCGTGGAAGGTGATGTTGGTCGTGTTGGAGAGACGCTGCGTCTTGTGGCCGTTCAACTCGGTATTGGAAATCGAACTCAGGATGCCATCCTCCAGCTTATCCCGCAGCGGACGGACTTTCTTGTCGTAGTCGGACAGATCCTTGCGGGCCAGTTCCGCTGCCTTTCCCATGCCGACAATCAGCGGCACATTCTCAGTGCCGCCACGCAGGTTGCGCTCTTGATGTCCACCATAGACGTACGGTGAGACCGGTGTTTTGCGCCGGACGTAAAGCGCGCCGATGCCTTTCGGTGCGTGAAACTTGTGGCCCGTCAGCGAAAGGTAGTCGACTGGAATCGTCCGCACATCGATCTCGAATTTGCCCGCGGCTTGCACCGCGTCGCAGTGATAGAGCACACCGCGCGATTTGCAAATCTCGGCAATCTCTTTTACGGGGAACAGCACGCCCGTTTCGTTGTTGGCCCACATCAGCGACACAACGGCTACTTCGTCCTTGATGGCAGTTTCGAGGTCGGCCAATTTCAGCAAGCCGTCGCGGTCAATAGGCAGGTAGGTGACTCGATAGCCCTCTTTCTCCAACGCCATGCAGTAGTTGAGAACGGAGGAATGCTCGACCGCCGACGTGACGATGTGCCGCTTGTTTGGATTCGCCTTGAGCGCTGCGTGAATCGCAGCGTTGTTACTCTCTGTTGCGCACGACGTGAAGATCACCTCGCGCGGCTGTGCCGCGATCAACTCCGCCACCTGTTCCCGCGCCGCCTCGATCACACCCTTCAGCTTTGAACCGAACTTGTACGCACTCGACGGATTGCCCCACTCGGAAGTGAAGTAAGGCATCATCGCCTCCAGCACCTCCGGCAGCACCGGCGTCGTCGCGTTGTGGTCAAGGTAAATCATGGAGCTATTTCTTGCGGGAAACGTAGTCACCGCGCAGTGCAGGGAGCTTTTTTGCGCTGACCCAGGCATCCAGGGTGACGTGTCGATTGTCCTTCAGCTGCTCCTGTGCCAACAGCCCAAGGAACGAACGCGCCTCTTGTATCACCCGTTCCTGGTAGCGCTTGAGCTGCACCCGCCTTCCCCTTCAGGACTCGAACTCGGAACGCGGCAGGCCACATTGCCGGAGCGAACGGCAAGTTTAGCCATGCACCGCTTCGAAGCGGGTCACATAGACTTCGCCGTGCTGCCGCTTTGCGATTTCCTGCGGGTCGGCGCATTCGAGAAACAGCTCCACCACCTCCTTCAGATTGGCGGTTGCCTGCTCGATGCTCGCTCCCTGGCTGGCGACGTCGAGTTCCGGGCAGGGCGCAACGTACATGTCGCCTTCCTTTTCAACGATTGCGGTATAGCTGTGCATTGCCATGATGACCTCTAAAATGAAAGCATGGAGGGTCTGATTGCCACTGTCCTAAAAGTATCCGCCGCCGTCGCCATCGGTCTGCCGCTCGTTGTCTATCTCGCGCAGGACGCGCTGATTTTCTACCGCCAGTCGCTGAGCGAAGCGCGGCGCGCCGATGTCGCCAAGCGCTTTCCCGCCGTGCAGGAGATCTTTCTCAAGACCGAGGACGGTACGAGGCTGCACGCCTGGCACGTCAAGTCGCCCGGTCCCCTGGTCCTCTACTTCGGCGGCAATGCGGAGGAAGTGTCCTGGATGATCGAGGAAACCGCCGGCGCGCCTGGCGTGGCGTGGCTGCTGATGGACTACCGCGGCTACGGTGCGAGCGAAGGCTCGCCTTCGGAGCGGGCGCTGGTTGCCGATGCGAAAACGCTCTATGACCATGCGGTGCAGTTGCCGGGCGTGGACCCGAAGCGCATCTACGCCTTCGGGCGCAGCCTCGGCAGCGGTGTGGCGGTAGCGCTTGCCGCCGAGCGGCCTATCGCCGGCGTCATCCTCGCCACGCCCTTCGACAGCCTCGCCGCGGTTGCCAAGCGCTACTACTGGTACCTGCCGGTGGACTTGCTGCTCAGGCACCGCTTCGATTCGATCACGCTGGCGCCGAATCTGAAGCAGCCCTTGCTCTGCTTGATCTCGGAGCGCGACGAAGTCATCCCGCCGGTGCACGGCGAGCGGCTGTTCGATGCCTGGGGTGGACCGAAGCGCAGGATCCTGCTCCAGGGAGCCGGCCACAACACCACGGACGCGCACCCGCTGTTCTGGCCCTCGATCCGAGAGTTTCTGCTGCAAAAGGTAAATTGAGAGGCATGGACACGAGCCTCCTGCACGCGCTGATCCTTGGCCTCGTCGAGGGTGTCACCGAATTCCTCCCCGGCGCCTTCGTCAAAAAGATTCAGGCCTCGGTGGCCACCGGGGTTCAGGCGGCTTTCCTTGTCGGCTCGATCGTCGTGCGTACGGCGATCCCGAGACGCCGGACCGGGTCCGCCGGATCCCTGACCTTGCCCCTGAAATCCGCGCCCCGAATCCTGAAGCCCGCCGCACGCGCGTGCGGCGGGCTTGCCATGCGAGGTGCTGCGCGCCGTCGTGGCTCACGTGGGCCGGAGGTCGCAGATCGATTTGCCTATCGCTCAGCGGTGACGCTGTGGGAGAAAATGGGCAGGCTCGGCGGTACGCCGCCCGAGTTCCTGTCCACGCACCCATCGCCGCAGCATCGCGCCGCCCGGCGGCGAGAGCCCTTTAGGGGCTGGCCAGCTCGCGCAGCATTTTCTGTAGCGCGATGACCAATCGCGCGAGGCGCTCGTAGTCCACCTTGTCGGGCGTGTCCTGCGCCGTGTGATAGTACGGATAGCGGTAGGGCGCGGTGTCCGTCACCATCAGCGCGGGGTAGCCCTCCTTCCAGAACGACCACTGGTCCGACCAGTCCACGCCCGGGATGAAAGCCGGGGCGGCCACAGCTTCCGAGGGAAATTCGGCGTGGCGGCGGAATGCGGCGAACGCCTCGTGCAGGAGCGGCCGGGAAGAGAGATTCGACACGAACGCGATGAAGTTCCCGGTGGGCGGATAAAAGAAGCCGAGCGGAAACGGATAGCGCTGGCTGCCCGGGCGGTCGGAATAGTAGCCGATGGTCTCGAGCGAGAACATCGCGACGATGTTCTCGCCGCGCTCTTTCGAGCGCCGCGCGTAGTGGCGGCTGCCCATCTCCTCGCTCTTGAAGAACGGCGGCTCCTCGTTCACGAAGGCGACGAAGCGCAGCGTGCGCGCCAAGCTCTCTCCCTTGAACAGGCGCGCCAACTCCAGCACCGCGGCGACCCCGGAGCCGTTGTCGTTCGCGCCGGGAGCGCCGAGCACCGAGTCGTAGTGCGCGCCGACCAGGATTATTTCCGAAGCGCGCGCGCCGCCCTTGATCTCGACCTCGATGTTGCGCACTTCTCCCGCTTCCATCGGGAAGCGCTGCGCGAACGGCGTGTAGCCGGAGCCGGACAGGGTTGTTTCGATGTAGCGGGCTGCCGCCTGGAGCTCCGCGTAATGCATGAAGTTGTGCTCGCGGCTGCCGATCGCGCTGACGTGCCGGCGAAGGTCGCCTGACAGCACTTTTTCCGCCTCGCCAAGGGGCTTGAGCGGCCCGGAGTAGGATGTGCCCGGTACGGTCACCATGTACCAGAGCAGCCAGGCGCTCGCCGCGGCGAGCGCGAGCCAGAACACCATGCGCACGATCCAGAGTGGTCTGGAAGCCATGGTACAAGATGGTACGCCACGCCCGCGAAAAGGATGACGAGTGACGGGCGGAGTTTCAGCGTTGATCGAACGCTTGAGTTTTCAATGCGTACGCCGAGGCGGTACCTGGCGCCCGCCCAGGGCTGATCCTGTCCGTGCAGACCTTCGGGGATCTCGCAGGAGTTGCGCTCGAAGCTTCTTGGCTGGCGCTACAGCGGGTTTTCCGCGCACGGCCAGCGCACATCGGAAAACGCGGTGCGGCGCAGCATCGACGAGGCAGCGTCAATCAGATCCAGGAATTTTCGCCCCACTGCGCACAGGGGTGCGTGTGCGGCTGCCCACGGGCTCAAGCCGCACCGCGTCAGCCACACCCTGGATCGCAGCGCGCGGTGAGCGAATCGTGATGCACGGCTCGAGCTGCATGTGCTTCGCTATCGCGTAGAGCCATTCCCACTCCTCGACTACGTCGGCGCCCGCGGGCGGATCGAGCGCCGCCGGCGCGACCTGTCCGTAGGGCAACTGGTAGTCCATACCGGGAATGATGACGCCCTGGATCTCGGTGACGGCGGAATTGTTCTCGACCTCGAGCGCGAGCTTGGGCGCGAGATCGCGTCCCAGTCCTTGATCGCGAGCGGTCCCGCGAGCCACCTGCCGTGATACGCGGGTGCGATGAACTTGCCAGGCTGGTCAATCGTTGCGCTGGTGAAGAACATCGGGCTGCCGATAGCCTGCATCAACCCTTTCGCCATGGCCCAGCCGCTGGGAATCACGGAACCGAAGGTGCCCGAGTAACAGGCAACGGATTGCGCGCCGTGCGTGGCGATGATTTCCTGCAGGCGCGTCGCAATTTCCGACGCTGCCTGCTGGTGATCGATCGCCTGGTAACTGTGATCCGACAGCCGCTTCTGTGCCGAGAGCAGTCGCGACGCAATCGCGTGCACCGTGGCGGATTCGCGCCCCTTGCTGCGTTCGGCAAAGCATTGCTTCGTCGGAGCATGGCGAGACCCACTGGCTTATTGCGCGGTCGAGCGTCCGCCGGCGGGGATGTACAGCGTTATTGCGTTGCGCCCGCGGAATTCGAAGTCCCACGTCGCGTCGCGCGCACGTATGACGATCCAGTAACGGTGCGGGCCACCGGAAAAGTTGATTTCCGCGCCTATTTTTTTGCCCACACGCTGAAGTGCTTCTCGATCTCCGCCACGCTGCCCACATAGCCAACGAGATACAACGTGCGATCGGGACGGGTTCCGTGAATTTCCACGCGCCTTTCACAATGCGCCCCTGCTGGCAGAACGATGCCGCCGACAAGTGCCGGATCCAGCGGCGATTCACAGCGTGCGAAGCTGATGCGCACATCGCCGCGCAACACATCGGCGTCGAGCAGAATGCTTTCCCCCGCTCCGCCATAAACGCCAACGGTACTGCTGCCACCGAAGGTATCCACGCTCAAGCCGGGATTGCGTGAGAGGAATGCCTCGAGATAAGGCGGCGTAACACCGGGCAGGCCTTCCCACGGCCCCTTACCTTCCGAATATTGATACAGCGCGATG
>JBCKPH010000120.1:0-6617 GCA_038901755.1 Burkholderiaceae bacterium | reverse complement strand
ACTCTCTCCTTACGTTTACACCATCAGTGGCGTGATTGTCCTCGCCGCTGCTGACACGCGCATGGGCCAACTCTCCGGCGCCTTGCTGCTGGTGGTGGCGTCGGCCATTATTCGCTTGCGCTGGGTAAATCGCCGTAACCGACATTGACTCAGTCCTAGAAACAACGACAAAAGTTGGTTCTAACAACTCATAGCATCTATCCTTTATCCTTCGGAGTAAACATGTCCCATTTTCGTTTTGCCGCCGTCCGCTGGCCGCTGTTGGCGTTCATGGCGCTTAGTGTCATTGCTGGTCTGCTGATGCTGTTCATGCGCGCGCCACAGGAACCGCTGCGTATCGGCCTCAATGCCTGGCCTGGGTATGAGTTCCTCTATCTCGCGCAGGAGAAGAACTTCTATCGTGAAGCCGGGGTCGAGGTGCGATTGGTCGAATTCAATTCGCTGTCCGACGCCCGGCGCGCTTATGAGCGTGGTCAGATCGATGGACTCGGCACCACCGTGGTCGAGGTCTTGCAGGCACGCAGCCAGCCGGGCCGCAATCTGCAGATCGTCGACGTGGTCGACTATTCCGATGGTGCGGATGTTATTCTGGCTAAGCCGACGCTCACCGGAAAGCAGTCGCTGCGCGGAGCTCGCGTCGGTGTCGAACTAGGATCGCTTGGGATCTATATCCTGGTGCGGGCCCTGGAGGAACAGGGATTGACGTTGAAAGACATTACGGTCTTATCGCTCGACCAACTGAGCATGCAGGAATCCTTCGGGAAAGGCGAGCTGGATGCGGTGGTGACCTATCCACCGGTATCGATAGCGATGATGAAAGATGGCAAGGCGGTGTCGGTGTACACCACCGCCAAGATTCCGGGCGAGGTGGTCGACGTGATCGCCATGGATGAAAAAATGGTGCGCGAACATACCGTTGCCGTCCGCAAGCTGCTGAAGGCCTTTCGCCGTGCCGTGGACTTTCACGCCAGCAATCCTGCCGAGGCAAATAAGATCATGGCCGAGCGCGAAGGTATCGCGCCAGAGGAGTTCGCCATCGCCTTGACTGATGGCATCCGCCTGGTGCCAGCCAGCGAACAGGCGCTGTATCTTGGCCAGGGAGGGAAGCTGAGCGTGGTGGTCGACCGGACCGACCGCATCCTGCGCGCGCATGGCCAATTGAGTGGTGAAGACCGGCGTGCGGGCGCTTTCACCGATCGTTTCGTGAAGCCGCATCCACCATGACCTGAGCTCCATGCTCATCGCTCCTCGTTCCCTGCGCTCCACCGTCCTGCTGCCCATGCTGGTGGTCGGTCTGTGCGCTGCGTTTGTCACCATCGTGGTGGTGGGGTGGATGACCCATTCCAGGGCGCATGACAGCTTGCGGCAGCGCGCCGTGTCCATCGCCAATACGGTGGAGTACGTCGTGGAAAACTTCCCCCGAGCGGGCGAGATGCAGCGTGCGATTTCGGCCATGGGCGCGGAGCAGGAAGTCACGTTCATTGCCGTTATCGGCGGCGCGCCACCACTGATCCTGGCATCCACCAGGAAGTCCTGGGAGGGGCGCCGACTAGCGGACATACCAACCCTCCAACAGCGGGAGGACATTGTGCTCGCCCTCAACACTCGGCTCGCGCAGTGGCATGAGCTGCCAGATTCCGGTGAATTGTCGGTGACCTTTCCTTTGCTGGTGTCCAACACCGGCCACAGGCAGGTTGCCCTGCGGAATAGCGTGGCGGTGGTGCATTTGGATACCCGCCCGAGCCACCGCGTGGCCTGGACTGCGGTCCTGATCTCGACCATTGGTTTCGTGATGATCTTCAGTCTGGTCGGAATCCTCGGCTATATCCTGTTCCGCCGCCAGGTACTGACACCATTGAGCGTGATTGGCCGGCACCTGTCCGACCGCCAGACTGGTGTGGTTTTCCCGGCCTCGATACTGGCGGGAACCAACGAGATCAGCGTCGTGGCCAGGGCCCTGGATCAGGCGCTGACCTCCAGTGAAGTCGCGTTGAACAATCTGGAACACCAGCAACGCGCCCTTGACGCGCATGCCATCGTCAGTGTCGCCGATCTGGCCGGCGATATCACCTACGCCAATGAACGATTCTGCTCAATCAGCGGATATTCCCGCGAGGAACTGCTCTTCGCCAACCACCGCATCGTCAATAGCGGCCATCATCCGCCGGAATTCTTTCGCGAGCTGTGGGCCACCATCGCGGCGGGAAAGGTGTGGCACGGACAGCTCTGCAATCGCGCCAAAGACGGATCCATCTATTGGGTCGAGAGCACGCTCTTCCCGTTGCTCGATCTGAGCGGCAAGCCGCACCATTACATCGGCATCCGCACTGACATCACCGAGCAAAAAGATGCCAGTGAAGAAATTGAGCGCCTCAACGTCAACCTCGAAGAGCGGGTGCAGCAGCGCACCGTAGAGCTGGAGGAGCGCGCCGAGCAGTTGGCCATGACCTCCAAGTACAAGTCGGAGTTCCTCTCCAACATGTCGCACGAGTTGCGGACGCCGCTCAACAGCCTGCTCATCCTTTCGCAGCTGCTCGCCGAGAACGACGAGCACAACATGAGCGAGCAGCAGATCAAATACGCCAAGACCATCCAGGGGGCGGGCAAGGATCTGCTGGAGCTCATCAGCGATATCCTCGATCTGTCCAAGATCGAGTCCGGCACCGTGACGCCGGACCTTCAGGACGTGTCATTCACCAACGTCCGCGAACAGCTCGAACGGGCCTTCCGCCACGTGGCGCAGAGCCGCGGCCTGGGCTTCGGCGTGGAACTCGCGCCGGGCCTGCCGCCATCCCTCTACACCGACTCACAGCGCTTGCAGCAGGTAATGAAGAACCTGCTCTCCAACGCCTTCAAGTTCACCGAGAAGGGTCAGGTATCGGTGCGCATCGAGCCGGTGGAATCGGGCTGGAGCGTGGATCATGACGGGCTCAACCGCGCTCAGGCGGTGCTCGGCTTCTTTGTCACCGACAGCGGCATCGGCTTGCCTACGACGAAGCAGAAGATCATTTTCGAAGCGTTCCAGCAGGCCGACACCGGCACCGCCAGGAAGTACGGTGGCACGGGCCTGGGGCTGTCCATCTCGCGCGAGATCGCGTGGCTGCTCGGTGGCGAGTTGCGGCTGGCGATGAGCTCGCCGGGCCAGGGCAGCACGTTTGTCCTGTACCTCCCGCTGCGCGCGCCCGAACCCGGGCAGGGCAGAACATCCTTTGCGCCTGAAACGACCCAGCGCACACCTGCGGCGCAGGAGGGTGCTGCGGATGCAAACCCCCAGCCTACCGCCGCCCTCGACGAGCGGGCGGCAATCAAGCCGTGGGAGCGGCGCCAGACGGGGGAGCGGCGCCAGATGCTGGAGAAGCTCTACCTGAGCGCCGACAGCCTGGCCGGCAAGAAGGTGCTGGTGGTGGACGACGACGTGCGCAACATCTTCGCCCTCACCGCGGTACTGGAACGCCACAAAATGGCAGCGCTCTTCGCCGAGAACGGCCGCGCCGCCCTCGAAGAGCTCGGCAAGAACCCGGATGTGGACATCGTGCTGATGGACATCATGATGCCGGTGATGGACGGCTTTGAGACCATGCGCCAGATCCGCCAGATGAAGCAGTTCGAGTCCCTGCCGATGATCGCGCTCACCGCCAAGGCCATGAAGGGGGACCGCGAGAAATGCATCGAGGCTGGCGCCTCCGACTACGTCAGCAAGCCGACGGATGCCGACCAGCTTCTTTCGCTCCTGCGGGTTTGGCTGTGCAGGTAGGGGCAGCCGCCATTGCCAAGCCGAACAATAACGTGCAACTCCCCGATCCCGAGGCCATCGAGGCTATCTGCTTTATAAACCATGAATCATGCAGTAAGCTTGTAACTTGCGTTAAGTCGGGCATCCATTGTTGTCCCCGTAAACCAATAGGAGAATCCACATGGTGACCTTGTTCCCAAGAATATTCCGTAGCTTTGCGCTGTGCATGACCATGCTCTTGTGCGTGGTCACGGCCCGGGCGGCAGAGAAGGCGCCGGTGCTGGTCGGTCTGGACGGCGAGGTCAGCTTCGCGAACAACTTCTCCACGCAGGCCATTGAGCTGGGCCTGCGCACTGCGATCGCGGAAATCAATGCGGCCGGCGGCGTGCTGGGCGGGCGTCCGATTGAGCTGGTGATCAAGGATAATCACGGGGTACCGGCGCGCAGCAGCCGCAACACCGCCGAATTCGCGGCTATGCCCAACCTGGTTGCCGTGTTCGGCGGACGCCTCAGTCCGGTGGTCCTCGCGCAATTGCCGGCAATTAAGGAGGCGAAACTGCCGTACCTGGTGCCCTGGGCGGCGGCCGATCCGATCATCGATAACGACATGCAGCCGAACTACGTCTTCCGCCTGTCGCTGCGAGACAGCCTGGCCATGCCGAAGTTGCTGCAGTCGGCGCAACAGCGGGGCTTCGCCCAGGTCGGCCTGCTGTTGCTCAACAACTCCTGGGGGCGCAGCAACCTGGCTGCGGCAGAGAAATACATGCTCGGGGTCAAGAATCAGAAGATCGTCGATATCGCCTGGTTCAACTTTAAAGACAGCACGCTCATCAAGCAATACCAGAAGCTGACGGATGCCGGCGCCAAGGTGGTGGTGCTGGTCGCCAACGACGCGGAGGGCGCGATCCTGGTGCGCGAAGTGGCGGCCCTACCGCCGAGTCAGCGCGTGCCTATCCTCAGCCACTGGGGCATCACCGGCGGCGAATTCTTCGAGCATGCGGCTGCAGCATTGCAGGAAGTTGATCTGTCGGTGATCCAGACCTTCAGTTTCTTCACCGCCGCCGACAAGCAGATGCTGGCGCGCTTCATGAAGACGGCTGCGACGACCGGTGGCATCAAGCGCATTGAGGACATTCAGGCACCGGTTGGCGTGGCGCATGCCTACGACTTGATGCACATTCTGGCCAAGGCAATCAACCTGGCGCGCAGCACCGAGCGTAGCGCCATCCGCGACGCGCTGGAAAAGGTGCCCGAGCATCGGGGCCTGGTCAAGTTGTACCAGCCACCGTTCACCCCGACTCGCCACGAGGCGCTCGGGCTGGCAGAGTTACTGATGGCACGCTATAGCCGGGAAGGGGTGCTGGTTCCGGTGCAGAAATAACATGACGAAACCCCTCTTGGTCAGCCTCGCGCGGCGCTTTGCGACTATGGCGGCGTTGTTGGCTGGCATCGCCATGCTGGCGATCGCTGGCACATCCTGGTGGCTGATCAACCAGGAGCATGCGGCTTCTCTGCGCAGCCTGCTGAAAAAGGATGCCGAGCTGCAGGCGACAAGCGTCAGCAGCAACCTGCGCGAGATTGCTGGCCGAATGTCTGAACTCGCCAATAGCAGCCTGATCGCAAACGCCCTGCTCGACAGCGCTGGCAAGGAAGAGTATCTGATTCCGTTCCTGAAAGGCATCCAGCGTATCCATGACATACCGGTGGCTATTCTGTTTACCGATTTCGAAGCGCGTGAAATCGCCCGCAACGGCAACGGCAGCTTCAGCGAGCAAGAGTTGAACTGGCTGAGAGAAAAGCTTCCCGCCGGCCAACCCGCTTCACGGGTGCAGCTCGGCGAAAAGGGCGAAGAGCTGATTGCGGTCGAGTTCATTGTCTTTCCGCACTCGAATGTGGCGGAAGGCGCCTTGCTCTACAGAATCAAATTGGACGAGCTTCCGCTGCAGAGTGGCGTGCGGCTCGTGCGTGGCAAGGAATCTGAACAGCTGTTGCATTCGCAGGCGGCCATTGCTGCAGCGGTGAATGTGCCGCCGATTTACAAACAGTTTGATTTCGCCGTTCTCATCAGCCCTGACCCCACCGCCAGGTCGGTCGATTGGCAGTCGCTGTGGGTATTTTTCATACTGACAGTCGGCATGGTGGTGATGGTGATCATCCTGGGGCTGCACTTCGGCAAAAGGCTGACCAGGGATTTGCGGGCCTTGGAATTTTTTGCCCGAGGCGTCTATGAAAAGGGGTTTGGCACGGGCCGCGCGGAAGCCGCCGACAGCCTTGAGGTCGCCAGCCTGGCGCAGTCGATCAACCGTATGCTGAAGCGACTGAAACAGCAGCATGACAGGCTGCATGCAAGCGAACAGCGTTTCCGCTCAATATTTGAATATTCCAAAGTAGGAATGAGCGTACAGGATGCAGATTGCAGATATTTGGAGGTCAATCCTGCCTTTGTCGAGATGACGGGTTATTCAGAAGAGGAGTTACTGCGTCACAGCTTCAGGGAGATCACTCACCCGGACGATGTTGAATCAGGTATGGCGATGGCAAAGACTTTGCTGACAGGGGAGAGCGATTATTTCCAGATGGAGAACAAATACATCCGCAAGGACGGCAGTACCTTATGGGCAGATGTGACAGCCTCTGCAGGGCGGGATGATGCCGGAAAGCTCGTATCTGTTATCGGGATTGCCCAGGACATCACCGAGCGCAAGCGGGCGCAAGACGAAATCCTGCGCCTCAATGCCAGCCTCGAAGAGCGGGTGCAGCAGCGCACCGAGGAGCTGCATAGCCAACAGGAAGAACTGCGCCAGAGCAACGAGGAGCTGGAAGAAAAGAACAAGCTATCACAGACCCTCACCGAGGAGCTGCAGAGCCAACAGGAAGAACTGCG
>JBCKPH010000119.1:0-6632 GCA_038901755.1 Burkholderiaceae bacterium | reverse complement strand
GTGCCGCGTTCGCCTGCGCCCTCGATCGGCAGGGAGCGACAGCGCGGTGGAGCAAGTTGCGCGATCGTTGGTTTGTACCGGAGCCGCAAGGTGGCCTCGTGCTGCTGGCGCTCTGGCCCCTGTCGCTGTTGTTTCCAACGCCGGTACCGATGGGGTTAGGAGCGGTGCTGGAGCGACTCGAGCTCAACCTGGCCGGATGGCTGCAGGACACGCCGTTCCTGAACTGGGTTCCACTGCGGGAAGTCGAGCTGCAGCCGCTGGTCCCGGGTGTCGAAATGCTTTGCGTCACGCTTGGGGTGCTGGTTCCATGCCTGCTTGGACATGGCCTCGTGGCGCCGGGCCTGCGCCGCGCCGCGCTCGCGTTCATTCTGGTGCTGACGGGAATCGCGGCCACAGCGCTTTCGGCCGCTCTCAGTTTCGGGCCGCCCCATGCCTGGGCCTGGCTTACCCTGCCGGTTCAGTTCGGACTGGCCCTGGGCATGGTGCTTGCCTTGATGCTGCTTGGAATTGCGGTACGGTTGAGCCGAGCCATCCTGTTAATCGCACTGACGGTACAACTGGCCATCGTCAATCATGCGCCGGAAAGCGCGTATTTCGAGCAGACCTTGCAGGCCTGGGAGCAAGGACGATTCATCCGTTTTCACGGCCTGGCGCAGTGGTTGGGATGGTTCTGGCCATTCGCGACCATGTCCTATGTGCTGAGTCGGGTCTGGCGCCGTGACAACCTAGAATCGGCGGTATATCCAGGAACCGATTGACCTCGTGCCCGAACCAGCGCCCTACTACGAGCGACATATATTCTTCTGCCTGAACGAGCGCAAGAACGGTGAGAACTGCTGCGTTCTCAACGGGTCCCGCGAAGGTTTTGAGCGCTGCAAGATGCTGGTCAAGGAGGCCGGACTGTCCGGGCCGGGCCAGATCCGGGTCAACCAATCGGGCTGCATGGACCGTTGTGCCGGTGGGCCGGTCGCCGTGGTCTATCCCGAGGGCGTCTGGTACAGCTATGTTGATGCCAGTGACATTGACGAAATCGTCGAATCGCACCTGAAAAAGGGCCAGATCGTCGAGCGCCTGCTGTTGCCGGCGTCAGTCGGACGCTGAGCGGCTTCGCCTTGAGGCCTACCGAGCTTCGTGTTGCTGGCCCGGCCGGGACCATCGAGGCGCGGCTCGATCAAGCCGAATCTTCCTCCGGCGATTTGGCGCGCGGCCGGGTCGTCATTGCCCACCCGCACCCGTTGTACGGCGGGACCATGGACAACAAGGTTGTGCATACATTGGCGCGAGCCTTTGTCCAAAGCGGCTGGGACGCGGTGCGCTTCAACTTTCGCGGGGTCGGCCACAGCCAGGGACAGCATGATGAGGGACGTGGCGAGACTGAGGACATGCTCGCCGTGGTCGCGCACTTGACCGATCCTGGGCAAGCGCTTGCACTGGCCGGATTTTCCTTCGGTGGCTTTGTCGCGGCCAGTGCATTGACTGCACTGTGGCCGATGCGTCCCGCAGCCAAGATCGTCCTGGTGGGAATTGCCACCTCGCGTTTCGACGTCCGGCCGCTGCCGACTGAGGCGGTCCCATTGACGCTGGTCCTGCACGGCGAGCTCGATGACACGGTTCCGTTGGACTCCGTATTGCACTGGGCCGGACCCCAGGGTCTGCCCGTCACGGTCATTCCCGGAGGCGCACATTTCTTTCACGGACAATTGCCTTTGTTGCGCGACCTGGTTGTCCGACATCTGCGAGCTTGAGCGTTGCGCACTGGGCAGTCCCGCAGGCGCCTGATCCAGGCGCGGGCGGTTTGCCGCCGACTGCACCCGACGGCCTGTCCACCCAGTCCATTCTCATCAACTTTCTCCTCCATGGCCATTTTTCGCACTCTGCTTTCACTGTTTTTGTTTCTGCTGTCCGTTCCGCCGGTTCTGGCGCAACTTCCAGCAGCTCCTGAAGTCGCCGCGCGCAGCTTCATGCTGCTCGATGTCACGACCCAGCAGATCCTGGCCGAAAAGGACATCGACTCGACAGTGGAACCCGCTTCGTTGACGAAGCTGATGACGGCCTATCTGGTGTTCGATGCGCTCAGGGCGAAGAAGCTCGACCTGCAGCAGGTTGTTCCGGTCAGCGAGCGGGCCTGGAAGATGCCGGGCTCACGAATGTTCCTTGATCCGAAGATGCAGGTGCCGGTGGAGGACCTGCTCAAAGGCATGATCGTCCAGTCGGGCAACGACGCGACGATCGCCCTGGCTGAAGCCGTGGCTGGCTCGGTCGAACGATTCGTCCAGATGATGAACGAGCAGGCGGCCCGGCTTGGCATGAAGGCAACCTCGTACAAGAACCCGGAAGGTCTGACCGAGGCGGGTCACCTGACGACGGCGCGCGATCTCAGTCTGCTTGCGACCCGCTTGATGCGGGACTTCCCCGAGCTGGTGGCTTACTACGCGATCAAGAAATACCGCTACCCTGGCACCCCCGCAAGCAATGACTCGAATCGCAATCTGCTGCTGTTTCGCGATCCTTCCGTTGATGGCTTGAAAACGGGTTTCACCGAAGCGGCAGGTTACTGCCTGGTGGCCACGGCCCGGCGGAACTTTCCCAACTCGGGAGAGCGCCGCCTGCTGTCGATTGTCCTTGGCGCCTCAAGCGAAAACGCCCGTGCCAACGAGTCGCAAAAGCTGCTGAACTGGGGGTTCACGGCTTTTGAGGCCATCAAATTGTTTGATGCCGGGCAGGCGGTCGGCGCGCCACGGGTCTGGAAGGGAAAACAGGACACGCTGAAGCTGGGCAGCGCTCAGGCGATCGTGACGGTGGTTCCAGCGGGCGCCGCCGCAAGACTGAAAACCCTGGTGATTCGGCCGGACCCGCTGATTGCCCCGATTGCCAAAGGACAAACAGTCGGGCGTCTGCAGGTGCTGCTGGATAACCAGAAATGGGCCGAATGGCCGCTGATTGCGTTGGAACCCGCCGAGGAGGCGGGTGTCATCGGCCGGGTCTGGGATGCCTTGCGTCTGTGGATCAAGTAGGCCGTCGCGCGGGCGCTCCGGCTGCGAGCTGCCGAGGGTGGCAAAGGTTCCGCCAGCCAACCTCCCAAGGCGCGCCCGACTCCACTTTCGGGCTCGTTCCTGGCTCCGCGCGGCACGCCGATCATTGTGTTGGCAGCGCACTTCGGCTATACTAGAAAGATTTTCCGCGTTCTGCGCGGGATGATCGAATTGTTTGTTGGGCGTCGCCAGACGCCGAGTCACAGGAGGCCTAAGTGCCAACGATTAGTCAACTAGTGCGCCATGGCAGGGAAGTCGAGCGAGTCAAGTCGAAAAGCCCGGCCATGCAGAACTCGCCGCAGCGTCGAGGCGTTTGCACACGCGTCTACACGACGACGCCAAAGAAACCCAATTCGGCCTTGCGCAAGGTCGCCAAGGTGCGCTTGACCAATGGTTTCGAGGTGATTTCCTACATTGGCGGCGAGGGCCATAACCTGCAGGAGCACTCGGTGGTGCTGGTCCGCGGCGGACGGGTCAAGGACCTGCCAGGCGTGCGTTACCACATCGTTCGCGGTTCGCTTGACCTGCAGGGCGTGAAAGATCGCAAGCAGTCGCGCTCCAAGTATGGGGCCAAGCGGCCGAAGAAGGCCTGAAGATCCCGGGTCGGAGTGACCCGGGGTGACAGGAATGCCGGTTCGCCTTGGGCGAGGCAAGCCGGCTCGATGATCCAAGCGCAATGGTTGCGCCGATCAAGTAAGTGGGTGTCTTGATGGCACCCGAGGCGGGTCGAATGACCTGTCAACTGAAGCAAAGAGGAAGAAAATGCCACGTCGTCGCGAAATACCCAAACGGGAAATCCTGCCGGATCCGAAGTACGGCAATATTGAGCTGGCCAAGTTCATGAACGTGATCATGCAGGGCGGCAAGAAGGCAGTTGCCGAACGCATCATCTACGGGGCGCTTGAGCAGATCGAGAAAAGAAACCCAGGCAAAGACCCGGTGGAGGCGTTTACCGTCGCCATCAACAACGTCAAGCCGATGGTGGAAGTTAAAGCGCGCCGCGTCGGCGGCGCCAACTACCAGGTGCCGGTTGAAGTGCGTCCCATCCGACGCCTGGCTCTTTCGATGCGCTGGATCAAGGAAGCGGCCAAGAAGCGCGGCGAGAAGTCGATGGCCTTGCGCCTGGCCAACGAACTGATGGAAGCCACCGAAGGCCGGGGTGGCGCGATGAAGAAGCGCGACGAAGTGCACCGCATGGCAGAGGCCAACAAGGCCTTCTCGCACTTCCGCTTCTAAAGGCTGGAGGCCATTCAGGCCTGGCGTTCCATTGCGCTGACGGGCTGCGCCGCCGTTTTTGGACGGCAGCAAGGCGGGCTCCGTTTGGCAATGCCCGTCATGCCTTCTGGCAAGGATGGAAAGCCTTCATGAATGGCTGACAGAAATTATTGAGAAGGACTTTGTATGAGTCGCAAGACCCCCATTGAGCGCTACCGGAACATCGGGATATCGGCGCATATTGACGCTGGCAAGACGACAACCACTGAGCGTGTCTTGTTCTATACCGGCGTCAATCACAAGATGGGCGAAGTTCACGATGGCGCGGCGACGATGGACTGGATGGAGCAGGAGCAGGAGCGGGGCATCACCATCACCTCGGCGGCGACCACCTGCTTTTGGCGTGGCATGGGCGAGACGTTCGAAGAGCATCGGATCAACATCATCGACACGCCCGGGCACGTGGACTTCACCATTGAGGTCGAGCGTTCCATGCGCGTTCTTGACGGCGCCTGCATGGTCTATTGCGCGGTGGGCGGGGTGCAGCCGCAGTCGGAGACGGTTTGGCGGCAGGCCAACAAGTACCGGGTGCCGCGGCTTGCTTTTGTCAACAAGATGGATCGCACCGGCGCCAGCTTTTTCAAGGTCCTGGACCAGATGCGATTGCGGCTGAAGGCCAATCCGGTCGCTCTGCAGATCCCGATCGGCGCCGAGGACAAGTTCCAGGGCGTGGTCGACCTGGTAAAGATGAAAGCCATCATCTGGGACCAGGACAAGGGTGTGACTTTTACCTACGGCGAGATCCCGGCCGAACTGATGGACAAGGCGGTTGAGTACCACGAGAAACTGGTTGAAGCAGCGGCCGAGGCGAGCGAGGAGTTGATGAACAAGTACCTCGAAGGAGAGACGCTGACTCAGGCCGAAATCAAGGCTGCGGTGCGCCAGCGCACGATTGCGGGCGAGATTCAGCCCGCCTTGTGCGGCTCGGCGTTCAAGAACAAGGGCGTTCAGGCCATGCTTGACGCTGTGATCGACTACCTGCCGTCGCCGGTGGATATCCCGGCGGTTCGCGGTTTGGACGATGACGAGAAGATGACCGACCGCAAGCCGTCGGACGACGAAAAGTTCTCGGCACTGGCGTTCAAACTCATGACCGATCCCTTTGTCGGCCAGCTGACCTTCATCCGCGTCTATTCGGGTGTGCTCAAGTCAGGCGACTCGGTTTACAACCCGATCAGGGGCAGGAAGGAGCGCGTTGGACGAATCGTCCAAATGCACGCCAATGCACGTCAGCCGATCGATGAAGTTCGTGCCGGAGACATCGCGGCCTGCATTGGGCTGAAGGAAGTCGTGACCGGCGAAACTCTGTGCGACCCGAATGCGCTGATCACACTGGAGCGGATGGTGTTTCCCGAGCCAGTGATCGCGCAGGCGGTGGAGCCCAAGACCAAAGTCGATCAGGAAAAGATGGGAATTGCCCTGTCGCGCCTGGCGCTGGAAGACCCGTCGTTTCGGGTCAAGACGGATGAAGAGTCAGGCCAGACCATCATTGCCGGGATGGGTGAACTGCACCTTGAGATCATCGTTGACCGCATGAGGCGGGAATTCGGTGTCGAAGCCAATGTTGGCAAGCCGCAGGTCGCCTACCGCGAAACGATACGCAAGACGATCGACGAGGCGGAAGGCAAGTTTGTGCGTCAGTCCGGTGGCAAGGGCCAGTACGGGCATGTGGTATTCAAGATTGAACCGAACGGAGCGGGCAAGGGGTTTGAATTCGTCGACGCGATCAAGGGCGGCGCGGTGCCGCGCGAATACATCCCCGCGGTACAGAAAGGCGTGATCGAGGCCCTGACGACCGGTGTTCTCGCGGGCTATCCGGTGGTGGACGTGAAGGTGACTCTGCACTTTGGTTCCTACCATGAAGTCGATTCGTCCGAAATGGCGTTCAAGATGGCCGCCATATTTGGTTTCAAGGATGGCTGTCGCAAGGCCCATCCGGTCATTCTCGAGCCGATGATGGCGGTCGAGGTGGAGACGCCTGAAGACTATGCCGGCAATGTGATGGGCGACCTGTCCTCGCGACGCGGCATGGTGCAGGGAATGGAAGACATGGCCGGAGGCGGCAAGGTAATTCGGGCCGAGGTTCCGCTGTCGGAAATGTTCGGATACTCGACCACCCTGCGCTCGATGAGCCAGGGGCGCGCCAGTTACACGATGGAATTCAAGCGTTACAGCGAGGCACCGAAGAACGTGGCGGAGGCGATCGTCTCGGCCCGGGCAAAGTAGGAGAATTCAGGGTATCGGCCTGGAATTGACGGCCGCGCCGACGTTCAAGTGTCTGCGACCATGTGCCGCCCCGTGTCCGTGCAGGGCGAGCAGGCAACA
>JBCKPH010000118.1:0-6638 GCA_038901755.1 Burkholderiaceae bacterium | reverse complement strand
TCCGCGTTGAGCGCCTGGTTAGCCGCGCAACCAAACATAGAGGGAACTTACGATGAGAGCCACTACGATTGAGATGACCGCGCTTTCAAGCCGGATATGGCGGTTGTGCCGACGGTTTATTTCGTTTGTTACTACAGTGTGGATACCGGTCAATGGGCGGCACTCGTTCGCCCATTCTGTGAGGGTTTTTGCATCCAGCTTGCGCGCTTCATTTGGTGTTAAGTCTGTTTTCATGAGTGCTCAAGATAATTGGTGGTGGAAGAAGCAAATCCATAGCGTGCTAGTAACGCGGCAGGCTTTCGGCTTGGAAGGTTGGTGGCATGAACGAGCAAAAATAGAACCCGGCGACTTGAACGAATACGGTAGGCTTGTGCACATTGAATTGAGCGATCTGTTAGGGCGAATTGAACAAGTGGCTAACGAATAGCGTTTATCCGCCGCGCGGCCAAGCCGGTAGAAACCAAGAGCACCTCCTCGCGGCGGATAAACCTTGTTGGACTGAACCGCCGCGATGCAGCGGTTACTTACAGGGGATTGTAAGTTTGGCGCACCCGATACGCACAGGCGCGCGTCCGGCTTTTGCGCCCACCAGGGCCGATTGTGGTCGTGACCTCACCCGCAACGCGCGGCACGCTTGTCCGACAGGTGTCAATCTGGCGGCGCAGCATGATCATTCTCGGCAGCACAGGCGTGCCGGCCCCCGATACCCACGTGCCGTCATGCCAACCGTGACACCAACTCTTCACCTTCGTGGTGGTCCCGTACTCAGCGGCTTGAAGTCTTCACCTGCACCCGGTGCCGGTAGAGTCTTGCTCCCTTTGAGCGTCTCCACCAGGCGCAGCCTGCCCTGCGGGCAACACGGACACTGGGTGGCATCCACCTTGGCCACGCGTTGCAGGAACTCCTTGGCCGACTGCCGTGCCAGGGGGTTGGCGCTGGGCCTGCGCAACGCCTCTCTGGCCTGTGCCAGCGCGTCGGTCTTGCACGGTGCGAGCAAGCCGTAATGGCGAATGCGCTTGATCCCCTTGGGCAGCACATGCAACAAGAACCGACGCACAAACTCCACCCCGTCGAGATGGACCATGCGTTTGCCGCCTTGCTCATCGGCGCGCACCTTGAACGCCACCTGCTCGGTGCTCACGCGGGCGATGCGCTCGTTGCTGAGGGCCGTGCGGTGGGTGTAGCGCGCCAGATACTCCAGCACCTGCGCCGGCCCACCGATGGGCGTCTTGGCGTACACCACCCAGTCATGCCGGTACAGCACGCGCTGGCGCTTGGCCCAATCCGCATTGCCGCCTTGCGGGTCTCGCGCAATGTCGCCCTTCTCATGGGCCGCCTGCAGCGTGGCTAGAAACAAGCCCCGAAACACGCGCGACAGGGCATGCACCGGAAACAGGAAGCCGGCTTGGGACCCATCAATCGAGGCAGCGCGGCGGGCTACTCTTTCGCGACCCAGGACCCCGATTTGCCACCATGTTTTTCCAACAGGCGGACCTGCGCCATGACCATCCCTCGATCCACCGCTTTGCACATGTCGTAAATCGTCAGCAGTGCGACCTGGACTGCCGTCAATGCCTCCATCTCGACTCCGGTCGGCCCCACGGTTTCAACCGTGGCGCGACAGGCGACGTGGGCCGGCGTCCCAGCTTGCTCGGCGCCGAGTTCGAAGTCCAGGGCGACCCGGGTCAGGGCCAGCGGATGACAAAGCGGAATCAGTTCGCTGGTTTTCTTGGCGGCCTGGATGCCGGCAATTCTCGCGACGCCCAGCACATCGCCTTTTGCCGCCGTGCCGGCCTGGATGATGGCCAGGGTCTTGCCGCTCATCTCGATGCGCCCACTGGCAATGGCGGTTCGCCGCGAGCTTGGCTTGTCGCCGACATCGACCATGTGGGCTTGGCCTTGGGCGTCAAAATGGGTCAACTTCGCCGCTGATTTGGGCATGATGTGTTGCGCGGGATGGGCCAGGTGACAGAACGTTCAGATTCTTGCGGCATCATACGATGCATGAGTTTGATGTTTCCGCTGGCCCGGGCAGCGATGCCTGGGTTGAAAAGATCCCGTTTGCTGATCGCATGGGTCTGCGCCGGCCTGCTGCTGAGCACACCCTTGGGCGCGCAGATTCGCTCAAGCGGTCTGCCGTCTCTTGGCGACGACGCCGAAATGACACTGGGTGCCGAGCGCCGACTCGGTGAGCGTATTGCGCGCGAAATCTACCGCGATCCGGATTACATCGATGATCCGCTTCTGTCCGAGTACGTGGATCAGATATGGAAAAAGCTGCTTGCCTCGGCGCGCGAGCGCGGCGAGTTGACGGCGGAACTGAACGAGCGTTTTGCCTGGGAGATCATGATGGGGCGGGACCGCTCGGTCAATGCATTTGCCTTGCCGGGCGGTTTCCTCGGCCTGCATCTGGGATTGATCGGATTGATGACGACGCGAGATGAGTTGGCGGCCGTGCTGGCGCACGAGCTCAGCCATGTCACGCAACGGCATGTTTCACGCCTGATGGCAAAGGAGAAGCAGCAGATGCCGTGGATCATCGGCGCGATGATCCTGGGCGCCATGGCTGCTGCGAAGCGGCCCGACGCGGCCGGCGCCATCGTTGCCGGTGGGCAGGCCGTTGCGATTCAGGGCCAGCTCAATTTTTCGCGCGACATGGAGCGCGAGGCGGATCGGATCGGATTCGGAGTGTTGGAGCAGGCCGGTTACGCGACACGCGGATTCACGACGATGTTCGACAAGCTGCAGTTGGCGGCGCGGCTGAATGATTACGGCGCCTATCCTTATCTGCGGACCCACCCCCTGACCACCGAGCGCATCGCCGACATGTCTTCGCGTGAGCGCACTGTTCAGGCTGATCGCTCGGCGCCGAGTACCGACACCGAACATCTGATGATGGCGAGCCGGGCCAGGGCGCTTGCCGAGCAGGGCGTGGAGAATCTGCGCTCGCTGGTTGCCGAGGTAGATGCTGCCAGGTTTGATGGTCTGTCGGCGCCACGCCAGGCGGCGCTGCTTTATCAGGCGGCGCTGGCCAGCAGCCGGCTCAACGACGCGGCCCGGGCCAATGGTTTCGCCGCCCGCCTTGCGCCCATCGCACGTGGCAATCCGTCGGCGCATCGCCTGGCCGAATTGTTGCGGGTTGAGTTGCTGCTGGCCGCGACCGGTCCGGCTGGCGCCGGGCCAGAACGGAATCAATCGGCGGAGCAGATGCTGGCGTCCCAATGGATCAAGGAGGGTGGTGGCCGCCGTCCCGAGTTGCTTGCGGCTGGCAACCTTTTGCTGCGTGCCGGCCGGGCCGACGAGGTGGCGCAGCGCCTGCGCTCCTGGGTTGCCGAGCATCCGCGCGATGCCGCGGCTTGGGAGATGCTGGCCATGTCCCAGCATGCCCTGGGATTTGCCCTGCGTGGCATTCGGGCCGATGCCGAGGCCCATGTGGCCCGCTACGACTACGCCGGTGCGGTGGAGCGCTTCAAGGCCGCGCAGGAACTGATCAAGAAGACCGCCGGCGGCACTGCCTTCGACCACCTTGAGGCGTCAATCATCGACGTGCGCGCCAGGCAGGTGGCGACGCTGGCGCGGGAACAGGCGCTCGAGCGCTGAATCGATGACCAGTCCGGCCAGCGAATAGAACAGCGAGCCCAGCAGCGCGGCACCAAATCCCAACACCTGAAACCCGTCAATCAGGCCGGAGGATGCCCAGAAGATCAGCGCATTGATGACGAACAGAAACAATCCGAGGGTAAGCACGGTGACCGGCAGGGTCAGGATGATCAGCAGCGGGCGAAGCAGGATGTTCAGCAACCCGATCACCACAGCGGCCAGCAGCGCCGTCGTAAAACTGGCAATCTGCACGCCTGAGTAAAGATGGGTGAGCGCGAGCAGCGCTGTCGCGCTCAACAGCCACTGAAGGATCAGTTTCATTGCGCTGGAGCATAGCATCGGCGGCGGCGGCGGCCTCGACCGGACTATGATGGCCACCGGAGACGGGTTCAAAGCTTTCGCGTCGCTTCATGGCTGGCATTCACATCACGGACATCGAGGCCGCCATCAACTATTGGCGATCGCGTTGGCCCGCGCCCGATGGCGTGAGCCTGGCAGCGCCAACCCGCGCGCTGGCCGAGGTGTATGCCTTGATGGTTTTTTACCGGAAAGACGAGGCCGACGAGGAAACGCTCCCAGAAAAAGCGCGTGAAGCATGGCTGGACTGGTACCAGACCACACCCGATACACCCTGCATCGCGATTTGCTCGACCAGCCAGGGCGATGAAGTCTGCAAGGGATGCGGACGCTTCTTCACCGAGGTTCAGCGCTGGCCGGAGATGTCTCCGGCGCAAAAGCGCCAGACTTGGCGCCGCATCACGCTGGCCGGTCTGGCCTGGCGTTTCAATCGTTACGCCGAACGGGCGACAGGCCCAGCCCGCACCGATGCGGCGCCGGCATCAGCCTGAGCGGGTCCCGGTGGTCGAATCCGCTGCGCCAGCGCCAACGCCAACGCGCAGGGCCAGCTCGCAGGCCTTGCCAATGTAGCTCGCCGGTGTCAGCAGCAACAGGCGCTGCTTTTCCGCTTCCGGAATGGCCAGGCCCCGAATCAGGTCGTGCAAAGCCTCGGCGCTGACCTGCCGGCCTCGAGTCGCCTGCTTCAAGGCTTCGTAACCGCCTTGCAGTCCAAAGCGGCGCATGACGGTTTGAATCGGCTCGGCCAGAATTTCCCAGGAACCATCAAGGTCGCGTGCTATGACGTCGGCGTTCACCTCGAGTTTGCCAAGCCCCGCCAGCAGCGATTGATAGGCAAGCAGGCTGTGGCCAAACGCCACCCCCATGTTGCGCAGGACGGTCGAATCGGTAAGGTCGCGTTGCCATCGGCTGACCGGCAGTTTCTCGCTCATGTGGCGCAGCAGCGCGTTGCCGACGCCAAGATTGCCCTCGGCATTCTCGAAGTCGATCGGATTGACCTTGTGCGGCATGGCGGACGAACCGGTCTCGCCGTCATTTAGGCGCTGCCTGAAGTAGCCGATGCTGATGTAGCCCCAGACATCGCGGCACCAGTCGACAAGAATGCTGTTGATCCGGGCCAGGGCGTCGAACAGTTCAGCCATGTAGTCATGCGGCTCAATCTGCGTGCTGTAGGGCTGAAAGCTCAAGCCCAGACCGACCGGGGCGTCGGACTCGACCACCCTGCGGCTGAAGGACTCCCAATCAAAGTCCGGCCAGGCCGCCAGATGGGCGTTGTAGTTGCCGACGGCGCCGTTCATCTTGCCCATCAGTTTGACCGCGGCCAGGCGATCCCGTGCCCGACGCAGCCGCTCGACCACATTCGCCGCTTCCTTGCCAAGGGTGGTTGGGCTGGCGCTTTGGCCATGGGTCCGGCTCAGCATGGCAAGGCTGGCGTAACGTCCGGCCAGGTCGCGCAGGTTCAGGATGATCTGGTCCAGCGCGGGAAGCAGCACGCCGTCTCTGGCATCCCTGATCTGCAGAGCGTGGCTGTTGTTGTTGATATCTTCGCTGGTGCAGGCGAAGTGCACAAACTCAAGCCTAGGGCGCAACTCAGGGTTGGCTTCGCAACGCGACTTGATCCAGTACTCGAGCGCCTTGACGTCGTGGTTTGTTGTTTTCTCGATGTCCTTGATCTGGCGCGCGTCTTCTTCGGAGAACTGGCTGGCGAGCGACTGCAGGTAGTTCCGTGCTGCGTTTGACAGGGGTGGAAACTCCGCGAAGCCAGCGTCTCCGAGCGCGACAAACCAGGCAATCTCCACCTTGAGACGGCGTTGCATGTAACCGCACTCGCTCATGATCGGGCGCAACGCGCCGAGCTTCTCGGAGTAACGGCCATCCAGGGGGGACAGCGCGGAAACCGCGGGGATGTGCATGCCGGGATTGTAGGGCGCGGCCTTTTTCGAATCGATAGAATCGCGCCTTCATTCAGGGACCGGAAAGTGGCATCGAACATGAAGTTGATCGGATCCGTGACAAGCCCGTATGTGCGCAAGGTGCGCATCGTGATGGCGGAAAAGAAGCTTGAATACCAGTTTGTGACGGAGGACGTCTGGGCCAGGGTCAGTGCCATCAACCGGTTCAATCCCCTGGGCAAGGTGCCGTGTCTGGTGATGGAAGGCGGCGAGGCGGTTTTTGACTCGCGCGTCATTGTCGAGTACCTGGACGCACTGTCTCCGGTTGGCAAGCTGATTCCTGCCAATGGGCGGGAGCGGGCCGAAGTGAAGACCTGGGAGGCTCTGGCCGACGGCCTGCTTGACGCCTCGATCCTGGCGCGGCTCGAGGCCACCTGGTCCGGGCGTAGCGCCGAGCAGAGGAGCCAGGGCTGGATCGATCTACAGATGAGCAAGGTCGATGCGGCTTTGCAAGCCATGGCGCGGGGTCTTGCCGACCATGCCTACTGCGCAGGCACCCACTTCAGCCTGGCCGACATCGCAGTCGCCTGCGCACTGGGCTACCTGGACTTTCGTTTTCCCGCCATTGATTGGCGTGGCCGGCACGCCAACCTGGCCCGGTTGCACGACAAGCTGTCGCAACGCGCAAGTTTTTCCGACACCCTGCCGGGTTAACCCGGTTCGGTCCGCGCGCGGACCTCAAATCATCTCCTGATTGGTGACATACCTCAGCCAAGTCTTGTCAACCCATGC
>JBCKPH010000117.1:0-6722 GCA_038901755.1 Burkholderiaceae bacterium | reverse complement strand
AGCAAATTTTTACGGCTCTTCAGGAAATCGAGTCTCCACCACAAGAAGGCTCCCAAAACCGCACCGGTGTGAAAACCAAGTCATGACCCCTCTCACCCCCGTCATCCTCTGCGGCGGCCATGCTGGTCCAGGACGAGCCGCTACGTCATGATCCCGGCAACCCTGCCCAGGAACCTGATGCCGTCGGACGGCGGGCTTGGCGCATTGGCAATCACCGTTCTCAATAAAGGCCTACCGGCCGATCAGGAGCTGTCAGCAGCTTCGAGTACACTCCATCGTTCACGCCATGAACGCACCCGAACACAGGGTATGAATCCGTCCGCGCAAACTTCCATCTTCGACGCCGACACGGCCGCGACGCTCGGTGCGATGCGCCTACTGGCCGACCGCCCCGAGCTGTCTCAACGACAACTCTCGCAGGCACTCGGGCTCAGCCTCGGCAAGACGCACTATGTGTTGCATGCCCTGCTCGACAAGGGCTTGGTCAAGATCGAAAACTTCAAGCGCAACGACAACAAGCTGGCTTATGCCTACCTGCTCACGCCCAAGGGCCTGAGAGCAAAACTGAGCTTGACCCGCAGCTTCCTGGCCCGCAAGGAAGCCGAGTTCGAGCTGTTGCGCACCACCATCGCGCGGCTGCGGCAAGAAGCGCATCCGGCCTCAGCTTCCGACCCAGCCATGGGGTTTGACCGACCCTGAGCCGTCCATGGACAAACACGCCAAAATCTTCGTCACCGGCCATCGCGGGATGGCAGGCAGCGCTCTCGTGCGCAAACGGGCGCCATTCCACCCATGAGACTAAGCGACGATCAGATCCGGGTGATCCTGCGCTGCCTGCGCCAGCAGTTTGGCGCCGACGCGCGGGTGATGCTGTTTGGCTCGAGGCTGAATGATTCGTTACGTGGCGGCGATGTGGATCTGCTGGTGGAGACTTCTGTGCCGGCCACACTCCATCAGCGGGCGTTGGCTACCATGGCGTTGGAACGCGCCCTCAACCTGCCGGTGGATATCGTTGTCATGCAGCGCGGGCAGCCCGGCAATGCGTTCGCTCGCATTGCGTACAGTCAGGCTCAAGCTTTGGAGCAGCCCGCATGAACACGAATTCGCTGACGGCTGAACGCGAGCACCTCGCCAACCTGTTGGAAGCCCTGCAGCGTTGCACGCACTTCCTGCATGCCAGCGCTTCCAAGGTGCCTTGGCCGCTGGATGGAATGACCTTGCGACAGCGGGGGCCGCCACAAGCGACTTCGAAGCCGAGTTCCGGCAGGTGTGTAACACCATTGGCGATTGAACAGAGCCTCCAACGCTGAACCATGACCCACCTCACCCCCGTCATCCTCTGCGGCGGCTCCGGCACGCGGTTGTGGCCGCTGTCGCGGGCGGGTTTTCCCAAACAGTTCCTGGTGCTGTACGGAGCCAGCAGCCTGTTCCAGCAGGCGGTGCAGCGCGTCAACGGGCTGGCCGCAACCGCCAGCTTGCACTGGGACGTGAATTGAAAACGACCAAGTACTTCGATGCGACCCGGCAGCGCAGCGACCGATCGATAATCGAGGCCGCTTGGATAGAGCATGTCGTGGCCCACCCCCAGGCGCAACGAACCTGATCGGAGTTTTACGCCATGAAGATTCGTTACTTCGAAGACACCGACACGCTTCTCATCGAACTGAAACCCGGCATCGTCGCGGAGACCCGCGACCTGGACGAGAACACCCTGCTCGATCTCGACACTCGAGGCCAAGTGCTGACCATCACGCTGGAACACGCCACCGAGCGCGCCGAACTCAACAGCTTCTCGTTCGACCGGGTGTCAGCGTAGCCCACGTGTCGCGTCCAGACCCCATGAACCCGTCCCAAGCGCTCCGCACTCATTGTCAAACGATTCGCGAGATTGTTGGCCGCCATCTTGCGCGCAATCCGCGGGTCTTCGGCTCGGCCGCTCGTGGCGATGACCAAGACGGAAGCGACATCGACGTTCTGGTCGATCCCTTGCCCGGGGCCACGTTGCTGGACCTCGGGGCATTGCAGATCGAGCTGGAAGAGGCGCTCGGCATGCGTGTCGACCTGCTGACGCCCGGCGATCTGCCGCCGGCATTTCGCGAGCGTGTGTTGCGCGAGGCGGTTGCCGTATGACCTCGAACCCCGAAGCGCCTCGCGTCCATGACTTCCTCAGGCACATCGTCGAGGCGGCACGCCTTGCCGAAAAGGCCACGCCATGACCCACCTCACCCCCTTCATCCTCTGCGGCGGCCCGCACCGACCCTCACCCCTGCCCTCTCCCGCAAGCGGGAGAGGGAGCAAAGGCAGGTGGCAGGCATGTGACAGGCATACCCCCCCTCTCCCCCGCACGCGGGGGAGAGGGTTGGGGTGAGGGGGCGACGGGCGGCCGTGCTGGGCTTTGCCGCTAATCAGTAAAACCCATGGACAAGAACGCCAAGATCTTCGTCACTGGCCATCGTGGAATGGTCGGCGGTGCACTGGTGCGCAGGCTGCAGGCGGGTGGCTACACCAACCTGCTGACCCGTACCCACGCCGAGCTCGACCTGCTGAACCAGCCCGCCGTGCACGCCTTCCTCGCCGAGCAAAAGCCCGACTACATCTTCATCGCCGCCGCCAAGGTGGGCGGCATCCAGGCCAACAACCAATACCGCGCCGACTTCCTCTACCAAAACCTGCAAATCCAGAACAACCTGATCCACGGCGCCCACCTTGCAGGGGTACAAAGACTCATGTTTCTTGGGTCAAGCTGCATCTACCCGCGCGACTGCCCGCAGCCGATCAAAGAAGACTATCTGCTCAGTGGCCCGCTGGAGCCCAGCAACGAGCCCTACGCCATCGCCAAGATCGCCGGCATCAAGCTGTGCGAAAGCTACAACCTGCAGCACGGCCGGCAATACGTCAGCGTGATGCCCACCAACCTGTACGGCCCGGGCGACAACTACGACCTGGCCACCAGCCATGTGTTGCCAGCGCTGATCCGCAAGGCGCACGAGGCCAAGCAACGCGGTGACAGCGAATACGTGGTCTGGGGCAGCGGCACCCCCCGGCGCGAGTTTCTGTACGTCGATGACCTGGCCGACGCCTGCGTGCACCTGATGGATCGCGGTTACGACGGCCCGCTGCTCAACATCGGCACCGGCGAAGACCTCACCATCCGCGAGCTGGCCGAGACCGTGATGCAGGTGGTGGGCTTCCACGGCCGCATTACCTTCGATGCCAGCAAACCAGATGGCACACCGCGCAAGCTACTGGATAGCAGCCGCCTCAATGCGCTGGGCTGGGCTGCCCACACCACTCTTCGTGACGGTATTCGTCGTGCCTACGACGCCGCACCGTTCCGGCGCTAGCCCCCCGCAGAAAGGCGAGATCATGTCCGAGAAGAAGAAAGTCGCCCTCATCACCGGCGTCACCGGCCAAGACGGCGCTTACCTGTCCGAGCTGCTGCTGAACAAGGGCTACGAGGTGCATGGCATCAAGCGGCGCGCCTCGCTGTTCAACACCGACCGCATCGACCACCTGTACCAGGACCCGCACGTTGACCACCAGCGCTTCAAGCTGCACTACGGCGACCTGACCGACAGCACCAACCTGATCCGCATCATCCAGCAGGTGCAGCCCGACGAGATCTACAACCTGGCCGCGATGAGCCATGTGGCGGTCAGCTTCGAAACGCCCGAATACACCGCCAACACCGATGGCATCGGCACCCTGCGCCTGCTGGAGGCGATCCGCATCCTCGGGCTGGAGCCCGACCACGACGCTGCCGCAACTGGTGGCCGAGATGGTCGCAGCCGATTACCAATCAGCCAAGCGTGACAGCCTGGTCAAGATGGCGGGGTTCCAGGCATATGACTACAACGAATGAAGTCACGGATTCAGGAAAGCATTCAGTCCATGTCCAGCATCAAACTATTTGAAACCCACCACGTTCGCTCTGAATGGGATGCTGAGCGCGAGCTGTGGTACTTCAGCATCGTTGACGTTGTTAAGGTGCTTACCGACAGCCCCAACCCCCGCACCTACTGGAGCGTGCTCAAGAACCGTCTCAAAAAAGAGGGCAGCGAGTTGGCTACAAAATGTAGTCAACTGAAAATGAAATCAGTGGACGGTAAGAATTACCTAACCGACGTGGCCGACACCGAACAACTCCTGCGTTTGGTGCAGTCCATCCCGTCCCCCAAGGCTGAGCCGTTCAAACAATGGCTGGCGCGCGTGGGCTATGAGCGGATCGAAGAAACTGACGACCCCGAGCTGGCCTTTGACCGCGCCATGGAGACTTACCTGAAAAAAGGCTACTCCAAAGAATGGATCAACCAGCGGCTCAAAAGCATTGAGGTTCGCAAAGAACTCACCGACGAGTGGGAAGATCGTGGTGTTCAAAAGGGGCAAGAATTTGCCATTTTGACCGAAGAGATCACCAAAGCCTGGAGCGGCTTGTCCACACGTCAATACAAACAAGTCAAAGGCCTGAAGAAGGAAGGCCTGCGCGACAACATGACCAACCTAGAACTGGTACTCAACATGCTCGCCGAAGCCACCACCACTGAGATTTCACGTGAGAAGCAGCCCAAGGGTCTGGAGCAAAACCGACGAATTGCCAAACAAGGTGGCACCATCGCCGGCAACACCCGTAAAGAGATCGAATTGAAAACAGGCAAGCCAGTTGTGAGTACCAAAAATGCCAAGCAACTCAAATAACACGATGACTACCGCATCACGCCACGCTTTGAGCAACTGCTGGGCGACAACATCTTTCATGGCCACGACTTTGCTTCGCTACTGGCCCAAACCGACGCCCAAACCAGCGGCGCCACGGTATTTGCCTACCATGTGCAAGACCCCGAACGCTATGGCGTCGTCGCTTTTGACAAAGCCGGCAAAGCCCGCCGCCAGCGGGTGGCCGAACGCTACCGGACTTTGCTCCCTCTCCCCCTGGGAGAGGGTTGGGGTGAGGGAGCCACATGCCTCCCCATAATCGCGACACCCCCCCATGACCCCAGACAATAAAGTCGCCCTCATCACCGGCGTCACCGGCCAAGACGGCGCTTACCTGTCCGAGCTGTTGCTGAACAAGGGCTACGCGGTGCATGGCATCAAGCGGCGCGCCTCGCTGTTCAACACCGACCGCATCGACCACCTGTACCAAGACCCGCACGTTGACCACCAGCGCTTCAAGCTGCACTACGGCGACCTGACCGACAGCACCAACCTGATCCGCATCATCCAGCAGGTGCAGCCCGACGAGATCTACAACCTGGCCGCGATGAGCCATGTGGCGGTCAGCTTCGAAACGCCCGAATACACCGCCAACGCCGATGGCATCGGCACCCTGCGCCTGCTGGAGGCCATCCGCATCCTCGGGCTGGAGAAGAAAACCCGCTTCTACCAGGCCAGCAGCTCCGAGCTGTACGGCCTGGTGCAAGAAACACCGCAAAAGGAAACCACGCCCTTCTACCCGCGCAGCCCGTACGCTGTGGCCAAGCTCTACGCCTACTGGAACACCGTCAACTACCGCGAGGCCTATGGCCTGTACGCCTGCAACGGCATCCTGTTCAACCACGAGAGCCCGCTGCGCGGCGAGACCTTCGTCACGCGCAAGATCACCCGGGCCATGGCGCGCATCGCGCTCGGCCTACAAGACTGCCTGTACCTGGGCAACCTGAGCGCGCTGCGCGACTGGGGCCATGCGCGGGACTACGTGCAGGCCCAGTGGCTGATGCTGCAACAGCAGGAACCGGAAGACTTTGTCATCGCCACCGGCGTGCAGTACAGCGTGCGCCAGTTCGTCGAGTTCTCGGCCCGCGAGCTGGGCATCACGCTCAGGTTCGAGGGCGAGGGGGACGGCGAGGTGGGTGTGGTTGTCCAGGTCGATGGCGACAAGGCCCAGTGCAAGGCGGGCGACGTGATCGTCAAGGTCGATCCGCGCTACTACCGACCGACCGAGGTGCAGACGCTGCTGGGCGACCCGAGCCAGGCCAAAGCCAAGCTGGGCTGGAGCGCAAGCACGAAACTACCGAAGTTGGTGGCTGAGATGGTGGAGGCCGACTACCAGTCGGCCCGGCGCGATAGTTTGGTCAAGCAGGCGGGGTTTCAGGCGTATGACTACAACGAGTAGAACGAGATGAAAACGCGTAATCCGCAGCGCGTGCCGGTCGATCAACCGGCAAGTGTCCCGCCTAGAGGTCGTGAATTGAAAGCAGTCATTCTTGCCGGCGGCCTCGGAACCCGTATTTCCGAGGAAACCAACCTCAAGCCTCCTGAAGACCCAAAATAACCAATGACTGCCCCCCTGCATCCGCTACAACCGCTGCTTGCCGATGTCCGTCAGTTGATCGACGCCGCTCGCCAGCGCGTGGCACAGGCCGTCAATGCCGAGCTCACCCAGCTTTACTGGCAAATCGGCCGCCGTATCAGCACCGAACTCCTGCACGGGCAGCGGGCCGACTACGGCAAGCAGGTGATGGCAGAGTTGGCGCGCCAGTTGACGGCTGATTTTGGCAAGGGGTGGAGCGAACAACAACTGCGCCACTGCGTACGGTTGGCCGAGGTCTTTGCGCAAGAGTTAATTCTCTCCACACTGCGGAGAGAATTGACCTGGTCGCACCTCAAGACGCTGATCTACATCGACGACCCCCTCAAACGCGACTTTTACCTCGAAATTTGCCGCGTTGAGCATTGGAGCGTGCGCCAGTTGCAAGAGCGCATCAACTCGCAGCTCTTCGAGC
>JBCKPH010000116.1:0-7085 GCA_038901755.1 Burkholderiaceae bacterium | reverse complement strand
CGTCATGCGAAACTCCAAATGTCAATATGGCCTCATCCTACCGGTTGTCGAATCGAGCAAAAACCGGACAACTCATTTACTCCCAACACCGCGACACCGCAAAATTGACAGCGCAACCGAATCCCTTGAGGCAAACCATGTCCGAATGGCAACCCAGCCCCCGCTACCCCGACCCTTCGGTCGTCGCCGTCGATCCATCCTTTGAACGTTACCGCCTGCCGCTGGCCAAGGTCGAGCGGCTGGCCACCGGCATGCGCTGGTCCGAGGGTCCGGTATGGCTCGGGGACATGCGCGCGCTGATCTGGAGCGACGTGCCGGGCAACTGCATGTACCGCTGGGACGAGGCCAGCGGCCGGCACAGCGCGTTTCGGCAACCCTCCAACAACGCCAACGGCAACACGCGGGACCGCCAGGGCCGGCTTGTCACCTGTGAACACTTGACACGGCGCGTGACCCGCACCGAACACGACGGACGCATCACGGTGCTGGCCGATTCGCATCAAGGCAAGCGCCTTAACTCCCCGAATGACATCGTGGTGAAATCGGACGGTTCGGTCTGGTTCACTGATCCGATCTTCGGCATCAGCGGTTTCTACGAAGGCGAGAAAGCGCAGCCCGAGTTGCCGACCAACGTCTACCGAATCGATGCCGACGGAACCGTCGCGGTCGCGGCCGAGGGTATCAACCAGCCCAATGGCCTGGCTTTCTCGCCCGACGAATCGATTCTCTACGTCGTCGAGTCGCGTGCAACGCCACGCAAAATCCTCGCCTTTGACGTGCGCAACGGGCGCGCATTGTCCAATCAGCGCGTGGCCATCGACGCGGGTCCTGGTACGCCGGATGGCTTTCGGATCGACGTCGACGGCAACCTGTGGTGCGGCTGGGGCATGGGCGCGGCAGGGTTGGATGGCGTCCATGTGTTCAACCCGGCGGGCAAATTGATCGGCCGAATCGACCTGCCAGAACGCTGCGCCAACCTGTGTTTTGGCAGCGTGCACCGCAATCGCCTGTTCATGGCCGCGAGCACGTCCCTGTACTCGCTCTACGTCAATACCCAGGGCGTCGCGTACAGCTGACGGCTACTTCTGTTTCCTGGCCCGGCCGTCCGCGGGCGGCGGCACCGTGGCGGCAAAATCCGGTCCGCGTATCAACTGGCGAATCAGGGGCAACGGGGTCGGCGCTTGCCCAACCGGATCGTCGGACTGCAACGCCTGGCCTAGGCAAAAACGCGGAATCGGTCCTATGGTGGCGTGCATCACGATGTCTCCTGAATCGGCCCGGTCATTGTGCCGGGTTGGCGAAGCGGATGCGGTAATGCACCGGCTTGTCCGGATCGACAAAGGTCAGGAAACTGTTGCTCCAGGCGTAAGCTGCATTGAAGGCATCGACCTGCATCGTGCCGTGCAGCAGCTTGAGCTCAAGGCGCCCATCTTCCAGCAACAAGTCGTAGACGATGTCGCTCACCTGCACCTGAGCCCGGCCGTTCGACAGCGACACCTCGGCCGCTCCGCAACGCGGCGCTTCGGTTCCCGTGGCAACACACAACTCGCCGTCATAACGGCCGTCGCCCGGCAGTTGAGGAATCTGCGCGCAGCCGGCCAAACCGATGGCGAGCGCAACTCCAAGAACCGTGCCGTGGTGCGAAACAGAAGAACTTGTCACGCCGCCTGTCAACCCAAAATAGAAATGTCCCCATTTTCACAAAGTAGAGATGTCCCCTTTGGGTGAGATGGAGTTGGGGCTGGTTCTTGGAGGGATGGTGAGGATGGAGCGCCGTGCAAAGCTGCGAAGGGCGTAGCCCGAAGCGGCCTTGCACTGCCTCGGGTGGTGGCTCAGGCGGCGTAGCGCACCAGCTGGCGCTGGCCGCCTGGTCCATGCGCGCGGCGCTGAACCAGGGTGGCATGGCAATCGACGCGGCGCTGCTGCAGGCGCGTGCCGCCGCCGCCGGCCCGGTAGTGCAGTTCGATGTAGGCGACAACGTCGGCGGTGGCAGCCCTGGGGACTCGACCCATATCCTGCACGCCGCGCGCCGGCTCGGCATCACCGAATTGCTGCAGGCGGTGTGTGACCCGGATGTGGTGAAACTGGCGCAGAGCACCGGCATCGGAGGCCGCTTGCACGCGCCGCTTGGCGGCAAACGCGACTCCATGCACGGACAGCCGTTCCTGGTGCAGGCCGTGGTGACGGCATTGTCCGATGGTCGCTTCGAGGAAACCGGCCCGACGCACGGTGGTTTCCGCTTTTTCAACAACGGACCAAGCTGCGCGCTGCGCACTGACGACGGGTTCACTCTGGTGGTGACCTCATTGCCCGCCGGCTCGAGCAGCCTGCAGCAGTTCCGCACCCTGGGCGTGGAACCGACTGCGGTAAAAATCATTGTGGCCAAAGGCGTACATTCCCCGCGCCCGGCGATGGAGCCGATTGCGAAACAACTGCTATGGGTTGCTACCCCGGGTGTGACCAGCGCCGACTTGTCTACGTTTCACTACCAGCACCGCCGCCGACCGTTGTATCCGTTTGAGCCGGACGTCGCCTGGCCCTGACGGCGCACCGGGTCAGTGCCGACGCGACAAGGCCCGATCAGGCCACCCTGCTCTTGGCGCGGACCGACTCGATCAGTCCTTTCATGTATCCGATCGCGAAGATCTGCCCGCGCATCATGTAGCCGGGGTGCTCGTTGCTCTCGCCTTCCATCGTCGGCGCATGGTCGGGACGCATCGGGCCGTCGAAACCAATGTCGCGGTAAGCCCGCATGGCCTCCAGCATGTCCGTCTTTCCTTCATCGTGAAAGGTTTCCTCGAACAGCGGCACGCTGCCGCGGATGTCGCGAAAATGGGCAAAGAAAATCTTCTTGCGCTCGCCAAACTGGCGGGTCGCGTCGGGAATATCGACGCCGCCCATGGCGGCAAAGTTACCCTGGCAAAACGTGATCCCGTTGGACGGACTGTCGGGCGCCATGTCGATGACAGGGTCGAACGCCTCGACGTCGCGCATGATGCGGGCCAGGCCGCGCACCGGCGACATCGGCGGATCGTCCGGGTGCAGCGCGAGCTTGACGCCGGCCGCCTCGGCCACCGGCAACACGCGCTGCAGGAAATAGCGGAAGTTGTCCCACGTCTGGTCGTCGCTCGTTTCGCCCGCATAGGTGCGTGGCATGTCATCGAGCGCTCGCGCATCGAACCGGGTGACCAGGGCGCCACCGCGCCCGACCACGTCGTCAGAAGTGCGCAACCAGTTGAAAACCGCCATGAAGTTGTAGCAGTAGATCGGGATTCCGGCCCGTCCCATGTTGGCAATCGACGCGCAGACCCTGGCCAGGTCCTCGTCGCGTCCTGGCAGTCCGAGCGTGATGCGGTCCGACAGTTGGTAGCCTTCGATCACCGACAGGGTCAGCCCTGCGGCTTCCACGCGCCGGCGCATCTCCAGCAGATCCTCGCACGCAAAGCGCCGGACCCTGTTCGCGCTCGGGCGCCATCGTCACGCCCGGCACGGTGCTGACGACATCGGTCATGCCCACCTGCCGGGCCAGTCGCAGATCTGCGTCGGCAAGCGGGCGGGACACCATGGCGAGTCTCATGTCTGCTCTTTTGTTCTCAATCAGGACCTGATTTTCCGGCTGAGCGGGGCGGTCCGTGTCGGCGAGTGCAGATCAGACGATGGCTTGAACGGCTCCCCAGGCTGCCCGGGCCGGAAGCAGCAAAACCTTGATCGATGCGAGGTTATTTGTAGCAATCAATACATCATGTTATAAACGAGACAAATGAAATGGTTGTTGCTTGTCCTTTCTCTCCCGACCGAGAGCGCGACGGCCCGTATGCGCTGCTGGCGGGCGCTCAAATCAAGTGGCGCCGCGGTGCTGCGCGACGGTGTCTACCTTCTGCCTGCGCAGAGCGGCGCCGCTGGCACCCTGGGCGCCATTGCGGACGATCTGCGCAGGCACGATGGAACGGCCTACGTACTGCGGACGGACGGTGAGGACGATGCGTTTGAGTCGATGTTCGACCGCAGCGCGGAGTTTGGCGCGCTGTTGGTCGAGATTGCGGCCAGCCGCAGTAAGCTCGCGGCCAACAACGCGCTCGACGCCCTCAAGCAGAGTCGCAAACTGCGCAAGGCGCACGAGCAGTTGGCGTCGATCGACTTCTTCCCGGGCGAGGCGCAGAAGCAGGCGCAGGCTGCACTCGAGTTCTTGGAAGACGAGGTGAACCAACTGGTCTCCCCCGATGAACCGCATCCGGTGCAGAAGACAATCAGCAAGCTGAACCTGCAGGACTATCGCGGCCGTATCTGGGCGACGCGCCAGCGCCCCTGGGTCGATCGTCTGGCCAGCGCCTGGCTGATCCGTCGCTTCATTGATCCGGATGCGCGTTTTGTCTGGATCAAGTCGCCCGCCGACTGCCCCAGGAACGCGGTTGGGTTTGATTTTGACGGCGCAACGTTCACCCACGTTGGAATGCGCGTGACCTTCGAGACGCTGCTGGCCAGCTTTAACCTCGAGACGCCTGCCCTGATGCGGCTCGGCCTGTTGGTGCACAGCCTGGACGTCGGCGGCGTGCAGCCCGCGGAAGCGAGCGGCATCGAGCGGGTGCTGGCCGGCATGCGCGAAGCCATTGCCGACGATGACCAGTTGTTGCTGGTGACGGCTGGCGTTTTCGAGGGACTGCTGAGAGCTTTTCAGAGCGAGGCCAGCCAATGACCGACTCGCGCCAGTTTCTTATCTAACCGCCCAGGAGACACCATGCCCGCACTTATCCAAGACCTTCCCTTTGACCCGAGCGCCCTGCCCGGCCTGTCGGAAAAATTGCTGCGCAGCCACCACCAGAACAACTACGGCGGAGCGGTGAAACGCCTGAACTCGATCCGTGCCGAACTAGCCGGCATAGCCGTGGCCAGTGCGCCGGGTTACCTGCTGAACGGGTTGAAGCGTGAAGAACTGATTGCGACCAATTCGATGCTGCTGCACGAACTCTACTTCGCCAGTTTGGGAGGCGCCGGCAAAGACATGGTGCCAGCGATGGCGCTGGCCTTGATGGCCAGCTTTGGCAGCGTCGAACGATGGCGCGACGAGTTCGTTGCCATGGGCAAGGCGCTGGGAGGCGGCTCGGGTTGGGTCCTGCTGACCTTCCAGCCGCGCGAAGGCTCGCTGGTGAATCAGTGGGCAGCCGACCACACCCACGCGCTGGCCGGCGGCACGCCGATTCTGGCGCTCGACATGTACGAGCACGCCTACCACATGGATCATGGCGTGCAGGCTGGCGCCTACGTCGATGCCTTCATGACACATATCGACTGGGACAAGGTGTACCTGCGTTATCAGCAGGCGGTCCACGCCAGCAGCGACGCGTTCGCTGGCAACCCGGAGCGCCTTGGCGACGCGCTGGTTCTGGATGTCCGCCGCGCCGGCATGTTCGAGCAGGCCAACACCATGCTGCCTGGCGCGCGCTGGCAGGACCCGGCCAAGGTAAGGCAATGGGTGGCCGATCTGCCCAAGGACCGGGAGGTGCTGGTCTATTGCGTCTATGGCCATGAGGTCGGCCGCTCCACCGCCATGCAACTGCGCGCTCAGGGTGTCAATGCGCGTTTTCTACCAGGTGGCATAGACGCCTGGCAAAGCGCCGGCAAACCGGTTCAAGCGAAAGGAGACACAGTATGAAATGGATCACCCGTGAACGACCCAAGATCGATCGCATCGCCTGCCCCTGGCTGATTGCGCGGTTCATTGACGATGCGCCGGAGTTTCTCTATGTGCCGGCGAACCAGGTGCTGGCAATGGCAGAGCAGGCCGGGGCCGTGCCCTACGATATCCCCGGGGTCGAGATGTCGCATGTGGAAGACCTTTGCAGCTTCGACCTGCTCGACGGCGGCGTGTTTGCGGCCGAGGACTTTCGCGCCGCGACGCTGGCGCAGCAGGGCTTGGGCGCTGGCGTGCTGGAGCGCGTCGAACTGGGGGACTTGGAGCGCAATATCCGGGTCTTTCACGATGAGGTGGAGAAGCAGTTGCGGGGCGCAGGTGGCAAGGCCTCGCGTCTTCTGGCATCAGCGATAGCGGCATGACACCCCGCTGCCACGGGTTCCTCGCGTTGAGGCAGTTCCTCGCTTTTCTTGTTGGATTGCTGGCGGCATGCCAGGTGCTGGCGCAGCCGACCGTGTGGGTCGAAGACCTGACCTGGGTGGAAGTTCGACGGGCAGTTGCCCAGGGCAGCAAGACGGTCATCTTGTATGCGGGCAGCACGGAGCAGAACGGTCCGCACATGGTGACCGGCAAACACAACGCCATTGCCCGCTACGTTGCCGAACAGATCGCCAGACGGCTCGGGAACGCGCTGGTCTATCCGGTGCTGCCGTTCGCGCCGACCGGATCGTTTGTTCCCGCTGGCGGCCACATGCGTTTCCCGGGCAGCATCAGCCTGAGTCCCGCTACCTATGGCGCCGTGCTGCAGGATGTGGCACTTAACGCGGCCATCACTGGCTTCAGCACCATCCTGCTGATGGGAGACCATGGCGACGGGCAGGACGTCCTGAAAAAAGTCGCGCAGTCCCTCGACAGGCAACTGAAAGACCAGGCGATACAGGTGCACTACATCGGCGACCTGTACTACAAGTCGTTTGAACGGGCCAAGGCCCTGCTGACGCAAAAACGGCTTGCCGTGACAAGTCACGCCGGCGTGGTGGACACTTCGGAATTGATGTTTGTCGCCGCGCAGCGCAAGGCGTCGAGCCGGCTGCTGCGAATCGATCAGTTCGCAGCGGCTCGCAAGGAACTGGGATCAGACGGCGGCGTCGACCAGGCAAGCGCCGAGCTGGGCGAGCGCTTCATCGCCTTCAAGGTCGAGGCGGCGCTGGCGCAAATTCAATCCCTGACCAGGTCACCGCCCGCGCCCAAGCAGCCTTGAACCGGAGTCCCCGAGCCGCTGCACGGCGGCGACCAGGGGCTGCACATAGATGCGCCACAGTCCGTGATGGGGATTGGCTTCCTGCGGGTCGGTTGACAGGCCCATGCGAAAGGTTTCCGGCTCGTTGCGCGGCACCACCAGCGTGCCTGCCATGCGGTCCCAGACAGCCAGCGAGAAGCCAAGATTGCAACCCCA
>JBCKPH010000115.1:0-7439 GCA_038901755.1 Burkholderiaceae bacterium | reverse complement strand
GATCCAGGCCGGCCGCTTCAACGGTACCGATCGGTCGACGATCATCGATCACGCCGAGTTCCGAATGCCGCCGGTCCCGGCGATCGAGTCCGCCATTGCCTTCGTGGAAAAGCATTCCACGCGCGGAGCTGATATCGGTCGTGTTCGCAGGACCGATAAGTGGACGTTGCCGCCCGCGGCGCTGCGCGAGGCGGTGATCAATGCAGTGGCTCATGCCGACTACTCCCAGCGGGGCGCGCCGATTCGGCTGGCCTTGTTCGATGACCGCTTGGAGGTGGAGAATCCGGGCCTGCTGCCCTTTGGCCTCACCGTGGCGGACCTTCCCCGCGGCGTCTCGAAGCTGCGCAATCGCGTCATCGGGAGGGTATTCCACGAACTCGGTCTGGTGGAACAGTGGGGAAGCGGCATCCAGCGCATGATCGCGACCTGTCGCGACGCCGGGCTGGCGCCACCGGCGCTCGAGGAGATTGGCATCCGCTTCCGCGTCACCATCCGGACCGCGCGAATCGGGGCGGTGGATCTCGATCCGACCGATAGCACCATCATGGCCTTGGTCAGTGCGCCGGAGGGACTCTCGACGAGCGAGATCGCCAGAGGCATAGGACTCACGCCGCGCGCCACGCGCACTCGCCTGGTCGCCCGAGGGTTGGTGCGCGAGATCGGCACCAACCCGCAGGACCCAAAACGCCGCTATTTCACGACGGAATCCGCATGAGCCAGAAATACGAAAAGCTGAAAACCCTTCTGAAGGAGCTGTTCCAGCTCGACCAGCCCGACCTGGACTTCGGCCTCTACCGTGTGATGCATGCGAAGGCCGGCGAGGTGACGCAATTCCTGGACACCGTAACCTCAGCAAGGGTCGAGGTGTGGGCTTCTTCGAGGCCGGAAACTTTCACCCCGACTTTATCCTGTGGCTGCTCGCAGGCGGACAGCAGCACGTCATCTTCGTGGATCCAAAGGGCATCCGGAACCTTGGTGCGACTGACCCGAAGATCCAGTTTCACCAGACCATCAAGGAAATTGAACAGCGGCTTGGCGACGCCAATGTCCGGCTGCAGTCATTTATCGTCTCCAACACGCCATCACACACGATGCGAATGCTGTGGAGAATGGAGAAGGCCGACATGCAGAAGCGGCACATCCTGTTTCAGGAGGAAGACAAGGAGACCTACGTGCGGAGCATGCTGGAAGCGGTGAGATCTTAGAAGCGCCGGTGCCGTGGTGGTCACCGATACCTGCGCAGGTGGCAGGCTGCGGCATAGCGCTCCAGCGCCGTCAACCGCCCGTCAACTCATGCCGCCAGGGCGGCTGGCAGCCAGCGCGCTGGATGTTGAATGCAGCGGCGCGGCTGCCCATGCGCAGCGCCTGGCCCAGCAACTCGCTGTCGGGCGGCGCGTGCAGGGCGCCGGCTTCATCCAGGCAAGCCAGGAAACCCGCATAAAAACAATCGCCCGCACCGACGGTGTCAACCACCTGCACCGATTCGGCTGGCTGGAACAGTGCGCCATGCTGATGGAAGCACCATGAGCCCTGCGCGCCACGGGTCAGCAGCACGGCCCGGGTTTTTTCGTTGAACAGGCTGGCAGCAGCGCGACAGGGGTCGCCGTACAAGCCCATGGCCAGCAGGTCCTCGTCGCTGACCTTGAGCCAGTGGGCTTGCGCGGCCACCGCGCGCGCTGTGGCGGCGTAGCGCGTAGCGTCGCTGGCCGCCTTCGGCCGCATGTTGACGTCCACGCTGGTGCTAACACCGCGTTGCCGCAATTTGCGCAGCAGCTCACACCAGGCGTCACCGTCGGGCGGGATCAGCGCAAGAGAACCGACATGAAAAAAGCGGCAGGTCGGCGGCCAGTCGTCCAGCAGGCTGAGCGGCGCCAATGAGCGGTCGGCGACGCCTTCACGCTCGAACCTGTATATCGCCTCCCCGTTCGCGTCGAGCCGTACGGTCGCGAGCGAAGTGGGCTGATCGCTGCGGCCACCGCTCAAGACCACGCCGCTATTGAGCAGCGCGTCGGCGAGTTGCTGGCCCCAGTGGTCGGTGGACAGCGGGCTGCGGTAGGCCACGCTGCGCCCCAGGCGGCCCAGCGCCAACGCCAGGTTGAAGGGCGATCCGCCGAGGGCCGGCTTAACCGTGCCGTCCGGCGCCGTCATCAGATCGATCAGCGCCTCGCCGGCCACCACCAGTTCCGCGGCCAGACCCCGATGCTGCTCCGGCACGATGGCTACTTCAGGCTGGCCAGGATGAACCGGTCGAAATGCGCCGGCGTCGGGCCGCGGTAACCGACGATCTTGCCTTCCTCGTCCCAGCGCCGCAGTTGCACGGCGTCGGAAAAAAAGCGCTCCGACTCAAACGCCTTGGCCTGCGCGGGCGACATCGGTCCGCCCTGGAGCTTCAGCGAAAGCTTGGAGGCTTCGGACAACCGCTCGAAGTAGCCGGGCTCGATTGCGGCCAGGTAGCATTTGGCCGCGACATGGAGGCGCACCGGTTCCGTCACTTCGGGGCCGAAATTCTGTGACAGCCAGGCCGAACCAACCGATTCGTGCTGGGTGTCGATGCCTTGCTCGGCAACATCCTCGGGCAGGTCGTGCAGCAGATGCCCGATGTCGTGCAGAAAGGTCGCCGCCACCAGCGCTGCGCTCGCGCCATCACGCTCGGCAAAGGCGCCGCATTGCAGCGCGTGCTCGAGCTGGCTGACGCCCTCGCCATAGGACTCAGTGCCGCGCCTCTCGAACGCGGCGTGAATGGCGGCGAGCGGGTCCATGGTCTGCTCCTTGTGAGTTCCGATGATGACTACAGCTACGGCTTCGATGGCGGCGTTGGCGCTGAACGACTTGGCTTGAAGCGCAGATTGAATCAGCTCGCCAGCGTGCGGCGCAACACCAGCCGCCGGCTCTCGACCCCGTCGCGATCGATGTAGCAGCCTTGCAAATGGCGCCGTCCCAGGTTCGAGTCGAACGCGGTGCGTCCGTGCAGGGTGCGGTCGTTCTGCAGCACCACACAGTCGCCCGGCGCCAGCCTGAAAATCAGTTCCAGTTCGGGCCGTTTCAGGATCCGCGCAAAGGTGATGTAGGCGTGGTACCAGCGGGCGGCGACCTGGGCTGGCGCATCGAGCCAGTCGGCCGAACGGTTGTTGAAATGCACCGCTTTCACTTCGCCGTCGCTGTCCACCGAGATCAGCGTCTGGCGCGCGCGCAGCTCGGCGTCGGCGCTGGCGTAACGAAAGTTCATCGGCACGGTGCTGAGCAGATCGAATGCCTTGAGGTCTTCCTTGCGCAGCAGCGCGGCGGCGTTGAAGCCATCGACCAGCAGCGTGTCGCCGCCCGGTGCCTCACATTCCAGGCAATGCAGCAACTGGATGCCTGGCGACGGGTCGCGGTATGGGTTGTCCGAATGCACGCCGAGCCCGAGCGAGGTATCGGCCAGGTTGTTCGGGTTCGGCACCGACTTGACATCGAACAGGCGCCCGTAGTTGGTGACGCGCACATGGCCGAGCCGGTCGCCGACCTCGGCCACCATGCCGCTGGTGCAGGGGACGTTGCGCAGCAGGCCAAAGCCAAGCGCGGTGTAACGCTCCAGCCAGGCCAGTTCGGCGGCGGGGTCGTCGCGCATGACGGGCCAGTCGCCCTCGGGGAGTTGGCTTGCAATGTTCCGGTCCCAGAGCTGGACACTGCGGCGGCGCTGTGTCCTGGCTTCGTCACCGAGCAGGTGCTTGCGCAGCCAGTCCAGGCCGAATGACGAACCGTGTCCGTCCGACCAGGTCACGACCAGCTTATCGTCGGCCAGTTGTGCGCGCATGACGCGCAAAGCCGCGGGCAGGTCGGTGATTTCGTACAGCTTTTGCCCGTTGCCCGGGTGCCGGCACGCGACACAGTGGCAGAGGTCGCGCAGCCAGTAGCTCGGCAGCAGTTGCGAGGCGGCGCTGCCGTCACGCAATTCGATGCCGTCTAGAGTTGGAGTTACTTGAGTCATGGTTTCATCCCTGGCGGGTCATGCACGAATTGTCGCTGCTGGCGGCGCCGGTTCAATACGCATCAAGGTCTGGCCGCGCGCAGCGCCACCATGCCGGCGCCGACAATCAGCGCGGCGCCGAGGATGGTAGTCAGGCGCGGAACTTCGGCAAAGAACAGGAAGCCCCAGAGCGGCGCCCATAGCACCCCGGTGTATTCGAACGAGGTGACCAGGTTGGCGCGGGCGATGCGGTAGGCGTTGGTCAGGAACATCATGCCGGTGGCAGCGATCACGCCGCAGGAGGCGATCAGCAGAGCGTCGGCCAGGCTCGGCATGACCCAGGGCCGCACCAGGAACGACAGGCTGGGATGCTCCGCCTGCACGATACCGGTCTGGTTGACGATCAGCGCGATGCAGCCGGCGCCGGCCAGGAACACCCAGTTCCGGTAGAACGCCATCACCGAGGCAGTCTCGGAGGTTCCGAGCCGGCGCGCCATCAACATGGACGTGGCGTACATGCAGGCTGACAGCAAGGACAGCAGCGCGGCCGGCTCGAACAGGCCACTGCCGGGCTGCAGCATGACCAGCACACCGGCAAAACCAACGGCGACAGCGCTCCAGACCCTCAGACCGGAACGCTCGCCCAGGAACGGACCGGCCAGCGCCGTGACGAACAGCGGCACCGTGAAGTAGAGCGCGACGGCGTCGGCCAGCGGCAGCGCCGGGAACGCCAGGTAGTAGCTGGTGTAAGAGACGAACATGATCGCCGCCCTGGCGGTGAGCGCCGTGAACTGCGGCGACAGGATGGCGCGCCAGCCGACGTCCCACTGCACCAGCGCCAGCAGGATGGGAACAGCCACCACCGAGCGGATGCAGACCACCTGGGTCAGCGGATAGCCGCCGCTCACCTTCTTGATGATCGCGTCCTGCAGCGAGAAAACGAACACGCCCAGGCAGAGATAGAGGATGCCGCGGGTCGTCGGGTTGGTCATGGAGGCGGGATCGGCAGAGGTCGAGCAGCGGTTCCGTGGGCGCAGATGAAACCAGGTTGCCGAGCGATTGTTCCTGCACTTGCAGCTTGGCCATGCATGGCGCGGGCGACCCGCTGCAGCCTCGGCGCGACGCCAAGGTCAGCCCAGTTGGCCTCGGTTCATGCAGAATCGCCCGCGATGGCTGTCCCACTGCACTGTTGCGTGATCGGCGCTGGCATCGTCGGCGCCTGCTGCGCGCTCGAGCTGCTGCGCGACGGCCATCGCGTCACGCTGCTTGAACCGGGTGAGCCGGGCGGCGAACAGGCGGCGAGTTTCGGCAATGGCGCCTGGATCAGTCCGGCTTCGGTGGTGCCGATGTCGATGCCGGGACTGTGGAAGAAGCTGCCGGGCTACCTGCTGGACCCGGACGGCCCCTTCACGCTGCGCTGGTCAGCCCTGCCGACGCTGTGGCCCTGGTTATGGCGCTTCCAGCGCGCCGGTGCCAGCGTGCAGCGGGTGCGGGCGACGGCACGCGCGTTGTCGGCGCTGCTGCACGATGCGCCGCAGCGGCATCGCGAACTGGCAGCTCGGATCGGCCAGCCTGGACTGATTGCCAGCCGCGGGCTGCTGTATGTGTACCCGAATCGTGCTGCGTTTGATGCCGAGGCTCTGGCCTGGCGTTTAAGGCGCGAGAACGGCGTGCGCTGGCAGGAACTCAACGCCGCCGCCTTGCGTGCAAAGGCGCCGCAACTCGGCCCAAGCTACCGCTTCGGCGTGCTCGTGACCGATGGCGCTCATTGCCTCGATCCGGGGCGCTATGTGGCGGCTCTGGTTTTGCACGCCGTGTCGCTCGGCGCGGTGCTGTTGCATGAGCCGGCGCGCGGCTTTGCCATCGACGGCGGTCGCCTTAGCGGAGTGCACACTACGCGGGGCCTGCTGGCCTGCGACCGCGCCGTGCTCGCAGCCGGCATTGCGTCTGGCGCACTGGCGCGCGCTGCCGGCGATGCGGTGCCGCTGCAGAGCGAGCGCGGCTACCACGTGGCGATTCAGCGTCCGGGCTTTGAACTTGAAATTCCGATCATGCCGAGCGACGGCAAGATGGCCATCACCTCAACCGCAGGCGCGCTTCGCGTTGCCGGACAGGTCGAACTGGCAGCCGAGGGCGCCGCGCCGAACTGGCGCCGCGCCGACATCCTGCTCAAGCATGCGCTGCGCTGTTTCCCTGAGTTGCAACAGAGTGGACCGGACGCCGAAATTACGCGCTGGATGGGAAACCGGCCATCAACAGCGGACGGCCTGCCGGTGCTCAGTCCGTCCAGCGCCTGCGCCGACCTGCATTACGCCTTCGGACACGGTCATGTCGGTCTGGCCAGCGCCCCCGCAAGCGCCAGCCTGGTCGCCGATATCCTTGCCGGGCGGACCACGGCAGTCGACCTCGCGCCCTACGATGTGCGGCGCTTCGCGTAGCGGCGGCTGGGCGGGGTTGTCCCGGGTCGACCCGACAGCCAGCGTGATGCCGCTTGACCTGTCTGTCAGCCGGCGCTGATCAGGCCGCAGCTCACGCGCGGGCCGGCATTGCCCAGCGGCTGCGATTTGTAATCGTACGGTTCACGGCGTCTTTCTGGGTTGAGCATCCCGTCATGCTGGAATCGCCACTATGCCCGGCTCTATTGCACTTGCTCTGCTTCATGGGCAATTTTCTGGACCGGCGAGAACAAGTATTCGATCACAGCTCGGACGTCCAGGTGAATCTCCGCGTTCACGAAAATTCCGGGCACGAGTTGCAGCTTGCCGCCCTGACTCTGTATGTGATTGGCGTTGATAAACACATTCCTGGTGGTGTCCCCCGCCCATGCGGGGTGTGAAAGCGGCGACTGTCAAACCAATTTGTTTGTCATGTGGCATGCAGTGCTGGCCTCAGCCGACGCAGCCTCGCAGAAAATCGCTCCGCACCATGCGCCCCAAACTTACAATCCCCAGTAAGTAACCGCTGCGCCCGGCGGCTGAATCCTATAAGGTTTATCTGCCGCAGGAGGTCCCCGTGCTTTCCCCACACCCTGCCTCGCGGCGGATAGACGCTGTTCGCTAGGCCGCATGAACGTTGACGCTGCCCGCGCACACTGGGCGTCTATGACGCACAGAGAGAAGTTGTTCATTGTTGTCGCAAACGGAAGCGCAGCGCGTTTTGCCTATGACCGCCTCGAACTGCATCGAGCCGCAGCACAAAAGCAAATGGCTCGGATTGGGGAGGCGATAGCAGAATCTTCTAGGCTTCGTTTGCCGGAGCCCGCGGCGCAAGCATCGCAAGATGAGATACGCGCACTCGTGCGACATGGGCAAATGCGAATGCAGCCGGTGCTGCGCGAAGTTCACTTTTATTTTGTTTCATGGGCCGGCTGCAGAAATATGCTCAAGATTCTCGTCGGACAGCCAGAATTTCTGGAGGCTAAGAAAATTTTCGACGGCCATCGAAAGCACTTTGAGCACTACGTGGCCGGCCGTAATAGTTTTGAGCATTTTTA
>JBCKPH010000114.1:0-7455 GCA_038901755.1 Burkholderiaceae bacterium | reverse complement strand
GCGATTTTGAGCGCGCCCACCCGGTTGCCAAGCGCGGCGCAGCGCTGCAGATCCCAGCCCTGTTCCAGGCCGAACAGCAGTGCGCCGCGATAGGCATCGCCACAGCCCGTCGGATCGACCACCGCCGTCGCTGGGACTGGCGGCACCAGGGTCCTCTGCCCGTCGATCCAGACCTCGCTGCCCTGCTCGCCAAGAGTGACGATCAGTCCTTTGACCTTTTTCGACATTTTCGAGATGCTCCAGCCAGTGCGCTCGCCCAACATTTTTCCCTCGTAGTCATTGACCGCGATCCATGTCGCCTGCTCGACGAAGCGGGCCAGCTGCTTACCATCAAAGCGTGGCAGTTGCTGGCCGGGGTCGAACATGAAGGGAATGCCTGCCGCGCAAAACTGTTCAGCGTGCTGCAGCATCGCGTCGCTGCCATCCGGGGAAATAATCCCCAGCTTGATATCACTGCGAGCAGCGATCCGGTTCAACTGGGCATGCGCCATGGCCCCCGGATGGAAAGCATTGATCTGGTTGTTCTCCAGATCGGTCATGATCATGGCCTGCGCGGTGTAGGTGTCTGGCACCACCTGCACGAACTCGCTGCTGATGCCCAAAGCCTTCAGTCGCTTCAGGTATTCCGAAGCGTCGATCCCGACGGTCGCCATCGGAAGCGGCACCCCGCCCAACAGCTTGACGCTGTAGGCGATGTTTCCAGCGCATCCGCCGAAGTCGCGCTGCAGGCTGGGAACCAGAAAGGAAACATTCAGGATGTGCAGTTGCTCGGGCAGGATCTGGTCGCGAAATCGCCCTTCAAACAGCATGATGGTGTCGAAGGCCAGCGAACCACAAATAAGGGATGACATAGGAACCAATTCGTAGCCGAGCGGAATCAGGGATAAAAGGCGAGTATGCGGTAACCAACGACATCGCCCGAAGCGAGTGACAGTCGCACCAGGGCGCTACCAGTCCATTCCCCGCCGGCCCGGATGCTGCTGGCATGGGCGCCGAGTTCCAACGGCTTGAAGACACGGCGCAGCAGGGTTTGATCCTGGTCGTTCGTCAAGGTCAGTTCAAGCGCGGGCAGGGCCAGGTCCCACTTGCTGGTGTTGCGCACGGAAAAGGCCAGGCGATAGACGTTGGGGGCGAGCTTGTTGAACGAAGAGCCATCCATCACCAGCGCTTCGATCTGGCGCAACGCCTGCACCTTGCAAGCAAGAGTCAGGCAGGCGGCTTCCAGCCAGGGCCGGACTCGTGGCTCCATCGCTGCCAGCCGGTCACGCTGGTCGATGGCGACCTGAAATACCAGCGTCGTCAGCAACGCGAGGGCCATCAGGGCGAGGCCAAAACGAACCAGCGGGCGACGCCAGAAAACGGCAGCGCGGGATCCGCGCAAGAATGAAACGTCGCCCGAGCTCGTCGCCGCGACCGGCTGCTGGATCGGCTCCAGCGTGAACGAGTCCGGGGCCGGGGGAACCGGCGGCGGCGCCTGCAACGGAGCATCGTGCATGACATCGGGAAGCGGCTGCGAGTGGTCCAGCGGCCAGGCTGAATCGGTAACGACGGCAAACGCTGCCGGCTTGATCGTGCTGGGCGCCTCACGCATCGTGACCGGCAACGATACAACCGGGTCCGGCGCCGGGGCAGGTGGCTGCGCTGAATCAGGCAGCAAATTTAGTCGCGCGTCGAACACCTCGGCACAGTGCCCGCAACGCACCCAGCCCTCCGAGATCTTGAGTTGATCCGGAACCACCTTGAACATCGTGCCACAGGACGGGCACCTGGTGATCTGACCCATGGCGCGACGATTCTAAGTGCTGGCCCTGGGATGATGTCCTACACTTGACGCACGCCTTGGGCGCATTGCCACACGCCCGTCCGCCCTACCATGGTTGCTCAACAAGAACGGTCCCTGATCCACATTCTTCATCTGGAAGATTCGGCTGTGGATCACGATCTGGCGATCCATGCCTTGCGCAAGTCCGACGTGAAGTTCACCAGCACCCGAGTCCAGACCCTGGAGGCGCTGCGCGAGCAGATCGAGAGCGGACCGATTGACGTGGTACTGGCCGACTACAGGTTGCCGGGATTCACCGCGCTGGATGCCTGGGAACTGGTGCAGACGCTGGGTGCGCCACCGCCTTTTGTCATTCTGTCCGGCGCGATTGGCGAGCAGGCTGCCGTGGATGCGATGCGCCGCGGCATCACCGACTACCTGCTCAAGGACAGCATGGGCAAGCTTGCCCATGTCCTTTTCCGCGCCATTGAAATCAACCTAATTCGGTCCGAAAAGCAGCGCGCAGACCTGGAACTGGCAGCGTCCGAACGACGCCTGGCCGAGTTTGCCGCGCATTTGCAATCCAGCATCGAGCAGGAACGCGCTGCCATTGCTCGCGACGTGCACGACGACATAGGCGGCGCGCTCACCGCGCTGCGATTTGACCTGGCCTGGATCGAGCGGCACGGGCAAGACAAGGCATTGCTGGCGCACGTCGCAAGCGCCAATGCCATGCTGCGGCAGGCCCTGGGCGCGAGTCAGCGGATCATGATGAATTTGCGGCCGGCGATCCTTGACCAGGGATTGTTACCAGCGCTGCAATGGCTGGCCGACAGCTTCACGGATCGAACCGGTATTCGCACTCTGCTGCAAGCCGAGCCCGACGTCATGGGCCTGCCCAAGGCGGTCGAATTGGTGGCGTACCGGACCGCGCAGGAAGCACTGACCAATGTCTCCAAACACGCACAGTGCACGCAGGTCTCGGTCGATGTTTCCGCCGCGAACGGGGTGCTGACACTTGAAGTTTCAGATAACGGCAGGGGCATTCAGCCGAGCGACCTGGAAGCGCCGAAGGCCTTTGGCATCAAGGGGCTGCGGGAACGGGCCAGGACAGTCGGCGGCTGGCTCGATGTCACAAAGCGAGAGAGCCAGGGCACATCGATCATTCTCACCGTTCCGCTGTCGGTGGCGCCATGAGCCAAACCCGATCATGACGATTCACGTCGTCATCTGCGACGATCACGCGGTGGTTCGTCGCGGCATCAGGGACACGCTTGCCGAGGCGGACGACATGCTTGTAATCGGCGAGGCCGGCAGCTACGCCGAGTTGCGCGAGCTGCTGCGGCAGGTCCGTTGTGACGTGTTGGTGCTGGACCTGGGCCTGCCCGGCCGAGGCGGCCTGGAAGTTCTCGAGGGTCTGCAGGCTGAAGAGTCGGCGATCAAGGTGCTGGTGGTCTCGATGTACCCGGAGGACCAGTATGCACTTCGCTGCCTGCGCGCCGGCGCGCACGGCTACGTGAACAAGGCGCGCGATCCGGCCGAGCTGGTGACGGCGGTGCGCGATCTGTCGCAGGGTCGAAAACATCTGACCCCTGAAGTGGCGCAACTGCTGGTGGAGAGCCTGTCGCGCCCACGGGCGGAGTTTCTGCACGCCACACTTTCAGCACGGGAACTTCAGACACTGACAAAAATCGCCTCCGGCAAGCGTCTGTCGGAGATTGCCGAGGAGTTGATGCTGAGCCCGAAGACGGTCAGCGTTTACCGTTCACGCTTGTTGGAGAAACTGCACCTCAGCAACAACGCCGAGCTTGCGGTCTATGCGATTCGAAACGGACTGGTCTGATTCCCTTTGGGATGCGCAGAGCATCCCTTGCTCGCGGCCGCGGGCGACAGTGAGGATGGCCTGACTCGTTATGCCGATGGGCGGCTCAGCAGCCGGGTCAAGCGCACACCGTAGTTTTCATTCACCAGAACAAGCTCGCCCTGTCCGATCAGCAGACCATTCGCCAGCAGATCCACCGAGCGGCCCACCGACGCGTCAAGCTGGACTATCGAACCCGGTTTGAGCTGCAGAATATCGTTGATTGCCAGCGTGGTGCTGCCCAGCCTGACACTCAGTTCAACCGGTATGGCCCGAACCAGGTCAAGGTTTTCCGTCGACAGTCTGGCATCTGCCGGCGTCGAAAGTGGTTCCGCAGCGCTGCCCGCAGGTCGAGTATCACTTGCCATCGGGCGGCCCGCGCCAGGCGACGCAATCGCGCCGGCCCAGGCAACGCGGCTTCATTCTGGCCCTACGCAGCATCGCAAGGACCGGTCAGCGGGCGCCAGGCGCCCATTGCGGGGGCGTGACAGAGAAAACGCGCGGGGCGTTCGGTGCATCGGGCGGACCGACCGCTAGCGCCGACGCGCCGGCTCGGTGCACCATGTCACCGGGCCGCAACTCGATCACGGCACCGGCACGCATGACCATGGGTTCGCTTCGATGTTCATCGCTGACCTGCGCCGGCACAGCTTGTCCCGTTCCAATCTCGGGACGCCCGGCGCCGTGGCGCCAGGACCGCTGCGCCGCGGCGATCATTGGCCCTGCCGCGACGGCCACGCCAAACTCTCGCGCCAAATGCTCCAGGGTCCGCTCCGGAAACACGATCCAGGCCGTCGCTGCAAAGTTGCCGATCTGTAACTGCAAGCCACCGACAACCAGGGGCGCACCACGCGCAGTCTCAGTCAGGAAAGACGTTGAGTTTTCGCTGCGACGCCAGGTCAGTTGCAACGGATAGGTTGCGCGCCAGGCCCGCATGTACTCCTGACACAGCAGCCTGAGCAACCGACCCTCGGTCTGGCGCTCCGTGGGCGAAAGTTCGTCGTCATGTCGATTCAATACCGCATTCCCGCTGCCACCGAACAGCAAATCCACGTAGCGGCGTATCCATGCTGACTGAAGCACGATCAGACAGGGGCCGCTTTCCCGGTCCATGCTCAGACAATGAATCCGCACCGGGCCCGCGAGCGCCGGGAGCAAGCGCTCAACCGGCTGTTTGCTGACCGGCGCGGCAACGACCTTCGTCGCGTGACCAGCAAGATGGGAAAGGCGAGCGGAAAGGACCGCTGCGAAGTCCTGGTGAATCGCATCCAGCCCAGGCATGGCACTTCCTGCCAAGGTTTTCAGGCGATTCGGCGTGGCTGATGCGACCATCATTGACTCTCTTCCCGGGACGGCGGAACCCGCCCGGTCAGAGACAAAGCCCTGAAGCAGCGCGTCGATCTCGTCCTGCGAAACAACCGGGTGGCTCATGGGAAACATCCCCTTGGCTGATTCCTTGAGCCAGCGGGTTTCGATCGAATGTCATCGTGATCCATGGTGGTCCATTATTCCCCGGCGCCGGCGGACCCAAAGCGAGAACAAGGGTGAAAAATCGGCGCAATGCCGGCTCAAGGACGGGCCGCAGCAGGGTTCGGACCGCTAACGCGCCGACACTGGACCGGCGCGCAGGGCCTCTGACCACGCCGCGGGCGGCCCCTGTGGGTATAGGCCATCAACAATCGCCCGCGCCGCATCAACACCGGTATTGGGCTGAGCCCCGCTCCGATCCTGTTCCACCAGGACCGCGGCCAACGCGTCACGCAAGTCCAGCAGGGCGGCGGGAGAAATGGTCTGGGTTGCGGCCAGGCAGGACAGCAGCTCCAGCGACACCGATGGCTCGAGTCGTCGGATCACGGCGAGCGCGCGTGACGTGTTCAGATGAGCAAGGATCACCGCAGCCACCTGTGGAGGTTCACGACGCAACTGCACGGCAAGGGTTTCGTCGGACAGCGACTTGAGCACGTCGCTGACCGCTTGACCCTGGCTGGCAAGAATGGCGGCCTCAACCCGATGCGCCTGGCGTTCGCCCACGGCGGCACTCAATGCTTCATGCAGAAACTGCTTCGGGTCGTCCACCAGAATCGTGAGCCCCTTGATCGCTGAAAGGAACGCTGCCAGGACCCGATTCAAGTGATCTCTGGACACCACCGCATGGTTCAGCAACGCCCCACCAAGAATCTCCACTTCGGCCGGCGTCAGGCGGGTGAAGGCCTCAGAAGCCACCCTCTCACCCAGGGACAACAGCAGAATAGCGGCGGCGTCGACAGCCGGGAGTCCGGCCACCCGTTTGTCGCGAATCCAGCGGCGCGCGACCCTGGCGACCAGAATGGGTTGCGTGCTGCCAAGTTTCCGGGCCAATGACAGGCTGTCCTCGCCCTGCGGCACTGACTCCGGTTCCTGCGCCGGCGAATTGTCGGGTAGTGACATGGCAAGTTGCTGGCGCTGTCGCAATGCGACAACTGCCCGTTCAATGCAATATGTGGCCGGATGGGTCGAGCGAGAGGCCGAATTCATTCACATGAGGGTCCAACAGGCAACGAATCTCCGCATCCATGCGCAGAATACGGCGCAGAATCTTCGATTTCTCGGCGCGCTGGCCGGTGTCGAGCACCTGCTCCAAGTCAAAGCGCTGGACCAGGTTGATCAAGCCCTCGCATACCGCCTCGAGTTCGCCCACCTGATCCCAGTCACCGGAACGCGCAGCCTCGAGCATGCGCAGGCTGGTTCTCTCGATCTCCTGGTAATAGTCCATCGGCGACCAGTTCACGGCGCACCCCCGAAACCGGGTGAATCAGGGCCGATCGCAACCGGCGGATCGGCCGGCGCAAGCCGCGACCGGCCCTGGCGGGATCGTGAGAACAGGTTTGTCAGGGTCATGGCGGTTACTCGGACGGATTCCAACGACACCGAGAATAGCGGTTCACGGTCATCAAGAACCCCGAATGAAGGCGCGAATTTGGCCCCAGTTCCCTGGCGCCGGCATGTTCGATCATGGTCCAGGCTCCGGGTTTTCACTTAGGAAGTTGCCTTACAGCTCGAGCGGCGTCGGATGACACGCGATACAGCGCGTTGCCGATTCAAGTTTTTGCAATGCTGCCGACAATCGCGTCTTTGCAAGTGCAATGCATTCACGAGGAGCGCGTCATGGACAACGGGCAAATTCTTCAGGACATCAGGGAAGCCAATCTGACCTACCTGATGCTGGCACAGAACCTGATTCGGCAGGACCAGGCTGAAGCCCTGTTCCGGCTTGGCATGACAGAGGAATCGGCCCAACTGCTCGCCGTTTTGTCGCCGGCGCAACTTCTCAAGGTCGCCTCGACCAACATGCTGCTGTGTCGCTTCCGAATCGACGACACCCTGGTCTGGAACTTGCTGACCAACCACAACCTGCGCAAGACCGAGAACGATGGCATCGGGCGCCTGCATGCTGGCATCCTGCTGGCGGGACGCCACGCCGAAGCGGCATGAGCGGACTGGTGATTCCGATCATTCACCGCAACCGAGGGCGTCAGCCATGGGAATGAAAAGCGTACTGATGGAATCGCGACAGATCAGCCGCGCCGTCACCCTGATCGAACTCGGCGCCCGCTTGCAGGTGCTTGAAAGCGAGACCGAACTTTCCTACGACCGCCTGCTGCGCCTGTACAAGGAGGTGGCCGGAAAGTCGCCGTCCAAGGGTCAGTTGCCATTTGCGACAGACTGGTTCCTGACCTGGCAACCGAATATTCATGCCTCGCTGTTTCTGAACATTCATCGCTACTTGGACAAGACCAGCGTGTTGGAGAACATCGAAGCCATCATCAAGGCGTTTCGCCTGTATCAGGAGCAG
>JBCKPH010000113.1:0-7466 GCA_038901755.1 Burkholderiaceae bacterium | reverse complement strand
TGTCGTCGGAGTTGCAATCGACGATGCACTGCTTGTAGGCTTCGCTGGCGCGCGCCTCGTGCGTGGCAATGAAGGCCGAACCGATGTAGGCGAAGTCCGCGCCCATGGCCTGCGCGGCCAGCACGGCGCTGCCGGTGGCAATCGAGCCGCTCAACGCCAGCGGGCCGTCAAACCACTGGCGAATTTCCTGGATCAGTGAAAACGGGCTCTTGATTCCGGCGTGGCCGCCGGCACCGGCCGCCACCGCAATCAGTCCGTCGGCGCCCTTCTCGATCGCCTTGTGCGCAAACATGTTGTTGATGATGTCGTGCAACACGACGCCGCCATAGCCGTGAATCGCGTCGTTGACGTCGACACGCGCGCCCAAGCTGGTGATGATGATCGGCACCTTATGCTTCACCACCATGGCCATGTCGTGCTCGAGCCGGTCGTTGCTCTTGTGCACGATCTGGTTGATGGCAAACGGCGCCGCCGGTGCGTCCGGATTGGCCCGGTTGTAGGCGGTAAGCGTCTCGGTGATCTCGTGCAACCACTCGTCGAGCTGTGATGCCGGGCGAGCATTCAGCGCCGGCATGCCGCCAACCACGCCGGCCTTGCACTGCTCGATCACCAGCTTGGGGTTGCTGACGATGAACATCGGCGCGCCGATGATCGGCAGCGGCAGGTTTTGCAGGATCGCCGGCAATCTGGACATGAGGTCTTTCGTGAATCTGGCCGCCATTGCGCGCAAGCCTTGCCATGCCGCAAGTCAATCCCGCGACAGCAGGCGCTGCCAGGGTTGCAACGCTAGAAAGCTTCCAGCGCCAGCCCGGTCACGCTGCCACTGCCCTCGACGATGGCGTCGCGCAGGCCAGGCGCCTTGGTCAGCAGATGCTCGGCATAGAAGCGCGCGGTCATGATCTTGGCGTTGGCAAACGCGGGCTGCTCGCCACGCGCCAGCATGTCTTCGGCAACAAGAAGCGAGCGCGCCATCTGCCAGCCCGCCATCACATTGCCGGCCAGCATCAGGTAGGGCACGCTGCCGGCGAATACCGCGTTGGGTGAGGCCTTGCTCTTGCCCGCGATGAAGTCCACCACCTCGAGCAAGGCCAACCGCGCCGCCGCCAGATGGCGCTGCATGGCGCGGGCAGCAGCGCTGTCACGCCGGCCAAGTTCAGTTTCGGTGGCCTCGATCCGGGCGATGATGGCGCGCGCCGTCTGACCGCCATCACGCGCCGTCTTGCGTCCGACCAGGTCATTCGCCTGGATCGCCGTCGTGCCTTCGTAAATTGTCAGGATTCTGGCGTCGCGGTAGTACTGGGCCGCGCCGGTCTCCTCGATGAAGCCCATGCCGCCATGGACCTGGACGCCGAGCGAGGTCACCTCCAGGCTCATCTCGGTGCTGAAGCCCTTCACCAGCGGCACCATGAATTCGTAGAACGCCGCGTTTTGCCGCCGCGTCGCCTCGTCCGGATGATGATGCGCGGCGTCATAGGCGGCGGCCGCGACGCTGGCCATGGCGCGACACCCTTCGGTGTAGGCACGCATCGTCATCAACATGCGTTTCACGTCCGGGTGGTGAATGATGGGCGCGCTGGCATTGATGCTGCCGTCCACCGGCCGGCTCTGGATCCGCTCACGCGCGAACGATACCGCCTTCTGGTAGGCGCGCTCGGCAATCGCAATGCCCTGCACGCCGACTGCGTAGCGGGCCGCGTTCATCATGATGAACATGGTTTCGAGCCCGCGGTTCTCCTGCCCGACCAGGAAACCAACCGCGCCCGCTCCGTTCAATTCCTTCGCGCCGAGCCCGTCGCCGAACTGCAGCACGGCGGTGGGTGAGGCCTTGATGCCGAGCTTGTGCTCGATGCTGACGCAAAACACATCGTTGCGCAGCCCCGGCGCGCCGTGCGCATCCGGCAGAAATTTCGGCACGACGAACAGGCTGATCCCCTTCACCCCTTCGGGCGCGCCGACGACGCGGGCCAGCACCAGGTGCACGATGTTCTCGGCCAGATCGTGCTCACCATAGGTGATGAAAATCTTGGTGCCGAACACGCGGTAGCTGCCGTCGGCCTGCGGTTGCGCCCGCGTGCGCACCAGCGACAGGTCCGACCCAGCCTGTGCTTCGGTCAGGTTCATGGTGCCGGTCCACTCACCGCTGACCAGTTTTTCCAGGTAGGTCGCCTTCAGTTCGTCGGAACCGGCCGTCAGCAGGGCCTCGATCGCGCCGTCAGTCAGCAGCGGGCACAGCGCAAAACTCAGGTTCGCCGAGTTCAGCATTTCGACGCAAGCGGCGCCGATGGTCTTGGGCAGGCCCTGACCGCCAAAGTCAAGCGGATGCTGCAGGCCCTGCCAGCCACCCTCACGGTACTGGCGGTAGGCCTGGCTGAAACCCGGCGTGGTGCTGACCTTGCCGTCGTGGAAGCTGCTCGGGTTCCGATCCCCCTCGACGTTCAGGGGACTGAGCACGCCTTCATTGAACTTGGCGCATTCCTCCAGCACCGCCTGCGCCGTTTCAAACCCCGCCTCCTCAAAGCCGGGCATGGCGGCAATGCTGTCGATATCGGCCAGATGCCGGATATTGAACAGCATGTCCTGCAACGGCGCGCGGTAGGTCATAGGCGTTGGGCGTTGAGAGTTGAGCGTTGAGCGTTGAGCGAGGGGCGGGCATTCACGCTGAAAACGCAACGCCCAACGCCGAACCTCCTACAGCGCCGCGACCAGCTCCGGAATGGCGACGAACAGATCGGCTTCCAGGCCGTAGTCGGCGACGCTGAAGATCGGCGCCTCTGGGTCCTTGTTGATGGCGACGATGACCTTGGAATCCTTCATGCCGGCCAGATGCTGAATGGCGCCGCTGATGCCGCAGGCGATGTAGAGCTGGGGCGCGACGATCTTGCCGGTCTGGCCGACCTGCCAGTCGTTCGGCGCGTAGCCGGCGTCCACGGCAGCGCGGCTCGCGCCCAGGGCGGCGCCCAGCTTGTCAGCAAGAGGGGTCAAGACAGCGTCGAATTTCTCGCTCGAGCCCAGAGCACGCCCACCGGACACGATGATCTTCGCGGCGGTCAGCTCCGGGCGGTCGTTGCGAGCGATTTCGCTGCCCTTGAAAACGGTTTGACCGGTGTCGGGCACAGCCGCGATCACCTCCACTGGTGCCGAACCACCGCTCGCGCCGGCCGGATCAAAGCCGGTGCTGCGAACCGTCAGCACCTTGACCGCGTCCAGGCTCTGCACCGTCGCGATCGCGTTGCCGGCATAGATGGGGCGCTCGAACTGGTCCGGCCCGTCAACTTTTGTGATGTCCGACACCTGGGCCACGTCAAGACTTGCCGCGACACGGGGCGCAATGTTCTTGCCACTGGCCGTTGCCGCAAACAGGATGTGGCTGTAAGCCGGGGCGATGGCCAGGATCTGGGCCGCCATGTTCTCGGCCAGTCCATGGGCGAACTGCTCGCCCTCGGCGTGCAGCACCTTGGCCACGCCGGCAATCCGCGCGCCGCCAGCGGCTGCTCCAGCGGCGTTGAAGCCGGCCACCAGCAGGTGCACCTCGCCGCCGCACTGCAATGCAGCGGTCACGGTGTTGAGGGTGGCGCCACGAATCGAGGCGTGGTCATGTTCGGCAATGACAAGTGCGGTCATCAAATCACCTTGGCTTCGTTTTTCAGTTTGTCGACCAGGGTCGCGACATCGGGCACCCTGATGCCGGCGCTGCGTTTCGGCGGTTCGACCACCTTCAAGGTCTTGATGCGGGGCTTGATGTCAACGCCAAGGTCCTCGGGTTTGAGTATCTCGAGCACCTTTTTCTTCGCCTTCATGATGTTGGGCAGAGTCACGTAGCGCGGCTCGTTCAGTCGCAAGTCGGTCGTCACCACCGCCGGTAAATTGAAAGAAACTGTCTCGAGCCCACCGTCCACCTCACGTGTCACATTGGCCCGGCCATCGGCAATCTCGACTTTCGAGGCAAAAGTGGCCTGCGGCAGGTTCGCCAACGCCGCCAGCATCTGTCCGGTCTGGTTGCAATCGTCATCGATGGCCTGCTTGCCCAGGATGATCAGTCCGGGCTGTTCCCGATCCACCAGGGCTTTCAGCAACTTGGCGACGGCGAGCGGCTGCAATTCTTCGCTGGTTTCGACCAGGATGGCCCGATCGGCGCCAATCGCCAGCGCGGTGCGCAGGGTCTCCTGACATTGCGTGACGCCACAGGAAACGGCGATCACCTCGGTCGCGATGCCCTTCTCGCGCAGGCGCACCGCCTCCTCGAGGCCAATTTCGTCAAACGGATTCATGCTCATCTTGACGTTGGCAATGTCCACGCCGCTTTGGTCGGACTTGACCCGAACCTTGACGTTGTAGTCCACCACCCGTTTGACCGGTACCAGAACCTTCATGCGAGGAACTCCAGATGAATCGTTGGGAATATGCGGGAGACATGGTCATTTTATGTTGTGGTGCATCCGGACCGACCCGACAAGCCCAGTCATTGCCGCAACGCGGGTAAATCCGTAGCCCTGAGCGCTGCCCCTTATCCTATAGTTACTGCACAGGGTCCGCCTTGCCAATGCAAGCGCGAGGAAGCGCGATTTTTGGGGGGCCGGACCGACGATCACTGTTGGAGACCTCGATGAAACGACAACTGCTTGCCTGCGCTGCGGCCCTGCTGGCCAGCGCCACAGCCTCGGCGCAAACGGTGCTCACCGTCTCGACCTGGCTGCCGCCGACCCACACCCTGAGCATGGCGCAGAAAGAATGGTGCGACCTGCTGGAGGGCAACACCTCGGGCAAGATGAAGTGCAACATCCTGCCGCGCGGCGTGTCGGCCCCGCCGGGAACCCTGGACGCGGTGAAGAACGGCCTGGCCGATATTTCATACACCGTGCATGGCTACACGCCGGGCCGCTTTGTCTTTACCCAGATGGCGGAGTTTCCGTTCCTGGGAAATCGCTCGGAGCCGATCTCGGTCGCCTTCAACAAGGTCGCGCAAAAGTACGCGAGCCATTTCGACGGCGAGCATCAGGGCATCAAGGTGCTGTCCTACTTCACCCATGGCCCGGGCATCGTGTTCAATACCAAGCGGCCCATCACCAAGGTGGACGATCTTGCCGGCCTGAAGTTCCGCGTCGGCGGCGGCATGGTGAATGAAGTCGCCAAGACTCTGGGCATGAATGTCACGCTCAAGCCGGCGCCGGAGTCCTACGAGTTGCTTTCCGGCGGTGTCATGGACGGCACACTGTTCCCGGCCGAGTCGACCGAGTCTTTCAGGATCGACAAGATCATCAAGCACGCCACCATGTTTCCGGGCGGCCTGTACAACACCAGTTTCGTCTTCATCATGAACAAGGCGCGCTACGACAAGCTCAGCGCCGACGAGAAAAAGGCGGTGGACGCGATTTCCGGCGAGCCCGCAGCTCGCATGTTCGGCCGTGGCTGGGACAAGGTGGACCTGCGCGGTGTCGCGCTGATGCAGGCCAACAACGTAGCCATCGTCAAGGCCGACGCCAAGTTTGTCGCCGACGTCAAGAGCAAGACCTCCGGGCTCGAGGCGCAATGGGTGAAGGACGCCGAAGGCAAGGGGTTGCCGAACGCGGCCAAGGTGCTGGCAGAATTCCGTGCCGAGATCGCGAAGCAGGAAAAGTAACTGCTTCGAACTGGCAGCCACGCGGTCGGGTCTCGGACCCTGACCGCGTTTTTCTTTGTACCCGATGAATCAAGCACTCCAGAAATGTTGCAGCCTGCTGTGCGGCACGGCCCTGTTCGCCATCATGGTGCTGACATTCTTTGACGTCGGCGGGCGCAAGTTTCTCGAGCGTTCCATCCCCGGTTCGCTGGAGCTGACCGAACTGCTGATGGTGGTGGTGATCTTTGCCGGCCTGCCGCTGGTGTCGCAACGCGACGAGCATGTCGTGTTCAACTCGCTGGACGCAACCCTGTCGGCATTCGTGCGCAGGGTTCAGACCGTGATCGTGCAGTTGCTGTGTGGCGCCGCGATGCTGGGGCTGGGTTACCTGATGGTTCGCACCGGCTATCAGTTCTGGCTGACCGGGGAAACCACCGCCCAGCTCAAGCTGCTGAAGGCCCCGTTCATTTTCGGCATGGGCCTGCTGTGCGCGGTCACTGGCATCATCCATCTGGGCCAGATGCTGGCACCGATGAAGGAACTGCCTGAAGGCGAGGGAACCGCGTTGTGACCGAGGCGCTGGTCGGTTTCGCGCTCATTTTCGGCCTGGCGCTGCTGCGCGTTCCACTGGCCTTTGCCATGGGACTGGTCGGCGTCGGCGGCATGACCTGGACGCGCGGCTGGGATCCGGCGCTGGCCAGCGCCGCCCAGGTGGTCTATGAGACTGGCTTCGCCTACACGCTGTCGGTGATTCCGCTCTTTATCCTGATGGGCAACTTTGTCGCCCGCGCCGGCCTGGCGCACGAGCTGTTCGAGGCCGCCTACGCCTTTGTCGGGCATGTGCGCGGCGGGCTGGCCCATGCAACCATCGCGGCCTGCGCCGGTTTCGGCGCGATCTGCGGCTCCTCCATCGCCACCGCGGCGACCATGAGCCGGGTCGCCTACCCCTCGATGAAAAAACTGGGCTACAGCGACTCGCTCGCGACCGGCGTGCTAGCCGCCGGCGGCACGCTCGGCATCATGATCCCGCCCTCGACCATCATGGTGATCTACGGCATCATCACCGAAACCAACATCGGCAAGCTGTTCGCGGCCGGCGTGATTCCCGGCCTGCTAAGCGCCGCGGCATTGATGCTCTGCGTCTCGGTCATGACCGCGCGCGATCCTGACCATGCTCCGCCCGGGGTGCGCTCAAGCTGGCCCGAGCGCTGGCGCGCGTTGCGCGGCATCTGGGGCGTGGCGCTGCTGGTGGTCGTCGTCCTGGGCGGTATTTATGGCGGCTTCTTCACCGCCACCGAAGGGGCAGGGTTTGGCGCCGCCGGCGCCTTCCTGTTTGCGCTGGCGCGCCGCCGCCTGACCTGGGCCATCCTGTACCAGGTATTGGTGGAGTCGGCACGGACCACCGCCATGCTGTTCACGCTGCTGATCGCAGCGACGATGTTTGCGAACTTCGTGAACTTCACCACCATGCCCGGAGAGTTGAAGCACTGGATCACGCATTTGGGCCTGTCGCCGGTCATGATCATTAGCGCGATGATGCTGATCTACGTCGTGCTTGGGACGGTGATGGAAGAACTGACGATGGTGCTGCTGACCATTCCGCTGTTTTTCCCGATCGTGACGGCGCTCGGCTTCGACCCGGTCTGGTTTGGCGTGCTGATCGTCATGATCGTGCAGATCGGGCTGATTTCGCCACCGGTGGGAATGAACCTGTTTGTGCTGAATGCGCTGCTGCCCGGCGTCGGCCTGGGCCAGATCTTCCGTGGCTGCTGGCCGTTCGTCGCCGTGATGATCCTCATGCTGGCTCTGCTGATCGCCTTTCCGCCACTGAGCCTGTGGCTGCCCTCGCTGATGAAATAGCGGACGCCGG
>JBCKPH010000112.1:0-7470 GCA_038901755.1 Burkholderiaceae bacterium | reverse complement strand
TGCTAAAACATCCAGCCAGATGTAGCGATCAGGCGGCAGCACGCCCTCCTGTCCGCATGACCCGACAAACTGAGGACAATCCAAGGCGAGCGCGGGGATGCTCGACGCCCCAATGGGTGTACGCTTCGCCCCGTGGAGATAGCCATCCTGTTTCTCGCCGCGGTCTGCGGCCTGGTGCTGGCCCTGCCCGAGCAAGCCATGCAGGCGCTTCTGGCGCTGACCTGGCTTGCCATGACCGGCGCGGTGGCCTGGTCAGTGGGTGGCTTGTTCTTTGGCCTTTTGGGTCTTTGAAACCCGCTCGTTGAAGTCGCGCATGATCGTGGCCATCCGCTCCTCGATTTCCTTGACCTTGGCCTTGTCGCCCTGTTCGGTGAACTGCCGCTTGGCAGAGCGCAGGAAAGACACGGCCCGCTGGGCACCGTTGGCGTAGCCGATCAGCTTGGCCTCCGGGTGTTCTTCGATGTAGTCATCCGATGACAGGCCATCGCGCGCGCGTCCGCGAATCTCGGCCTCATGGGCGTTGATCCGCTCGAGCGCCGCATAGAAGCTGTTGCCCTGGCTCGATTTAGCCTCTGCGTTGCCGTAGAAGCGGCCCATCAGGGGAACCTTGTGCGGCGGCAAGTCCTCGCCAGTGATAAGCGCCGTGACTGTTTGCTCAGTCTTGGAGAGTTCACGACCGACGCCGCCCGTCACCTGACCCACCAGGTAGTCGATCTGGTCCGGCGTGGGGCTCATGGCGCCGGCCTGGTACTTGGTGCCGCCGCTCATCGTGTTGACGGCCTCGGAGATCCATTTGGCGAAGGCGCTGGCCGTGTCCCTGGCCATGGCATGCCCCGGCGTGGCTTTGTCGTAGGACTGCCTGGCGATGGGCCGGCCCGTCCAATCCTTGTTTTCCGAGATCGCCACAACCGGATCGGTGACGGTGGGTGACATCATCTGCAAGTACAACAAGGACTACAAGCTGATCTTCGTCGGCGACGCCACCATGAGCCCGTACGAAATCCTGCAACCCGGCGGCAGCGTCGAGTACAACAACGAGGAGGCCGGCGCCGAATGGATGCAGCGGCTGACCCAGGCCTTCCCGAAGTTCGTCTGGATCAACCCGGAGCCGCAGGGCGTCTGGCAGTACCGCCAGAGCATCAGCGTGATTCAGCAACTGGTGAACCAGCGCATGTACCCCCTCACCATCAAGGGCCTGGAAGAGGCAATGCGCCTGCTGAGCAAATAGAATGGGCGCCCTCTCGCCGCCGTAGTTCAATGGATAGAACGAGCGCCTCCTAAGCGCTAGATACAGGTTCGATTCCTGTCGGTGGTACCACACCACAGGCCGGACCGGTTCGCAGCCCTCCGGCTTTTTTCTACGAGTCCGCCAGCGATCAAACAGGCAACAGCGTGCTCGCCGGGTCCAGTGGCTTGATGCGGCTGTAATCGCGCGACCTTTCAAGCTCCCACACGTCGCGGGCTTGCTGCATGCGCAGCCACAGCCCCGGCCCATTGCCCAGCAGCTTGCCCAGGCGCATGGCCATGTCGGGCGTTACCGACCGGCGCTCATGCAGAATTTCAGAAACGCTCAAGCGCGACACGTCGAGCAATTGCGCGAACTGGCCTTGCGTGAAGCCCAGCGCCGGCAACACGTCTTCGCGCAGGATCGCGCCGGGGTGCGTGGGCTTGCGGGCGACGTGGCGTCGCGGTGGGCGTGTGGTGCTGTTCATCAGTGGTAATCCTCCAGGTCGATCAGGTGCGCGTCGCCGTCCACAAACTCAAACGTCAGCCGCCAGTTCGCCGACACGCGCAGGCTGTGGCGGTGTTTCTCGCTCCCCTTGAGCCGGTGCAAATGCCAGCCCGGAACATCAAGCTCTGGCACCACGATCACGGCGTCCAGCGCGTCGCGCATGCGATCTAGGCGCCAGGTACGCACCCGGCAGGCCGGACGTATTGCCGTGCATGTAGTACCGATTCAGCCCTTTGTGGCGGATGCTCCGGATCATGGCGGCATTGTAATGGACAGGATTACAGCACGCCCCGCTTCGCCATCGAAGAAGTGGCCCCGCCTGTTTGAACAACTTTTCGCGATTCTTGAATGGATTCCGAGCGGGTTGCGACCGACGCAAAGATTGCCACGGTAGCGGTGGCCACCCTGTTCAGACTTGCGGGGCACTTCCTTTTCCTCACCTGACAGGTTCGCCCACAGTCGTTAAGGTCCCCACCGCATTCTTCCCCGCTGCACAATCACCGTGCAAGGAGGAAACCCATGGAACGATTCACCATCGCGGCCGACCTTATCTCGCCGGCCATCATCAACACGCTCACTCTGGACGGACTGTTGGGCGCGGTTCTGTTCGACGAATTGCAGGATGTGGACAAGGCTCATGCGGCCATACCGTTGCGATGTCGGGACGGCCTGTACCACGCAAGCATGGTGCAGCCTCAGGGCCGGCGTGAGATCGGCAAGCACACTCTCATTGCCAGCCTGCGCGCCACCCACGACCTCGATCTTGATTTGATCAAGCAGGGCAAGGGAGGGCAACCACACCGGCACATCGGCCTGACCCGGCGCAGCGACTTCGGCAACGTGATGAACGGCTACCAGACCGTCATGGCCGATTCACTGCAATGGCACGCCGAGGGTGACCCCGAGCAGGTCCTGGAACTGCTTGAGGAGGTCGAGTTCATCGGCAAGAAGCGCACCGCCGGGTTCGGGCAGGTGCGTGGCTGGCGACTGGCCGAGAGCGAACTTGATGGTCTCAAGGACGGCACTGGACAACCCCTTCGGCCCGTCCCCTGGGCCATGTGGCATGGTGATCCCAATGCCATCCGTGCCGACGCCGCCTGGCGTCCCGCCTACTGGATGCCACAGCACCGGGCCATCTGTGCCGTGCCCAGAGGGGTGACGGCATGAACACCGCCTCCTTTTTCATGGAGAACTTTGGCCGGCACTTCATCAAGCCTGGCGCGGATGATTGGGCCGACGTTGGCCGGGCATTGCGCGGCTCTTATCCCATAACCAGAAAATCAGGCAAGCCGGCATTGAGCCGGATGCAATCCGGCTGGGCCATCGTTCGCCCCGGCTCCGCCACATTGCAACTCGACCTGGACGTGCCGGTGCTCCAGAAGTCGCGCATGACACGTTTCGAGGCCTTTGCCGCCGAGCTTGAATCGTGGGACGGGCGCGAGCCTCGCATCTTCATGCTGTTTGACAAGGCCCCCATCCCAGGGCCTGCCATCTTCATGTCCGTGGACAAGCGGCATGTACGCATCTGCACCAACGCCGGGACCAGGACCGAGGACTGGACCGTCAACCCACCCAAAGTAAAAGGAGCAAGGAAATGAAGGACTTCACCATCAGCAAGCCCAGGTCCGTCAGCGGCTACCCGATCCATCGTGCCGTGGCCGCACTCACCAAGGGCGCGCCCCATCTGTGGCGAAACAACGGGGAGACTGTCACCATCCGCACCGATGCGCCGCTGGACGCCGAGGGCAGCGAACTGCCGCAATCGCGCGCCGGTGAACTGCACCTGTTCAACCTGCGCGCCTGCGTCAGCAGCAAGGTCCGCGGCCGGCATATCTATCCACAACGAGGCGACCACAAGGCCAGGCAAGCATGGCTGGGTCGCCAGGGCCAGCGCCATGGCTTCGTTGTGGTCTCGGTGCACTGCTCCAGCGGGTTGGCCAGGGTGGCCGACCAGGCGGGCCGCAACTTCACGCTGGACGCAACCGACTTTACCGGCGTCCTCAAGGTCACCGACCCCAAGGCCTTCGAGCAGGCCCTGCGTACCGGCATCGGCAGCACGGGACGCGCATTCGGTTTTTCACTTCTGTCCATCTGACTGGGAGCATTCGTATGAGCAAGATCATCATCAACGCCACACTGACCACGGTCCAGCCTATCTCGATCAAGCTGCCCGATCAGCCGGGCCACCCACGCATGATCAGGGGCGTGGACAGCGAAGGTCAACCAAGAAAGACCGCCTACATCCCGGCCACCACCGTGCGCGGCAAGCTGCGAAGGCTGGCCGTGCAGCCGCTGATGCAGGCCGACAAGGCTGCCGGCAAGGCCTGGACCTTGCACCAGGTGTATGAGGCCATGCTCGGGCAGGATGCCGCCAGTGAGACCAGTGAGGAGATCGACCTGGTGGCGCTGAAAAAGCGCCGTGCCGAAAACCACATCGTTGACCTCTTTGGCGCCGGCCTGGGCGTCAAATCGCGGCTGTCGGTGGGCCACTTCGTGCCCAGCGTCGATATTCAACCCGAAACCTTTGCCGGGGTTCGCAAAGACCTGGACAGTGACACGGATGTGCTGGACTGGATGGACGAGGACGAGGTCAACCGCTTCGTCAGCCGCAACATCACCAATTCCAAGCGCGCGGACGCCGAGGCACTGGTCAAGAAGGCTCTCGCACAGGTACGAAAGGCCGAAAAGGCGGGCCAGGACACCAGCGAGTTGAAGGCGGCGTTGGCCCTGGCCGAGTCACAGCGCGACGCCCATGTTGCGGCCATGGGGGACATGAAAAACTCCACCAAGACTCTGACCAGTTACGAGGCCATGCCCGCCGGCATCGAACTCAAGAGTCGCATGATCGTTGATAAGGCCACCGGCAAGGACATGCACACGCTGCTGGGGGCATTCGATCTGTTCAGTCGCACACCTGTATTGGGTGGACAGACCGCACGCGGTTGTGGAGAGGTCTCGGGCAACTTCCAGATGTTCGATCAGGATGGCGTAATCCTGGGGGTCGTCGGTGTTGGCGGTTACGCGCCGTCCAAGGTCGAGTGGACACCCGCTGGTCAGGCGTTTCTTGGAAAAAACGCATGAGGCAAGTGTCTCAGCGTGTATGAGGGGTCTTTTTATTAAACCAATGCGTTGCTTTTTGCTGTCGGGACAATGACTTGCACCTGGACGGGTGGAGCCACCATTGATTTGTGTGGTTACTAGAAGTGCACCAGCAGGCAGAACCACATGCGGGCGGTGGAGCCACCAATGATTTGTGTGGTTACTAGAAGTGCACCAGCAGGCAAAACCACATGCGGGCGGTGGAGCCACCAATGATTTGTGTGGTTACTAGAAGTCGTTGCCCAGGAACACGGCTGTAATCATGGGTGGAGCCACCATTGATTTGTGTGGTTACTAGAAGAACACCAGCAGGCAGAACCACATGCGGGCAGGTGGAGCCACCATTGATTTGTGTGGTTACTAGAAGCAGCAGGCTAGGAACAGGCGGTCGGTCATGGGTGGAGCCACCATTGATTTGTGTGGTTACTAGAAGTAGAGCAGCTTGGCTACCTGCTGGCCTGTCGGTGGAGCCACCATTGATTTGTGTGGTTACTGAAAAATGTCCCGTACCGTTGTGCTGACTTGAGAAACGGGCCGGGACCTGGAGTCATCAGTAGGAGCGCAGTTTGTACCGCAGCAAGGAGCAAAGACAGTTCGCCAGCCGCGTCGAGGCGCACCTTGCGTCGGGCGGCGCGCCGCTGTTGCTGGAGGGTGCAGCCGGCCTGGGCAAGACCCGGGCCTACCTTGGACCCATGCTTGCCACGGGCAAGCAAGTGGCTGTCTGTCTGCCCACGCGTGCTCTGGCCACACAACTGCTTGAGTCCGGTGACCTGGCCGCCATCCGCACGACGCAGACGGTGGAGATATTCACGCCACGCAGGCATTTCGAGACACAGGCACAGTACCAGTCGCACAAGCAGGCCTGCCGCGACGCCGATCTGCTGATCTGCACCCACCAGGCCGCACTGATCGATGTGCTGGCCGACGGCGCCATGCTGGGCCTCAAGGAGCGGCATGCCGTGCTGTTTGACGAGGCCGACCAGTTGCCCGATGCAGCGGCGCTGCGCTTTGACTGCGCGATCGATGCCTACACCTTCGATGTGCTGGGCATCAAGCCAGCAGAGAACCATCGCAAGACCGTCGAACAGGTGCAGAAGGTTATGCCCAAGCGCGAGGCTTTGCTGGATGAACCTGCGGCCGTCAAGGCGGCATGCCGCGCCATCCTGGACGCCATCGATGATCCGGTCTGGTACCAGACGGTCGGATTGGACGACGATGGTGCGTTAAGGCTGGTTCACAAGTTGCCGGCCCGGGTGCTCAAGCGTTTGCTGACCCACCCCCGGCTCGTCTTTGTTTCGGCCACCCTGACGGTGAATGGCAGCTTTGATGACTTCAAGCGTGCTCTGGGCCTAAAGGACATCAGCACCTGGTCAGCAGCCATCGAGCCGACCCGTCACGGTCAACTGGACATCGTCAGCGAGGAATGGGACAAGGACGAACCGGACCATTTGGCGAAGGTGGCCGAGCATGCTTCATTGCTGGAAGGTGCGACGCTGGTAATCGTGACCTCGCACGACGACGCCAACACTCTCGGTGCAATGATCCCCGGGGCGACTGTGCGCGGCAAGGACGAATCCACGGGTGCGGCCGCCGCCCGGATGACCGGCAACCTGCTGATAGCTGCCGGCGCCTGGGCCGGCTTGGACACGCCGATCAGGTGGCGGCATATGGTCATGCCCAAGGCCCCCTACGGTGCGCCAACCATCCTGGACGAGCATGAGGTAAGCAAGTACATGGACAGCAGGAACACGGCGGTGCGTAGGTTCAGGCAAGGCTTGGCGCGTGGCCTGCGAACCCCCGATGCCGTCTGCACCGTGCACCTGCTTGACCAGCGATTCGGCAGGGCCGAGTTTGTCAAGGCATTGCCTGTGCGATTTGAGCAGGCCTACCGGGCCAGGTACGGCATAGTCGAGTTACGCACGCGCCAGAAAGAGTTCAGCAAGCGCATCTTCGAGCGGTACCGCGGACGATGCCCGATCAGCGGATGCGATGAACCCGCTGCGCTGGAGGCCGCGCACCTGGGTGCCAAGGGTGGCTGGCGTACCAACCACACCGAAGGCATCCTGCTCAGGCGCGACCTGCACGCACTGATGGATGCAGGCAAGCTGGAGATCATCGACGGCGTGGTGTCCGTCTCCAGCGAGCACTACCAGCAGTTCAACGGAGTGAGGGTCTGGCCCGAACAGTGAACTAACGAGGCTGCCCTGTGGCGGCCCGGCATGGTGCCCAGAGTTTCCACTTATCGCGCTGTTCAGATTTGCGGGGCCACTTCTGCGCCAAGCGGCGGCGCATCAAGACGGTGATGCAAGAGCTGATCTACCGGGCCGGGCGGCTGATCGAGACGGGCCGGCGACTCATCCTCGGACTGGGCGCCAATGACCGGGCGGCCAAGGCCTTCGCGCGACTGCATGGCGAGCTGTTCGCTGGCTGCACGTAGCGCACTCCCGCCATCCCCCCACACGAACTCACGGATCCCGAAAATCGCGCCACGCAGTGCGCGTTGCGGCGTGGGCGCAGGCACGGCAAAGTGCCAAATCATGGGGAAAATTGACGCGCGCAAAGGGTTGAGCCAACCGAGTGGCGCAATTTGACCGCCCGAATCCAGTGGGATTGGCATACTCGGCTGGATATTGCGGGCA
>JBCKPH010000111.1:0-7600 GCA_038901755.1 Burkholderiaceae bacterium | reverse complement strand
CCTCACTCTTGCGCCGCGCAACGATGGTCAGCCAGCGGCGCATGACCCACTGGCCGCCGACCAATAAGACGGTGAGTAGCGCCGCCGCCTTGAGCGCGGCGATGGCCAGTTGCGTGAGCAGCGTCTCGGGGGAACTGCCGAGGGCTGGAATCAGCACCAGCAGTGGCACCACCGCCAGATCCTGAAACAACAGCACGCCCATGACACGTTTGCCGTGCTCGCTTTCCAACTCGATGCGCTCAGACATCAGCTTGACGACGATCGCGGTCGAACTCATGGCCAGGGCGCCCGACAGAGCCAATGCCGTTTTCCAGGACATGTTCCAATGTTGTGGAACCAGCGCGGCGAGGACAAGCGACGCTCCTGTGACCAGGATGATGGTCAAGGACACCTGCAGCAGACCCAAGCCGAAGACATGACGCCGCATTGCGCGCAGCTTGGGCAGGCTGAACTCCAGCCCAATGACAAACATCAGGAACACCACGCCGAACTCGGCCAGGTAGCGAACGCTGTCGGAGTTTTGCGCCAAGGCCAGGGCATTCGGACCGATGATGACGCCAACCACCAGGTAGCCCAGCATCGGCGGGACCCGCAATGAGCGGCAGACCACGACGCCCAGCACCGCAGCCAACAGATACATCAGGACGAGCTCGAGCGCGGTCATGACCCAATGCTAGCAAGTCGGCTTCTGCCTCGAATGGGGCTCGGAGCGACCGATAGAATCGACCCATGCCATCGAGTGAAAAAGCTCCATCTGACGCGGACGGTGCGCGCTCGGTAGCGCTGGCCTGTCAGACCCTGGATCTGGAAGCCTCAGCCATCCTTGGACTGAAGTCGAGCATCGGTCAAGGATTTGCGCGGATTGTCGGCATGATGCTGGAGGTCCGCGGCCGTGTCGTGGTCATGGGGATGGGAAAAAGTGGCCATGTCGCGCGCAAGATCGCGGCCACCCTGTCCTCGACCGGGACGGCGGCCATGTTTGTTCATCCAGCCGAAGCCAGCCATGGCGACCTGGGCATGATCAAGCCAATTGATCTGGTACTGGCCATATCGAACTCGGGTGAAAGCGACGAGTTGCTGGCGATCATGCCGGTGCTCAAGCGCCAGGGTGTTCCGCTGGTGGTCATGACCGGGAATGCCGAGTCATCGCTGGGGCGGCTGGCCGACGAAACCCTGAACAGCGGCGTCGAGAAGGAAGCCTGTCCGCTGAACCTGGCGCCCACCTCAAGCACCACCGCGCAAATGGCTCTGGGTGACGCGCTCGCCGTCGCCCTGCTCGACGCGCGCGGCTTTAGCGAGCGAGATTTTGCCCGTTCCCATCCTGGCGGCGCGCTGGGCAGAAAGCTGTTGACCCATGTGTCAGACGTAATGCGCCAGGGCGCCAATCTGCCAAGGGTCCTGCCCAGCGCGGGTTTCAGCGAAGTGATGCGCGAAATGAGCGCGAAAGGCCTCGGCGCGGCCATCGTCGTTGACGCGCAGCAGCGGGTCATGGGTATTTTCACCGACGGTGATTTGCGCCGACTGATCGAGAGCGGCGTCGATCCGCGCGAGCGGCGCGCGGCCGATCTGATGCATCTGCGGCCGCATTCGATCGGCCCCAACGCCCTGGCGGCGGAGGCGGCCAGGCTGATGGAGCAACAGCGAATCACCAGTGTTGTCGTGGTGGACAAGGACGGGACGCTGCTTGGCGCGCTGAACTCAAACGACCTGATGCGCGCCAAAGTGATCTAGCAAAAATGATCGAACGGCCCGCATTGACTTTCCCGGCCGAACTGCTGCTCAAGGCGCAGCGGATCAAACTGCTGTTCCTGGACGTGGACGGCGTCCTGACCGACGGTGGCATCTATTACACCGAACGGGCGCCGCAGCAGCAAGGGGGCGAAGCCGGCGAGACCATCAAGCGCTTTCATACGCTCGACGGCTTTGGCATCCACCTGCTGCAGCGCGCTCACATCAGGCCGGTGGTGATCAGCGGGCGCGACTCCCTGGCGCTGCGTGCAAGGCTCGCGGCGCTTGACATCTCCCACTCATACTACGGCGTTGAGAACAAGCAATTGATTGGGCAGCAGGTGTTGCAGGAACTGGGGCTCCAGTGGAGCGACGCGGCAGCGATCGGCGACGACTGGCCCGATCTGCGTCTCATGCAGGCCTGCGCCTTTTCAGGCGCGCCGGCCAATGCCCATGTCGAAGTCAGGGCGCTTGCCCACCATGTGACGGCGGCGCGCGGCGGCGAAGGCGCGCTGCGCGAGTTCGCCGACCTGTTGCTTGTGGCCGGCGGGCACTACGCCAGACTGCTCGCTGAGGAGAGCGCCTAATGCGCCTGCTGCGCCAGATTGGCGACCTGGTTTCGATCTATCTGCCGGTCCTGTTGATGGGTTTGCTGGCCCTTGGCACCTACTGGCTTGTGCATACCACCCCGTCTCTGCTGCAGGAGCGGCGCGTCGCCGCGCCGCGCCATGAGCCGGACTATTTCATGCGCGGCTTCTCGCTGACCTCGTACGACGCGAAGGGGCGAATCAAGAGTGAGATCCGCGGCGTTGAGCTGCGGCACTACCCGGATACGGACACCCTCGAAATCGATCAACCGCAAATCCGCTCCTTCAATCTGTCCGGGCAGGCCGCAACGGCGACAGCGAAGCGCGCCCTGTCCAATGGCGATGGCAGTGAAGTGCAGTTGATCGGTGACGCCGTCATGGTGCGCGAGGCTGCTGCCGGCAAGACTGGCACGGAGCAGGCGCGAATCGAAGTTAGGGGTCAGTTTCTGCATGCTTTTTTGGATGCCGAACGCGTGCTGTCGCATCTTCCGGTGACGTTGCAGCGCGGCCGTGATCACCTGTCGGCCGATGCCTTTGAGTACAGCAACTTGGACCAGGTGCTGGAGATGCGTGGCCGGGTGAAGATCGAACTGCTTGCGCCCGGTCGAGCGACCCAAGCCAAGCGCTCAACGCCTTGAGTCCTCCCGCTCTCCGGCGCGTCGGACCCAGCGACAGCAGGGCAGAAAAACAAACGGCCCCGGATGGAGCCATTTGTCGTGCGTCGATTAGGCGCCTCCTAGTAGCCGCCGCGGTTGCTGCCCCCGCCTCCCACGCCGCCGCGGGGGCCGGAACCGTAGGGGCTGCGAAATCCCCCTTTGCCGCCACCTCCGCTGCGGCCGCCGGCTCTGCCGCCAGCAGCACCGCCGCCACCATAGCCAGCACCGCCGCCGCTACGCCCGCCACTGTAGCTGCTGCCGGCTCGCGGCGGCCGGGCTTCCATCGGTCGCGCTTCATTCACGACGATGCTTCGACCGCCGAGTGGCTGGCCATTCATGCCACTGATGGCGGCTTGCGCCTCGGCCTCACTACCCATCTCGACAAAGCCAAATCCCTTGGCTCGACCGGTGTCGCGCTCCATCATGACTTTTGCGCTGGTGACCGTACCAAACTGGGCAAACGACTGCTCCAGATCATTGTCGCGAACCGAGTACGGAAGATTGCCCACATACAGTTTGCTGCCCATTCCAGTACTCCTCAAGCAAGTTAAAGGCAGCGATGGAGTCCCGAAAACGCATTCAATAAACCGTAAAGACGCGAAAGTAACCTGTGCACCGCAAGCTTGGCGCCAATCGATCAGGATCGCGCCGAGGCAATTATGTGGCAGATTTTCTGGAATAGCGCAAGGGCTTGGGCTAGGGAGAAACACCAGCACCGCAGAAGCGCCAACAGGGGCACGATCCCTGGAAACTGACAAAGACCGGGGTCAAGGCCCCGGATTGAGTTTAGTAGCCGCCGCGGCCGCCGCCGTAGCCACCCCCGCCGCCGCCGCCGCCGTAACCCCCGCCGCCGCCGGAGCGCGGAGCACGCGGTTCCATCGGGCGCGCCTCATTGACGACTAGGCCACGGCCGCCGATCGATTGGCCATTCATGCCCTTGATGGCAGCTTGCGCCTCGGCATCGCTGCCCATTTCGACAAAGCCGAAGCCTTTGGACCGACCGGTGTCGCGCTCCATCATCACTTTTGCACTTGCGACGGTTCCGTACTGGCTGAACGCCTGCTGCATGTCACTGTCACTGTAAGAATAGGGCAGATTGCCCACGTAAAGTTTGTTGCCCACGAGAGGGACTCCTATTAGCACCGAGAAACGCGATGGTGTCCGCGAACGCGATTGACAAACTTGTGAAGACTTCAAAAACGCGAAACTGACCAAATCACCGCAACTATGTGCCAGCCGATTAAAGCCGACACGCCGCGATTATGCCTTTTCCGGCACAAACATGCTTGATTCTTTTTCCTGCTCCGGTCTCAGCCGGGCAGAAGGGTTGCGTCAGCGCATCAGCGGGCGACAGCGAAAGCGCCTGAAATCAGGGCATTACACGCCTGGTTTGATAGGCGCAGCGTCCTGCCAGAAAACGCGCAAGGCAAGCATTTATACTCGGGCTCAGTATCCAGCGCCGATTTGTTCCAGCTTGCGGGCGCCGAGACCAAGAGTCTCGAAATACGGCTAAAGAGTGGATCCAAACTGACCTGGTTCCGCTGCTTTGGCGTCACCAGGTTTTTTGATGCCGCTTGTTGCTCGACCGCAGTTGATGAAATTCGAGGCGCCGCTGCCATTGCAATGCGGTGCCTCGATCCAAAACTATCAGCTGACCTATGAAACCTATGGCCAGCTGAACAGCGACCGGTCGAACGCGGTACTGATCTGCCACGCTCTCAACGCGTCGCACCATGTGGCTGGCGTCTATGAGGGGAAACCGGGCAGCGAGGGGTGGTGGGACAACATGGTGGGACCGGGGAAATCCGTCGACACCGAGCGGTTCTTCGTGATTGGCGTGAACAACCTGGGGTCCTGCTTTGGTTCCACCGGACCGATGCATGCCAACCCGGCGACCGGCCGCGCCTACGGCGCCGATTTTCCGCTCGTGACGGTGGAGGACTGGGTTCACGCTCAAGCGCGCCTGCTGGACGCCCTTGGCATCAGCCAGCTCGCGGCCGTCATGGGTGGTAGCCTGGGCGGCATGCAGGCCCTGAGTTGGACCCTGCAGTACCCCGAGCGGGTACGCCATTGCGTCGGCGTTGCGACGGCGCCCAACCTGTCGGCGCAGAACATCGCGTTCAATGAGGTGGCGCGACGCGCTATTCTGAGCGATCCTGACTTTCACGGCGGCCACTACTATGAGCACGCTGTCGTGCCAGCGCGCGGCCTGCGGCTGGCACGCATGATCGGACATATCACCTACCTCAGCGGCGGCGTGATGGAAGCCAAGTTCGGTCGGGAGCGTGTGGTCGCGCTGGCCGACCAGGTGGGCTACCATTTTGACGTTGAGTTCGAGATTGAAAGCTACTTGCGCTACCAGGGCGACAAGTTCAGCGAATACTTCGATGCCAACACCTACCTGCTGATCACGCGGGCGCTCGACTACTTTGACCCGGCCAGGGACAGTGGCGGTGACCTGACGCAGGCCTTTGCCCGGGCCAAGGCCAATTTTCTCTTGATCAGTTTCAGCACCGACTGGCGCTTTCCACCGGCGCGCAGCCGGGAACTGGTGAAGGCCCTGCTGGACAGTCAGCACGCCCTGAGCTACGCAGAAATCGACGCACCTCACGGGCACGACACCTTCTTGCTCGAAGACCCGCGCTACCTGGGCCTGTTGCGGGCCTATTTTGACCAGATGGAGGTCGGCACGTGAGCGATTTGGCGACCATGGAGGTGATCGCGCGTCTCGTGCCGGAAGGCTCGCGCGTGCTGGACCTGGGTTGCGGCGATGGCGACTTGTTGGCGTACTTGCGGGAGCGGCGCGGCTGCACCGGGTACGGCATAGAAATTGACGACGAGAATGTCCTGAAATGTGTCAGGCGCCAGGTCAACGTGATCCAGCTCAATCTGGACGAAGGGCTTGCCATGTTCGACGACGCCTGTTTTGACGTGGTGCTGCAAATTGACACCCTGCAACACCTTCGCAACGCCGAAACCATGTTGCGCGAGACGGCCCGCGTTGGACGCGTCGGTATTGTTGCCTTTCCAAATTTTGCCCATTGGCCCAATCGCCTGAGCGTCCTGGGTGGGCGCATGCCAGTCACCAGGCGGCTACCGTACCAGTGGTACGACACGCCCAATATTCGCGTTGGCACTTTTGCGGATTTTGAACGGCTGGCGACAAAGAACCATCTGCATCTGCTCGATGCCTTTGGGCTGCAGGAGGGCCGACAGGTTCGCTGGCTACCCAACGCCAGGGCGGGTACCGCGGTGTTCAAGTTCCGGCGCGGCTGAGGCAAATTGCATGGCGGGCCAGGAGATTTCTTCCATCGATAGTCTGAGCCGGGGTTTGGCGGCGCCAACGGCCGTGTCATTCGGCGAGGCGTTTCGCTTCTGGCTGCGCCTGGGGCTGATCAGTTTTGGCGGGCCAGCCGGGCAAATTGCCATCATGCATCGCGAACTGGTCGAGCAAAAGCGCTGGATCAGTGAGCGGCGCTTTCTGCACGCGCTCAATTACTGCATGCTGCTGCCCGGGCCAGAGGCGCAGCAGCTGGCGACCTACATTGGCTGGCTGCTGCACCGAACCTGGGGCGGCATCGTTGCCGGAGCCCTGTTCGTCCTGCCCTCCCTGCTGATCCTGATCGGCCTGAGCTGGATCTATGTGCGCTTCGGTGATGTGCCACTGGTGGCTGGGCTGTTCTACGGCATCAAGCCGGCCGTGGCCGCAATCGTTCTGCACGCCGTCTGGCGTATCGGCAGCAAGATCCTGAAACATCCGTCCGAAGTTCCCCTGTTGTGGGCCATAGCAATGCTCAGTTTTGTCGCGCTGGCCTATTTCAGGCTGCCTTTTCCCTGGGTGATTGGCGCCGCCGCGCTGACCGGCTGGCTCGGCGCGCGCTACACACCGAGTCAGTTTCTCGCCAGCGGCGACGGTCACACAGGTGGTAGCGTTCGGCCCGCCGCGGCCCTGATCGACGATGACACCCCAACGCCCGACCATGCCCTTTTTAGCAGGACAAGGCTGGTCAAGGTGTTGCTGGTTGGCGCCCTGCTGTGGCTGCTGCCGATGGCTCTGCTTCTGCTGACTCAGGGCTGGGATGGCACGCTGACTCAAATGGGATGGTTCTTCACCAAGGCCGCCCTGCTTACCTTTGGCGGAGCCTATGCCGTGCTGCCCTACGTTTACCAGGGCGCGGTCGAACACTACCAATGGCTGACGGGACCGCAGATGATCGACGGCCTGGCGCTGGGTGAGACCACGCCCGGCCCCCTCATCATGGTGGTGGCCTTTGTCGGTTTTCTTGGGGGCTGGTCCAAACAGGTGCTCGGACCGGACATGCTTTTTACAGGCGCTGCCGCTGCCGCGATGCTTGTCACCTGGTTCACCTTTCTGCCCTCGTTCCTGTTCATTCTGGCCGGGGGCCCGCTGGTTGAGTCCACCCATGGCAGGATTTCGTTTACAGCACCCCTCACCGCCATCACAGCCGCCGTGGTCGGGGTGATTGCCAGCCTTGGGTTGTTTTTTCTGACCCATGTGGTGCTGCGCGCCGAGCCGGTGGGGAGCGGCTTCTCCCTGGCCTCGGTCGACGGCTTCGCGCTCGGGCTGGTGCTGATTGCCCTGCTTGCCCTGACGCGCTTGCGCGTCGG
>JBCKPH010000110.1:0-7617 GCA_038901755.1 Burkholderiaceae bacterium | reverse complement strand
CCAAATGACGACCCTTTTGTCACGCTATTGCACCCGACCATTTACTCTGTCAATACTCCGGATAGGCATGGAATTTCCTAGCCGTTATCCGTTGTTCTGATCCGCCGCCGGACGCGATTCCGGCGGCCCCTTCAGCTCCACCGTGTTGCCTTCGGGATCGCTGATATAAACCGACGGGCCATATCCGTCGGCACCGTAACGGGATTTGATTTCGCCCAGAACCACGCCGTGGCGAATCAGCTGCGTGGTCAGCGCGCCCGGATCAAAAGGTTCGATGCGCAGGCACAGGTGATCCATGTTGCGCCCTTCCGTGTCGGGCGCCGCGCCGCCCTTGCGGCCGATTTCACCGTCCACCGCAACCAGATCGATCAACGAATTGCCCGCGCGCAATTGCGTGAGGCCCAAATCGGCGCGCTCACGCTCCAGCGTGCAACCCAGCACCGTACAGTAAAAATGCACCATGCGGGGCACATTCGCTGCACGCAGTACGACATGGTCGAGGCCGAGGATGCTGAACACCAGAGAGTCTCCATCAATAAAAAGGCCGCCGCATCAAAACACGCGGCGGCCCGGGTTATCCGTGTTGGGCATCGGCGTCCCGTTGGGCGGCGCCATGACGAGGATGAATGGCTGCCCGGCCAGGGGGATGAAGGTCTGGGTATGCTTGAAGTGGCGCTCCAGCCAGCGCACGACGAACGGGCGGCGCTTCAGCGTCGCGACATTCATTTCCGTTTGCTCGTCGGATTCGAACCGGATCGGCTTGCGCAGCACGCCGTCGTAAAAATGCATCGGCGTGCCGGCCTCCGGCACGTTCGACCCCAGCAGCCAGCCGAACCGGTCGAGGTTCGCGGCCGTGGCCGTCTCCACGTGCAGGTGCCGGATCGCGGGGCGGACGGCGGCAGCCATGCTCATGCCGGGCCGGCCTTCTTCGCCTCCGCCTCGATAAACGCGCCGGTTTTGCGGTCGCGCACGCGCAGGCGCACGAACACCTTGCCGGTGCCACCATGGTCGATGCCGGTGTCAAAGCAGTCGAACGTGTTGAAGCGCGGGCTGACCGGGTGCAGTCCGTCCGCCAGCCGGTCCTGCGCCAGCAGCAGTGCGGACTGCAACTTGGCGATGATGCCAAGGCACAGCGGCGCGGTTGAAGCGGCGGCGTCCAGCACGCCGTCGGCGCGGAAGACCAAGGTCTGACCGTGGCGGAGGAAATTGGCGCAATGGTGCACGCCGGTCACCTCCGCCACCAGTTCGATGTCTTCGGGCTTCATTGCGCACCCGGCTTCGGTAGGATGCGGTCGGTCACCAGTTCATGCGTGTCCGCGCGGCGCAGGTAGACCTGGCAGCGCGCCTTGGATTGGCCCTCGTCGGGGCCGGTAAGCGGGCATTCGTGGTAGCGCCACACACAGGTTATGGGGTTCAGCCCTTCCGCCGCGCGGTCGAAGGTCATGTAGAAGATCGACAGGATGGGCGACAGCAGGTGGACGCAGAACGGCGCGTCGGACAGGGCCGGGATCAGCTTGTGCCGCATGTCCAGCACGATCTTCTGTCCCGCCTCGACGCCGCATTTGCAACCGCCGCCATTGCCGGTAATCTCCACCACCACTTGGTAATCGTCGAGCCAGGAATGGCCGAGGTGCCGGCGCGCCGCGAACAGGTTGCGCACCTCGGGCGACAGCCGGGCGAATTCTTCGTCGGTAAACTCCAACGCGCGTTTTAGCTGCGGCTGCATTTCCTCCAGTTCGTCGTCCATCTGGACATAGTATGGATCGATCGGTGCCTGTGTGTGATTAAAAAGTTTCATGGTTATTGCGGTAGTTGTTGAAGTGGTTGTTGCTGTCCTGCGACAGGCTGCGTAATGGTGCTCATGCCGCTGTCATTCCGCCGTCGGCGACCAGAACGTGGCCGGTGATGAACGATGACGCGGGCGAGGCGAGGAACAATGCCGCCCGCGCGATTTCCGTGGCCTGACCCAGGCGCCCCAGCGGCACGGCCGCGATCAGGCCGGCATGGCGTTCGGGGTCGTCCCGCGCAATCGCGGTCATCGGTGTTTCGATGGGGCCGGGGGCCACGGCGTTGACGCGCGCCCCGAACGGCGAGAATTCCAGCGCCAGCGTCTTCGCCAGCGCATTCACGCCACCCTTTGAGGCCGCATAAGCGGTGGCGCGGCGGTGGCCGATCAGGCCGATCTGGCTGGAGAACAGGACGAGCGAGCCGCCCTTCGCCGCGCGAAACAGCGGCGCCACCGCATGCGCCACGCGGTAGGCGCCGCCGAGGTTGATTTCCAGCACCCGCGCCCAGTCGGCGGGGCCGGTCTCCTCGATGCCGCGAAGCTCGAACACGCCGGCCGCGACGATGACGGCATCAAGGCCGCCCAGTGCCTTGGCCGCCCCGTTCACGGCCTTTTCAACGGCGTCCGCGTCGCGCACATCGCAGGCACCGGTGAAGCTCGTGCCCGACGCACTCTCGTCGGTCCCGGGCATCAGCGTCGCGGCAACGCGGGCACCGGCGGCGATGGCGAGGTCCACGCAGGCGCTGCCGATCCCCGAGCCGCCCCCAACCACCAGCAGGCGGCAGCCGACGAGATCGACCAGCGGCGTCGTCATGAAATGACGACGAGTTGCCGGGCCACCGGATGCAGCAGGCGGCAGCCGCTGGCCTCGATCCGCACGCTGTCCTCCAGGTGGAAGCTGCCAAGGTCGGGGTCGCGATAGAACACCTCGGTGTTGACCACCATGCCCTGCTCGAGGTAATAACCCTTCACCAGACTGTCCTCCTCGGGAAACTCGAACACTTCGAGGCCGATGCCGTGCGTGGTGACGGAGACGAGTTCCGGGCGGAGGCCGAAGCCCGCCATCGTCTCGCGGGTCAGACGCTTGATGTCCTCGGTGTGGATGCCGGGCCGGATGCGTTCCTCCACGGCTTCCAGCGCGGTGACGACGGCGCGGTGGCGCAATTCCTGCTCGGCGGTCGGCTCGCCCACCACGCCGGTGCGGGCAAGGTCCATGTGGTAGCCGCCGAAGGTGCCAAGGCAGTCCAGCACCACCACATCGCCCTCCGCCAGGCGGCGGTCGTGGCTGGCCGGCAGGCTCATAGCCGAGGCGTCGCCGGCACCGAACATCATGCCGCGTTCGCCCAGGAAGCAGGCATCGGCATCGACCAGCGTGCGGCGGTAGACGCGAATGAGGTCGTCTTCTGCTATGCCCGGCCGGGCGGCTGAAATCACCGCCTCCAGCGCCGTGGCGTTAATGCCCGCACCGTGCGTCATCAGCGCCACTTCGTCTTCCGTCTTCACGATGCGCACGCGGCGCATCAATTGCAGCACGTCGTAGATCGAGGGGCCTCGGCAACCAGTAGTTACGCGTAAACAAAGACACGACATAGAGGAAAATGATTTGGCAACCGTCGAAACCTTTAAACAACGCTTGCAGCGCGGTCCGGCCGTGCTCGCTCCGGGCATCTACGATGCGATGACGGCGCTTCTGGCCGAACAAGCTGGCTTTGAGGCGCTTTACCTGTCAGGTGGAAGCGTCGCCTATAACCAGTTCGGTCGATCTGACGTGGGTCTAACCACTGCAAAAGAAGCAACAGACACCCTCGCACGTATTACCGACCGTGTACGCACGCCGGTCATTGTTGATGGGGACAACGGATTTGGGAACGCTCTGAACACGCAACGTACCGTGCGTGACTTCGAACGTGCCGGCGCTGCGATGATTCAGCTGGAAGACCAAACGTTTCCCAAACGGTGCGGTCATCTCGAGAACAAATCTTTGGTTTCGACCGCCGAGATGTGCGGAAAGCTGCGCGCGGCGCTTGACGCGCGACATTCATCTGATCTCCTTATCCTGGCGCGGACCGATGCCGTTGCTGTTGAAGGTCTTGACGCCGCCATTGATAGAGCGGAGGCATATCTAGCCTGCGGGGTGGACGGCATTTTTGTTGAGGCGATCACCGCGGTGGAGGATATGGACCGCGTGTGCGGCAAGTTTGCGAAGCGCATTCCCCTGCTGGCGAACATGATTGAGGGCGGAAAAACGCCTGTGCAGAGTGCAGAAGAACTCGGAGAGCGCGGCTTTCGTATCGTGATCTATCCGGGTGGCACTTCGCGCTTCGTGGCGCGCCAACTCCAAGACTACTTCCGAAGCTTAAAGCAGCATGGAACGACGGAGCCGTTTCAGCACCAGATGTTCAATTTCAACGAGCTCAACAACCTGATCGGCACACCCGAGCTGCTGGAACTCGCCCGCAGCTACGAATAGCGTTCGCAGCCAAATGACCTTTAAATCCGTCCATGGCCTACAGGGGCCTCAGAGCCTGTTCGACAACCTTTGGAATTCCCACGTTATCGCGCAGCGCGAAGATGGGGCAAGTCTTGTTTGGGTGGACCGGCATTATTTGCAGGAAGGTTCGTTTCATGCCTTCAACGAAATCCGAACTCGCGGCGAAAGGGTTGCACGACCCGATTTGACCGTCGCCATTGCCGACCACTATGTACCGACGCGCGGACGGGGGACCGCCGAGGGTCCTCTCGCGTTGAACGGAGAGTTGGCCCGAATGATGGACCAGCTCAATACAAATGCGCGCGAGTTTGGCGTACGTTTATACGACATGAATCATCCATGGCAGGGCATCTGTCATGTGGTCGGACCAGAGCTAGGAATGACATTGCCAGGGACCCTGGTCGTCGAGGGAGACAGTCATACCTCCACTCACGGTGCGTTAGGAGCCTGGGCTTTCGGCGTCGGTGCGTCAGAAGTGGCGCATGTACTTATGACCCAGACGCTTTGGCAAAAGCGTCCGAAGCGCATGCGAATTTCCGTTGAAGGTCGATTGGCGGATGGCGTCACTGCCAAAGACATGGCATTGAGCATTGTGGCACTGGTTGGTGCAGATGGAGCGGTAGGGCACATCATCGAGTACGCTGGGTCTGCAGTTCGCTCTTTGAGCGTCGAGGGCCGCATGACGCTGTGCAATATGTCTATTGAATGCGGGGCTCGCTGCGGGATGATCGCGCCCGACGAGAGCACACTGAAATATGTGCAAGGTCGTCCGTTTGCGCCTAAAGGCGTGGAATTTGACCGCGCGGCCGAACAGTGGCTGGCGCTCGCCAGCCATCGCGATGCGCCATTTGATCGGGAAATTTTTCTGAAGGCCTCAGACATCGTGCCGACAGTCACGTGGGGCACAACTCCTGAAGACGCTTTGCCTGTGACCGCTTCAGTCCCGGACCCCGCTCGTTTGACCAACCTGTCAAAAGCCGAACATGTGCGTGACGCAATCCACTATATGGGGCTGTCAGCGGGCATGCGTATTACAGACATTTCCATTGACCGGGTCTTCATCGGCTCGTGCACCAACGGTCGCATTGAAGATCTCCGCGCGGCTGCAGCAGTTCTGTCTGGCCGGAAGAGCAAAGTACCAGGCTTGGTATCGCCCGGCTCGACACAGGTGAAAATTCAAGCCGAACAGGAGGGGCTGGATCGAGTGTTCACCGCAGCGGGTCTTGAGTGGGGCGGATCCGGCTGCTCCATGTGTGTCGCAATGAATGGTGACATGCTTGAAGCTGGCCAGCGCTGTGCCTCTACTACGAACCGAAATTTTAAGGGTCGACAAGGAAAAGGCTCACGGACGCATCTCATGTCGCCTGCCATGGTGGCAGCCGCAGCCGTGGCTGGACGGCTGGTCGACGTGCGTCAACTGATGTTGGGGAATGTGTGATGGACCCTTTTGTCCGGCTGAGATCGGTGGCCTGCGCGCTGCCGCAGATCAACATAGACACGGATCAAGTGTTTCCTGCACGATTCATGAAAGAGCCACGTACGGCGCCTGATGGCTACTCGCCTTACCTATTTCATGACGTGAGACGTAGCGCGGAGGGGAAGTTGGATCCGCAGTTCCCGTTGAATAAGTCGATTAACCAAGGAGCAGGAATCATTGTGGCACGTCGCAACTTCGGAAGCGGGTCCTCCCGAGAAGCGGCGGTATATGCGCTAGTTGACGCAGGCGTCCGCTGTGTTGTCGCGCCCTCTCACGGCGATATCTTCGCAGCAAATGCAGTAAACAATGGACTGCTTCCAGCGTGTATCGATGAGTCACATACGGAAGCGTTAATGGCGTTGTTGGAGCGTGGAGGAATCGAGGCCGAGATTGACCTAGATTCGTGCAGGATCTGCGTGGGCACACAAGAATTTAACTTCAAAGTCGACCCTGTTTGGCGCATCCGTTTGCTCAACGGCTGGGATGACATCGACATGACTCGCCGTTTTGCGGACGACATCAATGCGTGGAGCATGCACGATGCTAAATTAAGACCGTGGGCGCAATTGAGTGCCAACCCGACGTCAGGCTGAGTTGTATTTTTCGGCGTGGTTCAAAAAGTGCTGTTTTTGGGTAACACAGGCGAATGAATTGCGGCCCCAAAATGGGCCCAATATGACTTCGCAATGTTGGTCTGAAGAGGCGGCGTTTGGCTCTTCAGCTACACCATCAGGTTTGCTGAAACCGCTTGAAACCCAGCAGCTCCAACCAATGCGGATGGGCGTTGTTGAATAAATCGGAAATGAGGGAAAGCGCTCCATTTCCCACGAAATTTCAGACTTTCACTGAGATTGGCATTCCCAGATTTGTCATCATGTTCAGTGCAGACGCACTGATCCATGCCTCAGTTTTTTGCTGAGGCAAGGCGCGCGCTTTCATCGTGTTGCCGAAGATGCGCTTGTACCTTTGCATCGCAAGCTCCACATAACTGCGCAGGTTGTAGCCGCTTTCGCGTTGCCAAGTGATGCGTCCCTTTTCTGCAATCACTTTGATATGTTGATCGCGCTGGGTGTCACCGGTCAAAGACGGAACTGCCGTCTTGTGGGGTGGGATGACAACTTTTGCATCGGGTTGATGCGCCAGCACCGCCTGTGAAACTGGTTCGCCATCGTAGGCGCCATCACCGATGAAGGCATCGAACGGGGTGGTGATTTGCGCAGGCAGATTACCTATTGCGCTGGGGTCACCCACCTCAGGCGTGGTGAGCTCGCAGGCGAGAACATGATGATGTTCATCAATCGCCAGATGCAATTTTCGCCAGGTGCGCCGTGCTGGGACGGCGTACTTTTCCTGGTGCCATTCGTCTTTGCCGTAAACCTTCAGTCCTGTGCTGTCGACGATGGCCACGCTGCCCGGCATCCTTGCTTTGGTCAAGCAAGATAACAGAAGTGGCTCCGCTTGTTTGAACAACATCCCCCGATTTATAAGTGGACTGCGGGCGGGTTGCAAACGGTGCAGAGTTGTCCACGGCGGCGGTCGGCGCTTGCGACGAACCGGCCGACGCGGTGGGCAACTCGGGGCGCACCAGGGATTTCATCTTACGCGACCAGCGACAACTGCCCGGCGAAGTACGCTTCATCCGGCGTGAGGCGCTCCAGGCTTGAATGCGGCCTTTCATTGTTGAACCAGTCCATGTACTGGGCGATGTCGGCCCGGGCCGCGCTCACGCTGTCGTAGGCGTGCAGGTACACCCGCTCGTACTTCACGCTGCGCCACAGGCGCTCGACGAAGACGTTGTCTCGCCAGGCACCGCGTCCATCCATGCTCAGCTTGCAGCCGGCGGCCAGTACAACGTCGGTAAAC
>JBCKPH010000109.1:0-7822 GCA_038901755.1 Burkholderiaceae bacterium | reverse complement strand
CGATCGCTGCTCCATTTCCGAAAATCATGCGCTGGCGAATCGTTTTCTTCGATTACGTTCACACCACTGAACGAGGAGATCCATCATGACTCAACCCGTCTTTCTTTACGCCGCGCTCTGCGGCCTCTTGCTGCTTTTCCTTTCGGTCCGCGTCGTTCAGGGGCGGGTCGAGTTCAAGGTCAACGTCGGCGACGGCGGCAACGAGGAGATGCTGCGGCGCATCCGCGTGCAAGGGAATTTCGCTGAGTACGTTCCGATGGCGCTGATTCTTCTCTATGCGGTGCAGCAGTCGGGATTCAGTCTCTGGATCGTGCGCGCGCTCGGTGTTGTGCTTGTTGTCGCGCGGGTTGTCCATGCGGCCGGCCTCGGCAAATCGACCGGCATCAGCCGCGGCCGCCTGGTCGGAGCAAGCGCGACCTTCACCGTGCTGTTCGTCGGTGGCGTGCTGACGCTGCTCGGCGCTTTCGGGATCAAGTTCTGACGCGCGAGGCGCCAGGCAACGGCGCCCGGGGCGACGCGCCGCGAGCGGCTTGCGCCTGTGGCCACGTCAGGCGAGAATACTTGTGACAGCACCCATCAACCAACCACTGCAGAAGGAGCGTTCGAATGAATCCTAACAAGGCACTTTGGGAAAAAGGCGACTTTACCCGCATCGCGCAGAGCATGAGAGAGAGCGGAGAGGCTCTCGTCGCGGGACTCGGGATCACAAAAGGGCTGAAGGTCCTGGATCTTGGATGCGGCGATGGAACCACGGCCATACCTGCGGCGAAACTTGGCGCTGACGTGCTGGGCGTGGATATCGCAAGCAATCTTGTCGAAGCCGGGAACCGACGCGCAAAGGACCTGGGCCTCGCGAACTGCAAGTTTCAGGAGGGCGATGCGTCCAATTTGGACGGGCTGCAAGATCGAACGTTTGACCGCGTCGTGACTATCTTTGGCGCGATGTTTGCGCCAAGGCCGTTTGACGTGGCGAAGGAGATGGTGCGGGTGACCCGGCCCGGAGGTCGCATCACCATGGGGAACTGGATTCCCAATGACCCGACCTTGGTCGCGCAGATTCTGAAAATCAGTGGTTCATACACGCCGCCACCCCCGGAGGGCTTCGTAAGCCCGATGACCTGGGGGGTCGAGAGCAACGTGATCGAGCGATTTGCGGGTGCCGGGGTTCCAGCAGCGAAGATTTCTTTCGCCCGAGACACGTTCACCTTCAATTTTCCCGACGCGCCTTCCGGTCTCGTTGCTGTCTTCAGAAATTTCTACGGGCCGACCATGAATGCGTTTGAAGCCGCAGAAAAGAATGGTCGAGCCGCCGATCTGGTCAAGGAGCTGGAGGATCTGTTCAACAGCCAGAACCAGAGCTCGCGCAACGACGCCACCTCCATTCCCGCAACCTTCTTGCGCGTGACTGTCGACGTTTGACCATGTCGCAGACCGCGTAGTCTGCACTTGGCCGTTCTTCGGCTGCGACGCGCAATGTGGGTGGGAGAGTTTGCCGGCAAGACGAAACGGATGACAAATCGAGCGTGCAGGCAGCCATGAAGCTCATCGCCGTCTACACCACCGTCGCCACCGAGGCGGATGCACGAACGATGGCCCGAGCTCTGGTTGAGCGAAAGCTCGTTGCCTGCGCCCAGATTTCCACGATCGAGAGTTTCTATTCGTGGCAGGGCGCGGTGCAGAACGAGCCGGAGTTCCGCATCCTGTTCAAGACCACCGAGGCCCGGTACCAGGCGGTCGAAGCCGCCATCCGCGAGTTGCACAAGTACGAACTCCCTGCCATCCATGCCGTGCCGCTGGAGCACGTCTTTGAGCCGTACGCGGCATGGGTCGAGGACTGCTGCGCCGGCAAGTAGTGCTCGGGCGGACTTAACATGCGCCAAAGGAGACATGATGGCAGTCAAAGTTTGTTTGGCAGGCGCAACCGGTTGGGCTGGATCCGAGCTTGCACGGGGGATTGCGAAAACCGCGGACCTCACGCTCGTTGCGGCGGTCGCGCGCAAGCAGGCCGGGCTTGTGCTGGGCGAGGTGCTGAGCGAACCGCTCCTCACCGCTCGTATTTACCCATCGGCGGCCGAGGCGCTGGCCCATCCCTGCGACGTCTTTGTCGAGTACACCAAGCCGGACAGCGCCAAGAGCAACATTCTGGCCGCGCTCGAACACGGCGCGCATGTCGTGGTGGGAACCTCGGGTCTCACCGAGAATGATTTTGCGGAGATCGACGTGCTGGCGCACAAGCAGGGCCTTGGCGTCCTTGCCTGCGGCAACTTTGCGCTGACTGTCGTGCTGCTGCAGAAGTTTGCCGAAGCTGCCGCCAAACTCATCCCGCAGTGGGAGATCATCGACTACGCGCACGACGGCAAGGTCGACGCACCCAGCGGAACTGTTCGCGAACTTGCTTTTCGCTTGTCGAAAGTGCGCAAGCCTGAGCCTACGATTCCGCTGGAGCGGATGGTCGGCCCGCGCGAGACCCGGGGCGCCACCGTTTCCGGCTCCCAGGTTCACTCGATTCGCCTGCCCGGCTACGTGATCGGCGCCGAGATCATCTTCGGAATGCCGGATCAAAGGCTGACGATGCGGCATGACGCGGGAAACACCGCACGCCCCTATGTCGATGGGGCTTTGCTCGCCATTCGGAAGGTCTCCACCCTCGTTGGCGTCCATCGTGGGCTGGATTCGGTGCTCGATCTTTGAGGCGGGGCGGCGTGAAGAAAGCTCATGGATCGCCGGTTAGCAAAATGCCAAGATCACGGCCAGTAGCTGAGATGCACGACCCCGGGCAGGTGCACCTGAGTATTGAGGCCGGCGTCGCCACGGTGCGGTTCGACCGCCCGCTGGCGCGCAATGCGATGACCTGGGCCATGTACCAACGGCTGATGGCGATCTGTCGGCAGTTGCAGTCCGAGCCCCAGGTGCGGGTCGTCAGCTTTCGTGGCAGCGGCGGCGAGGCCTTCGTCGCCGGCACGGACATCGAGCAGTTCAAGGGCTTTGACGCCGAGGCCGGTGTGGCCTACGAGCGCCAGATCGACGCCTGCATTTCATTGCTTGAAGGCCTGCCGATGCCCACCGTGGCGCTGGTCGAAGGCTGGGCCGTGGGCGGAGGCCTGGCCATCGCCACGGCCTGCGACTTTCGCGTCGCCACCACGACAGCGCGATTTGGCGTGCCGATTGCCAGGACGCTGGGCAACTGCCTGTCAGTCGCCAACCTGGCGCGATTGAGCGCAGCGTTCGGCCTGCAGCGCGTCAAGCGCATGCTGTTGCTGGCGGAGATGCTTGGCGCCGAAGAGGCGCTGGCCTGCGGATTTCTCCATGAAACATGTGCCCCAGCCGAACTCGACGCTGTGGCCGCTCGACTCTGCGAACACCTGGCTGCGCTGGCGCCGCTGACGCAGGCGGTCAGCAAGGAGGGGTTGCGTCGCATCACCGCGCATAACCTGCCCGACGCTGAGGACTTGATCCGTCGCGTCTACGGCAGCAACGACTTCCGCGAAGGGGTGAGCGCCTTTGTCGCCAAGCGCAGCCCGGTCTGGAAAGGAAACTGATGAACTCCGCTGCGCCGCGCAGCGGCCCGCTGGCCGGCCTGCGTGTGCTTGAATTGACTCAGATCATGGCCGGCCCGACCTGCGGCATGCTGCTGGCCGACATGGGCGCCGATGTCATCAAGGTCGAGAAGCTGCCCGGCGGCGACGACGCGCGCGACTACCGTGACCCGCTCGTCAATGGCGTCTCGGCCCCGTTCATGATGATGAACCGCAACAAGCGCGGCATCGCGGTTAACTTGAAGCTCGAACCAGGCCGTGCGCTGCTGCTGCGCATGGTGCAAAAGGCCGACGTGCTGCTGGAGAACTTTCGCGGTGGAACGATGGAGAAACTCAACCTGGGCTACGCCGTGCTGTCTGCGGCCAACCCCGGGCTGATCTACTGCGCCATCAGCGGCTATGGGCGTACCGGCCCCTATGCCAATAAGGGCGGCTTCGACCTGATCGCGCAAGGCTTTGCCGGGTTGATGTCGATCACGGGCGAGCCGGGCCGGGCGCCGGTCAAGAACGGCAATGCGGTGTCGGACATGAACGCCGGCATCCTGGCGGCCGTGGGCATCCTCGCGGCCTATGTGCACAAGCTGAAGACCGGCCAGGGGCAGATCGTTGACACCTCGCTCAGCGACGCAGCGCTGCAGCAGTTGTACTGGCATGCGGCCGTCTGGTTTGCCACCGGGCGCTCGCCCGCGCCGACCGGTTCGGCCCATATCCTGATGGCGCCGTACCAGGCGTTTCAGGCCAGCGACGGCTGGATCAACATCGGCGGGGCGAACCAGGCCAACTGGGAACGCATCGCTGATGTGCTGGGCCACCCCGAGTGGCGCACCGACCCGCGCTTTGCCAGCAACAGCGCTCGTCTGGCGCATTGCGGCGAACTGGCCGAACTCATGAACGCCGTGTTGCGGACACGCTCACGGGCTGAGTGGCAGAGCGCATTCGACCAGGCCGGCGTTCCGGCCGGTCCGGTGCACAGCGTGGGCGAGGCTCTCAGCCACCCGCAGACATTGGCGCGTGGCATGGTGGTGGAGCTGCAGCATCCACAGGCCGGGGTGACGCGCGCTATTGGGTGTCCCATCCATTTCTCCGCCACGCCCGCGCAAGTGACGCTGCCCGCGCCGCTGCTGGGCCAGCACACGCGCGAACTGCTGCTGGAGCACGACTTCAGCCAGGCCGAAATCGACAGTCTGATCGCCCAGGGGGTGGTCGAGGATGCGGCCGAAGCTGCGCGGCGCCCCTGAACCAGACAATGAGCCACTTACCCTATGACCAAGTCCGAACTATCGAGCATCCATAACTACCGGGTCGTGAACGACATGCTTGGCACATCGGGTCAACCGACCGTTGCGCAGTTTCAGAGCATTGCCGCAGCGGGCTACAAGACGGTCATCAACCTGGCCCTGCACGACGACCCGCGCTACTCGCTACCCGACGAACCCGGCACGGTTCAGTCGCTCGGGCTTTCTTATGTCCACATTCCAGTGCAGTTCGCCGCGCCGACAGAAGCCGATCTGCTGGCGTTCTTTGCGGCCATGGAAGCGCATCAGGACAAGCTGCTCTGGATTCACTGCGCGGCCAACATCCGCGTTTCTGCTTTTCTCGGCCTGTACCGGGTCATCAAGCAGCAATGGACCGTGGACGCTGCGTTTGAAATGATGCATGAGCTGTGGCAGCCCAACGAGGTCTGGTCGTCGTTCATCGCGAGAATGCTTGCAAAGCATCGTCGCTGATTCTTGAGCCCACTCCTCATGACGCTCCATATCGGAATCGTTGCCTGCTCGGCCGAAGGCGCCGCGCTCTGCGCCGAAGTCAGGGCATGCACTCTTGGCGCCGGGCACCTACCCCTTGGCTCGCGACCGGTTCTGCACCAGCAGATTGCAAGGCTCCTCAAAGGGTGGATTGACCCATGACCTGTCGTCCAGGAGCATTGTCGAAGGGGAAGCTGTTCCTTGCCATCGCGCTTGCTGCCGTGATCGGCGCTTGCAGCGAAGCAGCATCGTCGACTTTGAAGCAGGAGACGCAGCCGACGGCGCTGACATGGCGCGAGAAAATTGAAGTGGCCGCTGGTGGTGGGTATCAAGGTCCCTGGCGCATGAACGAGTCGCAGTACGACTACGTCGACGACGCGACCGTCGCCATTGACGCCAAGGGATTTGTCGGGGTCGCCTGGGTCGATCAGTCGCGCAAGGACGTCTTTTTCCAGAGCTATGGGCCGGACGGAAAACAGCGTCTTGCCACGCCGGTCAATGTTTCTCGCAGCCCGCAAGTTCTCTCCTGGCTGCCGCGGCTGGTGATCTCGGGCAGGGACGCGAGCGAGGTGTATGTCCTCTGGCAGGAGATCGTCTTTTCCGGGGGTTCCCATGGCGGGGAAATCTTCTTCGCACGGTCGACCGATGGCGGCAAGACTTTCCGCACGCCACTCAATCTTTCGAACAGCAGCGCCGGTGATGGCAAGGGACGGCTGGACTCACGCTACTGGGACAACGGAAGTCTGGATCTGGCCATCGGGCCTCAAGGCAATCTCTACGTCGCGTGGACGGAGTACGAAGGGACGCTGTGGCTGCGTCGTTCTACAGATCGGGGCGAGACCTTCCTCGAACCGACGCGCATTGCTGGTGGCGACGGAGCGAAGCCCGCGCGCGGACCCGCGCTGGCCGTGGGGGTTGGGGGCGCCGTCTATCTTGCGTGGACGGTCGGAGAAGACCCGGCGGCGGACATCCATCTCGCCAAGTCGGGCGATGATGGCCGGTCGTTTGGCATGTCGCGAACCGTCGTCAAGACCAACGGGCATTCCGACGCGCCGAAAATCGCGCTGGGCCCAGACGGGGTCCTTCATGTGGTTTACGCGGAAAGTGCTGCCGGCCTGTTCGGGCGCTATCACATCCGTTACACCCGGTCGCATGATGCGGGGGCAGTGTTCGAGGAGCCGAGGAGCATTTCAAGCCCGCAATCGGCGTTGCAGAGCAGGCATTTCCCAGCATTGAGTGTCGACCACAGGAACAAGGTTCATGTACTCTGGCATCTCTTTCCCGACCGCGCAGCTCGTCCACTTGGACTCGGGTTTTCCTATTCGAACGACGGTGGGCGGACCTTTGCATCACCCTCGGTCGTTCCGGGCAGCGCCGATCCTGAGCTCGGCTTTAACGGCAGCCAGCAGGGACTGCTGATGAGGCAACTCGCCGTCAACGGCATGGGAGCGATCGCTGTGGTCAACAGCACTTTCAAGCCGAACGAAACGAGCCGCGTCTGGCTGTTTCGCGGGCAGGTTGCGCCATGAACTGAAATGGAAGATTGAGAAATGGCAACACCTGTTGCGCATGCCGGGAGAACCCCGAATATGGGCGCAAGGGCTGAAGCGGCTATGGCTGAGCACCGATTCGCAAACCCGTGCACAAGGTTTCTATGAGCGTGCCGGCTGGCAATATCGAAGCACGACGCCAAGTGGTGAGCTACGCTTCGAACTCGATGCGCCTTGACGATGTCGTGCGGTTGCTCCGAATCCCAACTCGAAGAATGTGCGCAAGCTTTGCGACGGATTCCACGCGCTGTCGACACGGCCGCGCGTCGCACCGTGGATATCATCAAGGGTGACTCGCTTGCCCGGTCCTGGAACGGAGGCTTCATGGGACATATCGCTGGTAGTTTGATCGTGGCCGTGCTGGTCGTCGTGCCGCTTTGGCGCATCTGCGGCCGCGCCGGGTTTAACCCGGCGCTGTCGCTGGTCGTTGTCATTCCCTGGCTCGGCTTCCTGATCGTCGCGGCGGTCCTGGGCTTTGCGCAGTGGCCGAGTCTGAAGAACCGCAGTTCCGGGGGGCTGTGATGGGTTTTCCGTCATTCGGGCCGGGGATCATGTTCCTGCTTGTGCTGCTGCCACTCTGGTTCTTTTCGCGCGCTGTCGCGCGAGCTGGCTTCTCCCCATGGTGGGTGTTGCTCGGCATTGTTCCGCTCCTGAACATTGTCATGCTATGGGTGTTTGCCTACGCCAAATGGCCGAAAGTCCCCGAACAGCGGTCGTCGTGAGCCTGTCGCCTTTGTCTCATTTGGCAAGGAAAATCCCGTGGGCATGGACCTTTTCTGTCTTACCGTGGAATAGCGGGAATTCCATGAGTTACCGATAGAGTGATATGGCCATGTCGCGGCGCAGTGGTTTCGTTGAGCTGGTCACCGAACAAATGTCATTTGTCGACGGGCTCAAGGTACGTGCGATGTTTGGCGGCTACGGCATCTATCAAAACAGTTGTATCTTTGCCATCATTGTTGACGACAGGTTGTATTTCAAGGCGGACACA
>JBCKPH010000108.1:0-7859 GCA_038901755.1 Burkholderiaceae bacterium | reverse complement strand
TTGCTGATTTTCCGCGGTGGCAGCAACTCGACGCTGCCGTCGATGCCAGGCGCATCGGCATAGGACCGGCCCAATGCGCCGCGCCGGCCCAGCGCCGGCGCTGAATCGACCAGCACCTGCATGGTGGCGCCAATGCGCCGTTGCAAGCGCACCGCCGAAACCTCCTCGGCCACCGCCATGAAGCGCGCCAGGCGCTCCTCGCGCAGCGACTGCGGCAGCATGCCGTCGAGTTCATTCGCCGCCGCCCCGGCCACGGCCGAATAGGCGAAACAGCCGGCCCGATCGATCTGCGCCTCGCGCAGGAACGTCAGCAGGTTCTCGAACTGCGCTTCGGTCTCGCCCGGAAAACCGGCGATGAACGTGCTGCGGATCACCAGCTCCGGGCAGAGCTCGCGCCACTTCTGGATACGCTCAAGGTTCCTCTCGCCGCTGGCGGGCCGCTTCATGCGTTTCAGCACAGCAGGGTCGCTGTGCTGGAATGGCACGTCGAGGTAGGGCAGCACCAGACCCTGCGCCATCAGCGGCAGGATCGCGTCAACATGCGGGTAGGGGTAGACGTAGTGCAGCCGCACCCAGGCGCCGTAGGGCATGGCCAGTTCCCCCAAAGCCTGGACCAAATCGAGCATGCGCGTTTTCAGCGGCCTGCCGTTCCAGAAGCCGGTTCGGTACTTGACATCAACGCCATAGGCCGAGGTGTCCTGGCTCACCACCAGCAATTCCTTCACGCCGCCTTCAAACAACGCCTGGGCCTCGCGCAGCACCGCGTCCACTGGACGCGACACCAGGTCACCCCGTATTGAGGGGATGATGCAGAAGGTGCAACGATGGTTGCAGCCTTCGCTGATTTTCAAGTAAGCGTAATGCCTGGGCGTCAACTTGATGCCGGCCACGCCAAATGAGTTGGGGATCAGGTCAAGAAAAGGGTCGTGCGGCTTCGGCAGGTGCTGGTGCACGGCGTCCATCACCTCCTGCATGGCGTGCGGGCCCGTGACAGCAAGCACCTTCGGATGGAACTGCCGCACCAGGTTCTCACCCGAGGCGGCGGCCTTTGCGCCGAGGCAACCGGTGACGATGACGCGGCCATTCGAGGCCAGCGCCTCGCCTATGGCATCCAGGCTTTCCTGCACGGCGGCATCGATGAAACCACAGGTGTTGACAATGACCAGGTCCGCGCCGGCGTAGGACTTGGACGTCTGGTAGCCCTCCGCGCTCAGTTGCGTCAGGATCAGCTCGGAGTCAGTCAGGGCCTTCGGGCAACCCAAACTCACAAAACCGACCGTTGGCCTGAATCCTGCGGCCACCTGGCGCGCTGCCGTCACGGACAACCGCTCGTCGTCCAGGCTGACCGCTGCACTCACCGTTTGGCGCCCATCGCGCCGAACATCTGCTCGCTCTGCTTCTGCATTTGATCCTGCATCTGCGCGAACATCTTGTTCGACTGCTCGATGTAGCTGCCCAGCATGCCTTGCATCGCTGGCGCCTTCATGCTCATGAACTGGGCCCAGGACTCCGGACTCATGCCGCGCGCCTGCTCCATCATCTTGGCCTGCATCTCGGCAAAGGCCTCGATATTGCGCTCAAGATAGGGCCCCATGTAGCCCTGCATCGCCTGCCCGTAGAGCCGGATGAAACTGGCGAGCACCTGTTCACTGAACATGGGCGAGCTGCCAGCCTCCTCCTCGAGGATGATCTGCATCAAGATGGACCGGGTCAGGTCCTCGCCGGTCTTGGCGTCGCGCACCACCAGCGGCTCACCCTGGACAACCAACTGCTTGACGGCGGCCAAGGTGACGTAATTCGACGACGCCGTGTCATAAAGCCTGCGATTTGGATATTTCTTGATGACGCGCCGCTGAATGCCGGCGCCAGCCTCGGGTTGTTTCTGCAAATGGGGTCTCCTGTGACTGTCGTGCGGCCGGGCCCATGCCGCATTGCAGCACATTTTAGATAGCCGGTGGGAAATGTTCCCGCGCCGCACGACGCTTGGGGACTCTGGTAGGCGCGAATGGACTCGAACCATCGACCCCCACCATGTCAAGGAAGGGAATTGGTACTTTCCTGGACTTCCTGAAACGTCAGTTTCACTCTGTAGCTATAGACAATTAGTCCCACAACGTCCATAATCTACCAAGTAGGTTTTTCATACTTTTTTCATACCATGGTCAGGACGGTGCGATATGGCTACTTTTTCAAAAGTCACCGAGCGAGACAAGCTCAAGCCCCGGCGCGATCCTTACTGGCAGAAGCTGATGACTGGTTGCTACCTGGGTTGTCGCAAAATGACAGCATCCAGCGACGGCAACTGGTCAGCCCGCTATCTGGATGACGCCCAAAGCCCCGCCAAACAGGTTTACAAGGGGCTTGGCGAGTTTTCAGTGCTACCCAACCACCAACGATATGACGCGGCCAAAAAGGCGGCACAGGCGTGGTTTGAGCACCTGGGCAAAGGCGGCAGCGTCGAAGTGGTGACGGTCCGCGACGCGTGCGCCAAGTATGTTGAACACCAGCGCGAGTCCAACGGTGATCGGGCGGCCAAGGACGCGCAAGACCGATTCAACAGCTATGTGCTGGACAACAAGAAGCTGGCCGCAACCGAGCTGGCCAAGATCACCCCCGCCCACATCGAGGCCTGGCGCAAGGCACTTCGCAACCGGCCCACCACCAGCGGCGCACGGCGCGGTGAGCAGCGCTCTGACAGTTCCCTCAATCGGGATATGACCTGTTTCAGGGCAGCGCTCAATCTGGCATTCAAAGACGGGCTTGTGACCAGCAACTTTGCGTGGATCAGCAAGCTGGTGCCCATCAAAAACGCTGACCAGAAAAAGGACGCGTACCTCGACACCGAGCAGCGTCGCAAGTTGACAGGCCATGCGCCAGCCGACTTGGCAAACCTGCTGCGCGGCATGTCTCTGTTGCCCCTGCGCCCCGGTGCTATGGCGGCGCTGACGGTAGCCAGCTACGACAAGCGGCTCAAGACCATCAGTATCGGCAAAGACAAGGCCGGGCAAGACCGCAAAATCATGCTCCCCGACTCGACTGCGGCTTTCTTTGCAGCACAGTGCGAGGGCAAGCTGCCCGGCGCTCCCCTGCTTTCGCGCAGCAATGGCAAGGCATGGGACAAAGATGCCTGGAAATACCCGATTCGGGATGCCGTGGAAAAGGCGATGCTGCCCAGCGCAGTGACGCTGTACACCATGCGCCATAGCGTTATCACCGACCTGATTCACTCCGGCCTGGACACGCTGACCGTGGCGCAGTTGAGCGGCACGTCCCTGAAAATGATCGAATTGCATTACGGACACCTGACCAGAGAACACGCCCGAACGGCGTTAGCCCGGCTTTCGCTTTAGCAGTCCCCCGCCCAATGGACCTGCTAGGAATCCCAATTCTTGCTAAACTGTACAACATAGCTAACTTCAGGAGTTCAGCCATGATCACCGTCACGTCAGCAGAGGCGCAAAACCGTTTTGGGCAGTTGCTCGATACCGTGCAGCGCGAGCCTGTGACCATCACACGCCATGGGCGCACGGCAGCGTTTATCGTGTCGCCGCAAGATATGCTGGAGTTGCAGCAAATCCGCAGCAAGCGCACCAGCGCGGTGGAGGCATTTGATGCCTTTTTTGCCAAGGCCGATAGCACCCTGACACCCGCCGCTAGAGAGTTGACCGACGCCGACATCGTCAAGCTGGTACACGAGTCCCGATGAGCGAATTGGTACGGGTGGTGATTGACACCAGTACCTTGATCGGTGCGGTGCTGCGTCCGACATCAACGCCCCGACAAGCATTTCTGGTGGCGGTCAAGGGCTTCGAGCTATGCGTCAGCCAAGCGACGCTGGATGAACTGCAAGAAGTGATCAATCGGCCCGAGTTCGACCGTTACGCGCCATTGCAAACCCGCCTGGACTTTTTGGCTTTGGTGACGCAGCGGTCACGCTTGTGGGAACCAGATGCGGCAAGCGAGCAAGCTGCCGCTGGCGCCTGCCGCGACCCCAAAGACAACAAGTTTCTGGCGCTGGCTTTGGCGTGCAATGCAGCCACCATTGTGTCGAACGATGCCGACTTGCTGACACTTGGGATATGGAAGGGCATTCAGATCACCACGCCTGCCGGGTTTGTCTCGGCGGTGGGTCGCATGCTTGGCGCAGAATGATTGACCGCGTCAGCACTACCTCAAAAGGATGAAGGGTGGGACGGACGGACAACAAACCACCATGGGCTTCGAAGGTGCCAAAAGGTCCCCTTGAAATACCTGATCCTCATGACCTCGTTGACCGCAAGTTTGCAACACGTTTTATCGCAGAGAGGTCGAGGTCGAACTATGACTCCATTCGGCAGCAGCGAGGGAAGATCGGACAGCAATTAGATACTGCGCTGCAGAGTGGAAAGCTCAAATCTTCACATGGCCGCTTTCGCTTCGGCGACTTGACGGCGTGGGCGCTTACAAAGACGAAACTAGCCGGGGCATTTGAGGGAATTCCTGCTTTCAACACTGGGAATGCGTCACTCACACTACAGCCAATGCAAGTCCTGGGATTTGGATATTCTTTGCCAGTCTCACTGGATGCCTGCCAAGATGCCTTGAAAAGTGCCTACTTGGAGTTGAACAAACTCAGAGAAGAAAACCGGCAAATGCAGACCACCATTGATAGTTTGCAACCTTATAAGGACAAGGCAGACGCCCACTCAAGAAGTGGAAGTATTCACGGCAAAAAGGGTGGCCGAGGCCACAGTAAGTAGCTTTGCGGTGATTTTCGAGAAAGGGGCCCTTTAGCGGAATCCCTTCTTAAACTGAACGGACATGTTCAACAAAAACCTAAAAGGTTTCAACATGTACCACACCGTTCTCAAACTGCCAGCGGTCAAAATCCGGACCGGCGTGTCCCGCAGCGGGATATACAGCGGCATCAAAGCGGGCACCTTCCCTCCCGCTATTTCACTTGGCCCTCGCGCCGTAGGCTGGCTTGAATCGGGCATCGAACAGTGGATCCAGGACCGCATCGCGCTGTCCAACAAAGTTGGGAGCATGCAAATGAAATCCCAACCCAAACCAAAGCTTCTACCCCGACCGCTGGGGGCAGGTGCGCTACCTGCCCACCCTGGACGATGCACGGCGCTTCCTGGCACAGATTGGGGGCCGCCATGAATGACGTGATCGAACAATTCAGGCAGGCCATTGGGTCGGCGGGACTGCCACCACCGGACACGATCAACGCTGACGGCGCTATCCACAGATTCAGCACCAACGGCAAGCGAAGTGACGATTCCGGGTGGTACGTGTTGCATCTGGACGGCGTGCCTGCTGGATCATTCGGGTGCTGGCGTAACGTGCCTACCGTCAACTGGTGCGGTAAGGTGCAATCCGACATGACGCAGAGCGAGCGGGAGGCGCACCAGCACCGCGTACATGCCATGAAAGCGCAGCGCGACAGTGAGCAGGTGCAGCGAAATGCGGCGGCGGCTGTAGAGGCCTCAAAACGGTTCAAGGCTGCGGCTACCTGCACCAGTCACCAGTACCAGACAACCAAAGGCGTCCACGCGCATGGCATCAAGATCGAAGGCGACAACCTGCTGATTCCCATGCGCGACACGGCTGGAACCTTGCACAGTCTGCAAACCATCACGCCGGAGGGTGACAAGCGGTTTTTCGATGGTGGCAGGGTAAAAGGCTGTTATCACTCGATCGGCAAGCCGAACGGAAAGCTAATCATTGGCGAGGGTTACGCGACTTGCGCCAGCATCCACGAGGCTACCGGGGACGCCGTGGCGGCGGCATTCACTGCGGTGAACCTATTGCCGGTGGCCTTGGCGTTGCGCGCAAAGTACCCGGACATGCAGTTGATCCTGGCCGCTGACGATGACTACCGGACGGCCGGCAATCCGGGTTTGACAAAGGCAACGGCAGCGGCGCAAGCAGTGGGCGGGTTGTTGGCAGTGCCGGAGTTTCCGGCGGGACGTGGCGACAAGGACAAGGACTTCAACGACTTGTGCAAGCTCTCCGGTGCCGATGCGGTGCGGCGCTGCATCGACGCGGCCAAGCCTTGCGCAGATGCAAATTTGCACAGTTGGCCGGAGCCGGAACCGCTATCAGCATTTCACGCGCCATTGCCGTATCCGCTGGATGCTTTGCCGAAAACGGTGCTCAAAGCCGTCGAAGAAGTCGTCGGATTCGTGAAGGCTCCGGTTGCGCTGGTGGCGTCGTCGGCACTATCCGCGATGTCAGTTGCGATACAGGGCCTGTATGACGTGGAAAGGGCACCGGGCCTGAAGGGGCCGTGTTCGCTGTTCATGTTGTCCATCGCCGAAAGTGGTGAGCGAAAAACCACTTGTGACGGCTATTTCAAGCAGGCCATCGAAACCCATCAACGCGAGAAATCTGAAGCCTTGAAGCCGCAGCTTGAGAACTACAAGGCCGATTTGACGGTTTGGGATGCAAAGAAGGCGGGTATCGCGGAGGCGGTGAAGAAGGCCATGAAAAACGGCGAATCCACGGCGGCACATGAAGCCGACATGCGCCAGTTGGAGCAGGACAAACCCAAGATCGTGCGGGTGCCAAAGCTGATCCGTGGCGACGACACGCCGGAGAACTTGAGTTGGGCAATGATGCGTGAATGGCCGTCTGCGGGAGTCCTGTCCAGCGAAGCCGGAGTCGTGTTCGGCGCACACGGCATGGGCAGCGAGTCCGTTACCCGCAATCTGGCGTTGCTAAATGTGTTGTGGGACGGTGGATCAATCCCGATTGGGCGCAAAACCACCGAGAGTTTCACTGTGGAGGGTGTGCGCCTGACGATGGGCTTGCAAGTGCAGGAAGTCCCGTTGCGGACGTTCTTCGATAAGTCCAAGGGACTGGCACGCGGCACGGGCTTCCTGGCGCGGTTTCTGATTGCGTGGCCGGAATCCACGATGGGAACTAGAAAGTTCACTGCTGCGTCGGACGGCAAACACTTGGCCGTATTTCACAGTCGGATCACGGAACTGCTGCAAAAGGGTCTGAGCATTGATGATGATGGCAGACTAACCACCACCATCTTGCCCCTGTCAGCCGAAGCACACAACGTCTGGGTGGCGTTCCACGATGAGATCGAGTCCAAGCTGGCGCCAGACGGTGAACTGCACGATGTGAAAGACGTTGCCGCAAAGGTGGCCGACAACGCGGCAAGAATCGCGGCGCAGTTTCAGGTGTTTGAACATGACGCTGGTGTGATCGGTGTCGAGTCCATGCGTGGTGGCGCGAAGGTGGCTGCATGGCACCTATCGGAAGCGCGAAGGTTTCTCGGGCAATTCGCGCTGCCGCCGGAACTCGACAAGGCCAACCGGCTGGATGGCTGGCTCTTGAACTGGTGTAGGCGTGAGGGCGTGACTAGCGTTTCAACCCGCGACGCAGCACAGCGCGGGCCACTTCGGGACAAGGGTGCAGTTGACACAGCGGTGGCCGTGTTGGAGGAACTTGGCCGAGCGCGAATCTTCAAGGACGGCAAGAAGCGGCTGATTCAAGTGAACCCGGCATTGTTGGGGATCGCGCCATGAATCTGGCGGACATGCTTTCCAGCAATTGGTTTGAGCAGGTTGCTACTGCTACACCTGCTACTCATGCTACACATGGCATTGAAAGCCAACCAACTGTAGCAACCGTAGCAACTGTAGCTGTAGCAATCCCGCCAGAGTGCGAAGCGATAGATGCTAAGGGCGATGATGCAGACCGCTGGTGCTGGCCGCACAGCACGGCGATGAACACGGCAGAGATCGACACCTTCACGACACGGCTGGAGCGGTTCACGGACAAGGGCGCGAGCAAGGTCGATGCCGAAGCCCTGGCCGACAAGTTGGTGACCCGCGACCGTGAGGCGGACGATAGGCGGC
>JBCKPH010000107.1:0-7901 GCA_038901755.1 Burkholderiaceae bacterium | reverse complement strand
AAGGCGGGGGCGCACCGAATATACGTGGGGTTTTCGGAAGGGAAATATATTCACTCAGATTCGAGTTGGGACATATCCCCCAAAAGTCTCGAGCTGCTCGAAAGCTCGGTCGCAGCCATACTTGCCGTCGTTCATAGGAGAATCGATGAGGAATTCAACCGCAAGTTCATGTCGGCTTAACGATGCGTTCGAGCAGACGAGAGTGCGGCCATCGCGCTGCGCACTCTGGTCGCTTGCGCAAGCCGTCGTCGTGACCGCCGATGTTAGCCGTGCAGGTTGTGACGGCGGCCTAACTTTCGTCTTGAGGAGACTCCGTGCCATTCCCTATTCCTGAGGCTTGGACTCACGGCACCGCTGATATTCGTCGTGACGAGGAAAAGCGGCTCGAAAGCCCCTGCTCCTTTTTCTTCTCACAAGGACAAGCTCTTGTCCTCGCCGCAAAGTACTTCTCAGATAATCGCCTGACCTCCCAAGCGCGTCACGGAGTTGCGTCAAAACATCGGCATCGAATCAGCTTGGCGATCTACGGTCAATTGCTGGCTTCGTTCGAGTACATGCTCAAGGACTTCGTGGCCCGAGTACTCGACGCAGTGACCACATACGACGAACAGGTACGGGCAGCGAAGTGGATCGAGGTTGATACATCGCGCGTGCTGGCGTTGCGCCAAGCGTCCACCACGTCAGGCTCTCTACTGATTCACCCAACAATGGGATGGCACGCCCCGGAAGATGTCAACAAGCGTTTCGCCAGCCTCTTTCAGGCGTCCCCGATTGAGGGTACAGAAATTCCTGATCTGGAGCGACTCTGGGTACTTCGACATTCCGTGGCACACAACGCCGGATACGTCATCGCCTACGACTCCGCACGTCTCGGTGCGCCACAGCTAAAGGAGAAAGTCGTCGCCATTGATCCGGAGTTTGTCGAATCAACCTTCGAGTTCCTCTCCGTCATTGCAGCGCGCTTGGCCGCTGTCGTCGGCCAGAAGATCCTCACGCAATGGCTTCAGGGCCGGGTTGCCGCAGGCGCCGACTACGACCGCGACGAGGCAACCTATCGTCGCCTCAAAGGACTGGCCTCGTATGTCAGAAGCAGGCCGACCGCTCTCGGCAACTTCGGTGCAGTCGCCTACCGCCATGACATCGCTGCACTTACTCCCGCATGAGTGACAAGACGCTACCCATGTTCGAACAAGCCTTCAAAAACATCGATGACGTCCTCTGGAAAGACGCGGGTTGCACCAGCGAACTGGATTACACCGAGCAGAGTTCCTGGATGCTGTTCCTCAAGTACCTTGATGCTCTGGAGCACGACAAGGCGATCGAGGCGCAGCTCGATGGCAAGAAATACAGCTTCATCCTCGACAAACCCTATCGCTGGGAAACCTGGGCCGCACCGAAGGGCAAGGACGGCAGGCTCGACCATAACGCCGCGATGACTGGCGATGACCTGCGCGACTTCGTCAATCTGAAGCTGTTTCCCTATCTGCACGGCTTCAAGCAGAAGGCCACCGGCCCGAACACCATCGAATACAAGATTGGCGAAATCTTCGGCGAGATCAAAAACAAAATCCAGAGCGGCTACAACCTGCGCGAGATCATCGACCACGTGGACGAACTGCGCTTTGCCTCGCAGACCGAGAAGCACGAGCTGTCGCACCTCTATGAAGCCAAGATCAAAAACATGGGCAACGCCGGGCGCAACGGCGGCGAGTATTACACTCCGCGCCCGCTCATCCGCGCCATCGTGCAGGTGGTTAATCCGAAGATCGGCGACAAGATTTACGACGGCGCGGTCGGCTCGGCGGGTTTCTTGTGCGAGGCGTTCGATTACCTGCGGTCAGGAAAACACCTCACCACCAAAGACCTCGACACGCTGCAGAACCGCAGCTTCTACGGCAAGGAGAAAAAGTCGCTCGCCTACGTCATCGCGATCATGAACATGATCCTGCATGGCATCGAAGCGCCGAACATCATCCACACCAATACGCTCTCCGAAAACCTTGCCGACATTCAGGAGAAGGACCGTTACCACGTGGTGCTGGCCAATCCGCCCTTTGGCGGCAAGGAGCGCAAGGAAGTGCAGCAGAACTTCCCCATCCGCACCGGCGAGACCGCGTTCCTGTTCCTCCAGCACTTCATCAAAATCCTGAAAGCGGGCGGACGCGGCGGCATCGTCATCAAGAACACCTTTCTGTCCAACACCGACAACGCCTCGGTGAGCCTGCGCAAGCTGCTGCTTGAAAGCTGCAATCTGCACACCGTGCTCGACTGTCCCGGCGGCACCTTCCAGGGCGCGGGCGTGAAGACCGTCGTGCTGTTCTTCGAGAAGGGCGCGCCGACGCGCAAGACGTGGTTCTACCAGCTCGACCCCGGCCGCAACCTCGGCAAGACCAACCCGCTCAACGACGACGACCTTGCCGAATTCATCGAACTGCAAAAGACCTTTGCCGACTCGCCCAAGAGTTGGAGCGTGGACGTCAAGAGCATTGACCCGGCGACCTTCGACCTTTCGGTGAAGAATCCGAACGGCGGCGAAGAGGTCTCGCACCGCAGTCCGAAGCAGATCATGGAAGAAATCGCCGCGCTGGATGCCCAGAGCGCGGAGGTGCTCGGGAATATCAGGGGGCTGCTTTGACACGAAAAAAGCAAACGCATCCTCAAGTCGCCGCGCCCGATAACGAAGCGGCGCTCTACGAGCGGATTCGCGATCTTGTCTTGGCTTCGCGGCGGGTGGTTGCGCGCGGCATCGACCTGGTGCAAGTGCATACCTGCTTCGAGATTGGCCGGCACGTCATCGAACACGAGCAACAGGGTGCCACAAGGGCTGGCTACGGGCAGACTGTTTTGAAGACGCTGGCCGAGAAGCTGACGACCGAATTTGGCCGTGGCTTTTCCAAGAGCAACCTGGAATACATGCGCCGATTCTTCCTGGTCTATCAGGAGCGTGTGCTGATTGCCCAGCACGATACTGGGCAATCCCTGGCTCCCTCGATGCCGGCCGCTGCGGGCGACGAATCACGAATTGCCCAGTTTGAAACTGGGCAATTGCTGGCTCCTACATCAAACCAGCGCCCGTTCCGCCTGAGCTGGACACACTACGTCTTTCTGCTGGGCATCAAGAACACCGACGAGCGCAGCTTTTACGAGATCGAAGCCGCAGAGCAAGGGTGGAACCTGAACGAACTCAAGCGCCAGTTTGACAGCGGGCTGTACGAACGGCTCGCGCTGAGCCGCGACAAGGAAGGCATTCGCCGACTGGCTCGCGAGGGGCAAATCGTCAGCCAGCCCAAGGACCTGCTCAAGGAACCGCTGGTGCTGGAGTTTCTCGGCATCTCGGAGCACGCGCGCTATTCTGAATCGGACATCGAGGCCGCCATCATCGGCCAGCTCGAACGCTTCCTGCTCGAACTCGGCAAGGGCTTTTTGTTTGAGGCGCGGCAAAAGCGCTTCAGCTTCGACGACGATCACTATTTTGTTGACCTGGTTTTCTACAACCGGCTGCTGCGCTGCTATGTGCTGATCGACCTGAAGATCGGCAAGCTCTCCCACCAGGATCTCGGCCAGATGCAGATGTACGTCAACTACTTCGACCGCCACGTCAAAGCAGACGGCGAGAACGCCACCGTCGGCATCGTGCTGTGCAAGAAGAAGCACGAGGCCATGGTTGAAATCACCCTGCCCAAGGACGCCAACATCCACGCACGGGAATACCAGCTCTACCTGCCGAGCAAAGAGGAACTGCAACGCAAGCTGATCGAATGGGCCGGGGAGGCGGGCGATGGGTAAGGGGCAGGAGCGCGCGCGCGGAGATGCTGGGGAATATCAAGGCGCTGATATGACGAACGGATGGATAAGAACGCAGCTTTCTGACGTGGCTGCGGTCCAATCAGGCGCTGGTTTTCCCGACCGGTATCAAGGTCAAACAGATCAGGAAATCCCATTCTACAAAGTCAGCGACATGAATATCGCCGGCAATGAGCGTGAAATGATTTACGGGAACAACTCGATCAACACAGAAGTCCGACGCGAACTTGGGGCATTCCTGTTTCCAAAAGGGAGCATCATTTTTCCAAAGATCGGCGGCGCAATTGCGACGAACAAAAAACGACTGACCAGTCGCGATTGCTGCGTTGATAACAACGTGATGGGCGTGATTCCGAAACCCGGAAGAGTCGAGAGTGATTTCCTCTACTACTTCCTTCTCGCCCATGACTTGTCAGAGTTCGCAAACGATGCCCACCTTCCGTCGATCAAGAAGACAGTTGTCGAGGGTTGGCCGATTACTCTGCCAGCGACGCTCCCCGAACAGCAGCGGATCGTCGGCATTCTCGACGAAGCGTTTGATGGCATCGCCAGCGCCAAAGCCAACGCCGAAAAGAACCTCCAAAACGCCCGTGCCCTGTTTGAAAGCCACCTGCAATCCGTCTTCACCCAGCGCGGCCCGGAGTGGGTGGTGACGACGATTGGCGAGCAAATCCGCTTCATCGACTACCGCGGCAAGACACCGGAGAAAACTGCGAGCGGCTTGCGGCTCATCACCGCGAAGAATGTGAAGATGGGCTACCTCCAAGACACGCCGCGGGAGTTCGTCGCGCCGGAGTCTTACGATAGCTGGATGACGCGTGGAATCCCGCGCCGTGGGGACGTGCTCTTCACGACGGAGGCGCCGCTCGCCAATGTCGCCCAACTCGACACGGACGATAAGGTTGTCTTTGCACAGCGGATCATCATCATGCAGCCCGACGCCGCGAAGCTCGATAGCACGTTCTTGAAATACCTGCTCCTTTCGCAACCGGTCCAACAACACGTCCGCACGAAAGGGACCGGAGCGACCGTGCAAGGCATCAAAGCGAGCTTGTTGAAGACGATTGAAATTTCGTTCCCAAAATCAACGATTGAGCAGAAGCAGATCGTCACCGAGGTGGATTCACTTAGGCAAGAAACCCAACGCCTCGAAGGCATCTATCAACAAAAGCTCGCTGCACTAGAGGCGTTGAAAAAATCGCTGCTGCACCAAGCTTTCAGCGGCCATCTTTAGGGCGCTTGTAAGTTCATGCCATATATTGGCACGATCATGCTAATATCTGGCCATGTCAATCGCGGCCGCCGTTTTTTCCGATAGTCAGTCCCGCGTCTTCCGTTGGTTGTTCGGACAGCCCGAGCGCGGGTTTCACCTGAGCGAGTTACGCCGCCTCACCGGCTTGGGAAGTGCCTCCCTGCAACGGGAACTGAACCGCTTGTCGGAGGCGGGCCTGGTGCGTTCGGATCGGGTCGGCAACTTGCGCCGCTTCCAGGCCAACGCGCGAAGCCCGATTTACGCCGAGTTGGTCGGTCTGACGCGCAAGACGCTCGGGATTCAGCCCATGCTGCGTGAGGCGCTGCTGCCGCTTGGGCGCGATCTGCAGGCCGCCTGGATTTATGGTTCCGTGGCAAAACAGACCGATACGGCACAAAGCGACATCGACGTGCTGTTGGTCGGGAAGAATCTGCTGCTCGGCAGGGTACTGGAATTGCTGGTGCCGCTGGAGGCGCAACTGGGGCGAAAGATCAATCCCACCTGCCTCACACCCGCCGAATTCAAGCGTCGCCGCGCACAGCCCGAATCGTTCGTCAATCGTGTTCTGGCGCAGCCGATCCTGCCATTGACAGAAGATGCCATTGAGCCTGCCCGCGCTGGATAATCTGGTACGCATTGGCCAACTCAAGGTCGAGCCGCGCAATGAAACCGAAGTCAGGCGCATGCTGGCGATGGCACAAACCCGTCTGGCCGACGTCGCAAAGCTGCTTGCCAACATCCCGCCAAAACCTTGAACGAAGCCGAAACCCGCGCCGAGCATATCGACCCCGCCCTTGCAGCGGCGGGATGGGGCGTGGTCGAGGGCAGCCGCATCCGGCGCGAATATCCGATCACGCTGGGGCGCATCGAAGGTCACGGGCGGCGCGGCAAGCCGCTCACCGCCGATTACCTGCTGATCCATCGCAATACCAAGCTCGCCGTGGTCGAGGCCAAGGCGTGGGACGAAGAGCTGACCGAGGGTGTGGCGCAGGCGAAGAACTACGCCGGCATGCTTGCCATCCGGTTCACCTATTCGACGAATGGGCGCGGCATCTACGGCATCGACATGCAGGCGGGCACCGAGGGCGAACTGCCGCGCTACCCGACGCCCGACGAACTCTGGAACCTGACTTTTGCCGAAGCGAATGCCTGGCGCGACCGCTTCGCCGCCGTGCCCTTCGAGGACAAGGGCGGTTCGCATCCGAGCCGCTACTACCAGGACATCGCCGTCGAGCGGGTGATGGGAGCGATTGCCGACAACCGGCAACGCATCCTGCTGACCCTCGCCACCGGAACGGGCAAGACGTTTATCGCGTTTCAGATCGCGTGGAAGCTGTTTCACGCCCGCTGGAATTTGAGCCGCGAACCCTCACGCCGTCCGCGCATCCTGTTTCTCGCCGACCGCAACATCCTTGCGAATCAGGCTTACAACGCCTTCTCGGCGTTCCCCGAAGACGCGATGGTGCGGATTGCGCCGGCAGACATCCGCAAGAAGGGCAAGGTGCCGAAGAACGGAAGCCTGTTCTTCACGATCTTCCAGACCTTCATGAGCGGGCCGCCGAAGGATGGCAAACCCTCGCCCTATTTCGGCGAGTATCCACCGGACTTCTTTGACTTCATCGTCATCGACGAGTGCCATCGCGGCGGCGCAAACGACGAGAGCAACTGGCGCGCGATCATGGATTATTTCGCGCCCGCCGCGCAGCTCGGCCTCACTGCCACGCCGAAGCGCCAGGACAACGTGGACACCTACGCCTACTTCAGCGAGCCGGTGTATGTCTACTCGCTGAAAGAGGGCATCAACGACGGTTTTCTCACGCCGTTCAAAGTAAAGCAGATTTCCACCACGCTCGATGAATATGTCTACACGCCCGACGACAAGCTGGTCGAGGGGGAGATCGAGGCCGGGAAGCGCTACACGGAAACCGATTTCAACAAGATCATCGAAATCAAGGAACGCGAGGCGCATCGGGTAAAACTGTTCATGGAGCAGATCAAGCAGGACGAGAAGACGCTGGTGTTCTGCGCGACTCAGCCGCACGCGCTGGCCGTGCGTGACCTCGTCAACCAGATGAAGACGAGCAAGGAACCGAATTACTGCCAGCGTGTCACAGCCGACGACGGGCTGCTGGGCGAGCAGCACCTGCGCGACTTTCAGGACAACGAGAAGACCATCCCCACTATCCTTACCACGTCGCAAAAGCTCTCAACCGGCGTGGACGCGCGCAACATCCGCAACATCGTGTTGATGCGCCCGATCAACTCGATGATCGAATTCAAGCAGATCATCGGCCGCGGCACGCGCCTCTACGACGGCAAGGACTACTTCACGATTTACGACTTCGTGAAAGCGCACCACCACTTCAGCGACCCCGAGTGGGACGGCGAGCCGGCCGAGCCGGAGCCCAAGGAACCGGGACAGCCGAAGCCGGGGCAGGTGGAGAAGACGGACGAGGCCCGCGAACCATCGCCGCCGGAGTACGTGCCCAGGCAGAAAATCAAAGTGAAGCTCGCCGACGGCAAGGCACGGACCATCCAGCACATGATGTGCACGACCTTCTGGCATCCCGACGGCACGCCGATGTCGGCGCAGCAATTCATGGAACTGCTGTTCGGCAGGCTGCCCGAATTCTTCAAGGACGAGGCCGAACTCCGCGCCCTCTGGAGCGCGCCCGACACGCGCAAGAAGCTATTGCAGGCACTCGCTGAAAAAGGCTTTGGCAAGGATCAGCTCGGCGAAATGCAAAAGATCATTGACGCCGAGAAGAGTGACCTGTTCGACGTGCTGGCCCATGTGGCCTACGCACTGGCGCCGTGGACGCGCGAGGAACGCTCTGCCAGTGCC
>JBCKPH010000106.1:0-8001 GCA_038901755.1 Burkholderiaceae bacterium | reverse complement strand
TCGATCGACAGCGCACCGGCGTTGGCGGCAACCCAGCGGGTGGCGGCGAGCGCGTCGTCAATGGCGGCTGGAAAGGGATGTTCCGGCGCCAGAGCGTAATCCACGGAAAACACCGAGCAGCGCGAGCGGTAGCCCAGATCGCGGCAAAGAACGTCGTGCGTATCGCGGTCGCCAATGACCCAGCCGCCGCCATGAAAATAAATGAGCGCGGGCAGGACCTGCCCGCTCGCTGAACCCGCCGGGCGGTACTCCCGCACCGGAATCGCTCCGCGCGGTCCGGGCACGGCGTGTTCACGCAGGTCGGCCACCGGCACTGGCGCCGGCTGGGTGAAAGCACGCCTTTCGAGGTAACCCTGCCGCGCCGCGGGCGGACTCAGTTCGCTGACCGGCGGCAGGCCGCTCGCCTTGATCAGCTCAAGCAGCCGGCCCGTCTGCGGGTCGATCATGGAATTTCGCGCGTCAGCCGCGCATCGCGGCTTCCATTTCCTTGCAGGACGGCGAGCACACCACCTGGGACTTGCCCAGCAGCTTGCGCGTCTGCATCAGCGACCGGGTACGGTGCTTGCCGCACAGGAAGCACGACATCGATGCCGCGCCAAAACGCGTTGCCGCCGCGAAGGGAGACCCCGAAGCCTTGGACTTGTAACGCAGCCCGTCTTCGAACACAGCCGTCTTGGTTTCCGCCTTTGTCATTTTCCAGTCCTCAATAAAACAATCTATTCCCGAATCAACACCGAAGCACTAGGCCTTGCCGGACTTGCCAGGGTCGGCGCTTTTGACCGCCCTCATCACCTGGGTCTTTTCGTACTTGCCGGCATCGGCGCTGTCGACCGCCCTCATCACCTGCGTCTTTTCGTGCTTGCCGGCATCGGCGTCGTTGAAGGCCTTCATCATCTGCGTTTTCTGAAACGCCGCGCTGGCGCCATCTCTCGGCGCCGACGGCCCATCGTCCTTCATCATCGCCCTCAACTTCGCTATTTTCTCACTTGGCGTGTCCTGCGCCGGCGCGACCGCCGCTGGGGCGGCGGGAACTGCCGATTTCGCCTCGACGGACGCCTCCGCCTGGCGCCCCGGCCGCTGCGCCACCAGGCTGACCGGACCCGCAGGGACTGCGCCCGGCTCGACCCGCCAGTACACGGAAGTCACCTCGGTTTCGCCCTTGGACTTTGCATACTGGATGATGGCCGCGCCGACCTGGGACAACTTGCCCGCCGACACATTGGCCAGTTCGCTGTTCAGATCGATCGTCACCAAAAAGCGCTGTCCGTTCGGGTCCACGCGCTTGGCCTCATGCTTGTAGCCCGAGGCCGAAACACCGGCTGCGGACAGAGCCACGCTCACGGCCTGGTCCACCGCAAGGCGCCGGCGAATCCTGGATTCCCCGCCTTCGCTGGGTGCCGGCTGTGAAGACGGAGCGCTGGCCTGGGCCGCCGCAGCGGAAGTGTCTGACTTTTTCTTGAACAGGCCGGAGAAGATAGAACCTAGCGCCATGTTGTCCTCGATGAAGCAGGGTCAGGGGCCATATCGTACCCTGTGACGGAAAAACGCCCATCCTTGAGGGCATACGACGCGGGCCCGCCGGCCTGCCGCAGGTCACAATTATGCCTTTTGGAAGAGCCGCTCCATGCCTCTGGAAGTGATTGAAAAACAGACCGGCGCCAACCCCGGGACCTCCCTGCTGATCATGCATGGCCTGGGTGCCGACGGCAACGACTTCGTGCCGTTTTGTGACGAGCTCGACCTCTCGGCGCTGGGTCCGGTCAGGTTCGTCTTTCCCCATGCGCCGATCCGCCCCGTCACCATCAACGGCGGCTACGCGATGCGCGCCTGGTACGACATCCTCGGCACCGAAACCCTGCGACGCGAGGACGAGGCCGGCCTGCGCCAGTCGCGCGAAGCCATCGAGCAACTGCTGGCACACGAAAAGAGCCGTGGCATTCCAGCCAAGCGCATCGTCATCGCCGGTTTCTCGCAAGGCTGCGCGATGGCCCTGTTGACCGGCCTGCGCCACGCCGAGCGGCTGGGCGGCATCGTCGCCATGTCGGGCTACCTGCCGCTCGCCGACCAGACCGAGGCCGAGCGCAGCGCCGCCAACCGTGACGTACCGATCTTCATGGCGCACGGCCAGTTCGATCCAATGATCGTGCTGCCGCGCGCCAGCGCAACGCGCGACGCATTGATCGCCATGGACTACCCGCTGGAGTGGCATGAATACCCGATGGCGCATTCGGTCTGCGCGCAAGAAGTGGCCGACCTGAACCGTTGGCTGCTGCGGGTACTGGGTGAATCGCCGCAGTGAGAGCCGAGATTAGAGATTTGACCGCAGGGTATCCGCGTCAATCTCGGTATCGTGGAGGATCTTGGCAAGAAGGCCACGACCGATGGTTTCTACGCCGTGTCACCGCGCCACGCTGACGCGCTGAACCCCAATGAAGCTGAGCTTTTCAGACGGTGCGTTTTCGACCTCAAGACAGAGCGCAATGGCTTCGCGCACTCGTGCCATGAGGGTGTCCAACGAGCGGGCCTGCGTATGGCAGCCATGAAGTGCCGGCACCGCGGCCACATAGTAGCCGTCGGCATCCTGCTCAATGACCACGTCAAATTCCCTGCGCATGGCTGCCATTCTGCCGATGACCGCTCTGCAACTGAACGCCAGCGGGGGCAAGAACTACGGCGCGGCCTTTATCAAACTGATCGGCGCGCCGAATGGATCAATCACAACGCAAAAACGACCAACCTGTGGCACATCGGTCGGTTCAACCATCACCGTGGCGCCGGCTGCCTTTCGGTAGCCGCCGATACCCTGCCCCTCATTCAGAATCATGGGGTAGAGCTGATCGCCCATGGGCACAGTACTCGTCTGCCAGCCAAACAGCGCTTCGTAAAACGCATGCGCCTTGTCCACGTCGGGCGACATGTGTTCAAACCAGACGAATTTTCCGTGTGTACAGATGGCGTCGGTTGGCACAGTCATCTCCAAGTCCGAGGGACGATTGAATACACGAGATCAACAGTGTATGGCGCGGGGTAGCGCAGGGGTCTGCCTACAATCGTCGATTGCTGCTTGCTGGGATTTCTGGATTTGTTATGCCCATTGATCGAAGCGAAGAAACTGCGAAATGCAAGCTGGGCGCGGGTTGCGGACGTACTCGCGGTCCGGTGATAGGGCGACTCTGGCAATGTTAGGGCGACAGTTTCCTGTCTCCCTATATTGAGTTAGCCGTCAGTAGCCATGCGTGAGATCGTTATCGACAAGAGCTTCCTCGACGGTGCACCTCGCTCACAGGTCGGCGAGTTGTTCTCCACGCACAAAGCCTTGATCATCGAGTCCTTGTTCTTCGAACTGATGACGACGGACGTCAAAAGCAAAGTTCGCTGCTTCTCAAAGCTCCCAGAACAGCCGCACTCGTTCGCCCTCATTCCGAACATCGGCGCATTTCTCCGCTTCGAACTTGAACACCGGAAACCCTGCCTTCCCTTGCACGATCGTCGAATCGAGGGTGCCTATATCTTCAATCTGCGGCTGCGTGACGAAACCTACGCCCCCGAAGGCCAAGTCTTGGCTGATCTACAAGAGTGGCAATCTCAAGTCGCGACCGATGCCCGGGCCTTCCTCGAAAGGTGTCAGGCCGTACATGAGTTCTTCCCGCAGCTCATTGGAATCGAGTTCCGAGACTTTCCAGCAGCAGTCGCCGCAGCAAGAAGCTCGCTCGCTTCGGATGTATCGCTTGTGCGCAACATCTATGCGTCCTTGCGTGCAGAGAGTCCACTCCCGGAGACTCTTGAGCCAGAACTTCTTGGCCCCGAGTGGGCTTGGTTCCGCTGGGTTCAGTGCCACCTGCTTGCGGCTCTTCGCATCTTCGGAAGGTACCAGTGCCGAGTACCTGAGTCCCCGACGCCGCGGATATTGCGGAATGCCGAGCACTCCATGCACGATATCGAATATGTCCTTGCAGCCTCCCTCGCCGGTGCAATCGCTACACGCGACGCTGAAGTCGAGGAAGACTTCCGCTTGCTATGCCCGTATGGTCATGTTGTCAGGCCGTCGCGCAGTGACGGCTAACCCTTCCATCGAGCGGACATCCAACAGCGGGCTTCGCCCACTGTCGGCTGCCGCTCATGTCAAACGTTAGACCTTGACGCGAGGAGAAAGCGAGATGTCTCAACAACAATCCGTTTCAGCAGAAACGCCTAAGGCCATCCTCGATGCCTTCAACGCTCACGATCTGGACGCGATCATGGAGTTCTTTGCCGACGATTGTTCTCTCGACATGCCCCGCGGACCCGATCCGTGGGGGCAGCGCTTTGTTGGCAAGACCGCCGTGAGGGAGGGATTGGCGACGCGTTTCAAGGGCCTCCCCGACGTCCACTACAGCGACGACCGTCATTGGATCAGCGGAAACATGGTGGTTTCGGAGTGGTTGCTAACCGGTACCACACCTGATGGAATCCTGGTCAGAGTCCGCGGGTGCGATCACTACGAGTTTCGAGACGGGAAGGTCATTCGAAAGGACGCGTATTGGAAGATAGTCGAAAGGGCACGGTGAGGTCCGGTCTAATCGGGTAGGCACCGGCTGCTAGCCGGCGCCCCCCACACCACCCACCATGCGGGTCCGCAGTGGGCGGTTCATGCAAAGTTTCATACGCACCCTCACGGGCTACGCACAGGAATGCGCACCAGGCCGGCGGCATGGACCGTCGCCGATCTCGACTCGCCCGGTCGGGCTTGATCATCGAGAATCGAGCTATCCATCGTTTCGCCCTGCTTCGCAGGTTCGGCCCTTCGCCGCAGGCCGCTCTCGTGAAGCACCTGAAAACTACTATGGCCTCTGCTGACTTCTGCGACCTCACGCGATGCATCACTGCAAGGCGCGCTGCGCGTGCTGATGGGTCGCCGCCTGTTCGCTCGCGGTCAGATCGGGCAGCTCGATCTCGCGCCTGGTCATTTCGGGTCCGGCTGCACCATGCCGTTATTCCATCAACATCACGCCGCCAACGAGCGCAGATCTCCCCAGGTAAGAACGCGAACTGTCGGTGCACAAGCGCCGCATTTACCGTAGGCTGCGTACCCGTGGGCTTTGCTGTCATGTGCCAGCTCGCCTCGCATCCCTCGGCCTTGACTATGCGGTTTCTGTCCGTCGCCTCGCACCTCTTGCACTCGGGCTTCCTCCAGACCATGCCTCGCGACATCGCCCTTGCCGTTGGCTCGTGGTTATCCTTGCTCACGATGAGTCCAAGTCGGTACTCCCACAGGGGACTTGCACCCCATAAGTTCGCGCCCATGCTGGGCGCACACCCTCCGTTCAACCAGGACGCGCCGCAAGCGGCGCGCCGGTTAACGGCACGTTGAACTGCTGCTTTTCAAAGCCGGCTACTACCGCTTAGGGTCGGTAGCGGCCAGTATCAAACACAAATGACCGATGTGCGTGTAGGCAAAGCTCGGTTCACGATGTGTAAAAAGCGAAGCACCTGGAAGGGCTGACCGCTACCCATCGTGGCGGGTGCAGTGCACGGCTAGGATTACTTCACGCGACCTCGCCAATAGCTTGGCTGGCGATTCTGATGGGCGACCGCATAGACCTTCGGCCCATCCTCGGCCTCGCGGTAGACGAGTGAGTACGGAAAGCGGCGAAACGGATAAAGGCACAGTCAGAAGGCGGCTGCGTCGGCCAGTTCCTTCTCGGCAGCTGGATCAAGCCAGTAGCTCACGCAAGCCGCGCTTGAACGCGGGCCAACGCCTCGTGGCCCGGCACGAGGACTACCTCCCCAGCGGCTGCCGCAGCCTCACGGCGAAGAGCTTCGTCCAGCCAAGCCTCCTCGATCTCAGGATCGACGTCAAAACTGGCAATCAGGCGTTCGAGAAGGCGAGCGCGATCCGCGGCGCCCAAGTGCAGCACCTCGGCTTCAAGTGTCTCAATCGGGGTTGGCATATGATTTTCCCGGCAGTGATAGGGTCGCCCTTAGGAATGCCACATTCATGCCACATTCCAACCAACCTCTATGATGCCCAGTACCAGGCTCTGAAGGAATCGACATGCGCGCCGTATTCGGAATCGTCACTGTTCTGTTGGCGCTGGCCATGGTGGGCCTGCTGGTGAAGAACCAGCTCAGCGCGACGAGTCAGGCGCTTCCCGCAGTGGTGCCGCCGAGCGCCTCAGGCCAAGCCGAGACAGCGCCGGCAGCAGCGCCGCAGAATATCAAGGAGCAATCGCAGAGCACCCAGCAGCAGGTCAAGCAGTCGGTCGAGACCTTGCTGCAGCAGCCGCGCGGCTTGCCGGAGGCGTCCAAACCCTGACGGTCCGGGGACGCTCCGCATCCCGAGGCCCGCATCGGGCACAGACCCTAAGCGGGCCTGTCCCATTGCATCAAAACGCGCTTACTTCGTCGCAGCTTCCCAGACAGCGTGGGAGTAGGCCGCCTTGCCCGGGTCCTTCTTGATCACCGGCGAGCTGCCGCTGGACATCAGCACCTTGACGGTGCGCTCATAGGCGGCCGGCTCCAGGTAGCCCAGCTTCGGCGTGTTGGCGGTGGTGATCAACTTGGCAATGTTATCCATCTGGCGCTTCTGCACCTTCTCATTGGCACTGCCCGAGGTATCGCCCTTGACGACGATCTGGGCCGCTTCGGTCGGGTTCTTCACCGCATCGTTCCAGCCCTTGAAGGTAGCCTTCAGGAACTTCGCCATGCGTTTCACGAAGGCCGGGTCTTTCAGGTTCGACTCCAGCACATACAGGCCGTCCTCCAGCGAGGCCACACCCTGATCTTCGTAGAAGAAGGTGATCAGGTCGCTCTCCTTGACGCCGGCGTCCACTACCTGCCAGTACTCGTTGTAGATCATGGTCGAGATGCAGGCGGCCTGGTTTTGCAGCAGCGGGTCGACGTTGAAGCCCTGTTTCAGGATCTTGATGTCGGTGTCGGGCTTCAGGCCGAGCTTGGCCATCCAGTTCAGGAACGGGTACTCGTTGCCGCCAAACCAGACGCCCAGGGTCTTGCCCTTGAGGTCGGCCGGCTTGGTCACGCCGCTGGCCTTCTTGCAGGTCAGCATCAGGCCGGAACGGTTGAAGATTTGTGCGATGTTGACCAGCGGCACGCCGGCCTCGCGCGCCGCCAGCGCGTCGGGCATCCAGTTCACCACCACATCGGCGCCCTTGCCGGCGATCACCTGCACCGGCGAGATGTCCGGCCCGCCCGGCTTGATCGTCACGTCCAGCCCCTCGGCCTTGTAGTAGCCCTTGGCCTGCGCCACGTAGTAGCCGGCAAACTGGGCCTGCGGCAGCCATTTGAGCTGCACCGTCACCTTTTCCTGCGCCTGCGCCGAGACCGCGCCCAGGGCGAGCGCGGCAGCCAGCAGGCTTTTAGTCAACATCGAACGACCCTTCATGAGAACTCCTTCTTGGTAAAACATTCAAAAAATTGGTCTGACCCCCCAGATTAGACCAGTGGACGGAAAACTTCTATTGGTAGAAACCTGCAATCGCGCTTATTTGGCGCCCCGAACCGATGGATGCCAGAACGCGACCCGCCGTTCGATTTGCACCAGCAGCGCGTAAATGACCGAACCGGTCAGCGCCGCCACCACCACCGCGGCCCAGACCAGCATCATATTCATCTTGTAGGCTTCGGTCGAGATCCGGAACCCCAGCCCGAAAGTCGGCGAGCCGAAAAACTCGGCCACGATGGCGCCAATCAGCGCCAGAGAAGCGTTCACCTTGAGAGCGGAAATGATGAAGGGAACGGCCACCGGCAGCCGCAGCGACCAAAGGGTGCGGCCGGTAACTGGCCGCGTAGCTGTGCATCAGCTCGCGTTCGATCTTGCTTGAAGCCTGCAACCCGGCCAGGGTGGACACCAGCATCGGGAAGAAGGTCATCAGCACCACGACGGCGGCCTTGGACGGCCAGTCGGCGGCCACAACAAGCTGGTGGCCTTCAGCTGCAAGCGCCGCGGGTTGCAGCCCCTCGTGCGGCGCGCGGCGCATGGCGCAGACGGCTGCTCACCTGGTC
>JBCKPH010000105.1:0-8012 GCA_038901755.1 Burkholderiaceae bacterium | reverse complement strand
GAGTCAGAGTTTGTAGCTCGGCTCTTCCTCGTCCAGGATTTCCTTCAGCGCGCGGAAATGCAGTTCAGAAAACTCGGTCGGGTAGCTGAACCACTGGGCGCAGGTCTTCGCCGCGACCGCATCGGGAATCAGCGCCAGCGGCCGTCCGCTGGACAGCGCCAGGATCTGCACGGCGGCGGCGCGCTCCAAGTAATACAGCTCGTCGAACGCCTCGGCAATCGTTGCGCCGATCACCAGCACGCCGTGGTTACCCATGAACAGCACGTTCCTGTCTTCTCCCAACAGGCCGGCGACCCGCGCACCTTCGGAAGCCTCCAGCGCCATGCCGCTGTAGTCGCGGTCGTAGGCGATGCGCCGGTGGTAGCGGCAGGCGTCCTGGTCCAGCATCAGGAACTCGAAGTCCTTCAGGCAACAGAGCGCCGTCGCATTGGGCATGTGCGTGTGCAGGATGCAGCGCGCGCGCGGCACGCGCTGGTGCAACTGCGCGTGCAGGTGCCAGGCAGTCGGATCGGGCGCGTTCGGCCCCTCGGCTGCAGCCGGGTCACGCGCATCAAGCAGCAGCAGTTCGCTGGCGCGGATGCGCGAAAAATGCCGTCCGTTCGGGTTCAGCAGGAAGCGGTTGCCGTCGTCCGACACCGCCACGCTGAAATGGTTCGCAATCGACTCATGCCAGTGCAGCCTTGCCGTCCAGCGAAAAGCCGCTGCAAGGTCGATGCGGGCCTGGGCAATGTTGGACATGTTCATGGTGGTGTTTGCGGTACTGAGCGACTTTAGGTTGCAGACAAAGGCTTGGTTCGACGCATTACGACCTTGATTTGCCGTACTGCGAACTGCATTTTCACCAGTCCGTGGGGCCGCGGGCGTCCCGCCCAATAATTCGCGCTCCCAAACACGGAGTTCCCTTGCGCAAACTGCTGCTACCGCTGATCACGCTGCTGAGCGGCGTGAGCATGCTGGTGATCGGCTAGGGCCTGGGCGGCGACGACGGCAAGCACGGCATGCTCGAGTTCACCCAGACCCGACTCGTGGTGATGAGCTATTGATCCGCTGCGGCGGTAATTCCCCATGCCGCCCGGGTTGGTTCACGGGCAAGGAAGGCCTGAGCGGCAGCAGCGCTCCCTGTCGCCTTGGCACTGGATGACTAAGGTATCCTGCGCCTGCAAAGGCAAAAGTAGCCAAGGGCGGAGGCCATGGAGGAAACGAGCTTGCAAATTGCGGGGACCCAATGAAGAAGCGCGCGAGGACCGGGGCGGTGGGGTTGAAATCGGGTGATTTCGCCACTGCGCCTGGCGGCGACGCGCTGTGGGACGACTTTGGCTCGCTGTTCGAGTTCCTGCCGATCGGCGCCTACCGCTCATCCCCTGAAGGCAAGCAGCTACGAGCCAACCCGGCCCTGGTCCGGCTCAACGGCTACTCCAGCGAGGCCGAGAACATCGCCGCCGTGCAGGACATCGCGACAGGATGGTATGTGGACCCGGACCGGCGCGGCGACTTCTGGGAGCTGCTCGAGCGCGACGGCTATGTCAAGTCTTTCGAGTCTGAAGTCTATCGCCACAAGACGCGCGAGCGGATCTGGGTCACCGAAAACGCCCATGTGGTGCGCGACAGCAAAGGAAAAATCCTGTTCTGCGAGGGCACCATCGAAGAGATCACTGATCGGGTGCAGGCCCAGGCCGCGCTGCGGCGCAGCGAGCAGGAACTTCGGCAGATCATCGACCTGGTCCCGCACCTGATCTTCGTCAAGGACCCGGACGGTCGGATCCTGCTGACCAACAAGGCGATGGCCGACTTTTACGCGACCACCGTGGAGCAGATGAAGGGAAAGGCACCCCAGAATTTCAATCCGAATCCCGAGCAGGTGCGGCGCTTCTTGCAGGAGGATCAGGAGGTGATTCGCTCCGGCAAGACCGTGTCGATTCCCGACCAGGAGGTCGCGGATGCGCACGGTCGGCCCCATATCCTTCATACCACCAAGATCCCGTTCCAGCTTGGCGAGCAGGCCGCCATTCTCGGGGTGGCCGTGGACGTCACGGAGCAGCGCAGGGCGGAACAGGAGGCGCGCCGTTCGCACGAGCTGTTCGCGCGTTTGTTCCAGGTCTCGCCGGTGGTCATCGGCGTCACCCGGGCCAGCGACTCGCGCATTCTTGCCGTCAACGAGGCATTTGTTCGTGCCTCCGGCTGGAGCCGGGAGGAGGCCGTCGGCAAAACCAGTGCCGAGCTTGGAACCTGGATTTCCGAGGACGAGCGGCTGGCCTGGCGCGCCAAACTGCAGGCCGAGGGCCGTGTCGTCCAGCATGAACTGAGGATGCGCACCAAATACGGCGAGGTGTTGCCCGTGCTGGCGAACGCCGAAATGATCGAAATGGACGGCGAGGTCTGCACTCTTGTCGTGTTGCAAGACATTTCGGAGCGCAAGAAAGCCGAGAACCAGTTGCGCCAGGCCAACCAGCAGTTGAAAGCTGTTTTCGAGAGTTGCCCGCTTGGAATCTTCACGCGCGACCGCGAAGGAATCGTCACCAGTTGGAGCCCCGCGGCTGAGCGCGTTTATGGCTGGAGCGCCGCGGACATCGTGGGTCGCAATCTGCTGGCGACCATTCCCGAGGAGTTGCAGGCGGAGTCGGCGGCACTGCTCCAGCGCGTGCTGGACGGCGAGCCGCTGGTTCAGGCCGACTTCAAGCGCCAGCGCAAGGATGGAACCACCATCGACGTCAGTGTGAGCCTGGCGCCCTTGCGCGATAGCGCGGATCAGATCTACGGTTACGTGACGATCGCCACCGACATCACCGAGGTCAAGAGGACCGAGGCGCTGATCTGGCAGCAAGCCAACTTTGACGCGCTCACCGGGTTGCCGAACCGGCGCATGCTGCGCGATCGCTTGCAGCAGGACCTAATGGCCAGCCGGCGCGACGGCTCCAGCCTGGCCGTGTTGTTCATCGACCTGGATCATTTCAAGGAGGTCAACGACACGCTGGGGCACGATCACGGTGACCAGTTGCTGGTGGAAGCCGCGCGGCGCATCCGCGCCTGCGTTCGCGAGAGCGACACGGTGGCGCGTCTCGGTGGCGACGAGTTCACCGTCGTCCTGTCCGAATTGCGCGAGCCCGAGCGGATTGAGGGCATCGCGCAGAACATCATCGAGCAACTGTCGCAGCCCTTCCGCCTGGGCGTCGAGCAGAGCTTTGTCTCGGCCAGCATCGGCGTGGCAATCTACCCAAGCGACGCCACCGAGATCGGGGACCTGTTGAAGTTTGCCGACCAGGCCCTGTTTGTGGCCAAGGAGGCCGGGCGCAACTGCTTTCGCTATTTCACCCCGTCCCTGCAGGAGGCGGCGCAGACGCGCATGCGCCTGGCCGGCGACCTGCGCCGCGCGCTGGCCTTGCAGCAGTTTCATGTGGTCTATCAGCCGGTGGTGGGACTGGCAAGCGGCAAGGTCTACAAGGCCGAGGCGCTGCTGCGCTGGCAGCACCCGGAGCGCGGCGCGGTAAGCCCCTACACCTTCATCCCGATTGCCGAGAGCAGCGGCATGATCGTCGAGATTGGAGATTGGGTGTTCGAGCAGGCGGCGCAGCAGGTCAAGGTCTGGCGTAAGCTGTTCCATCCGAAGTTCCAGATCAGCGTGAATCGCTCGCCGGTCCAGTTCCACCAGGCCGCGGCCTCGCGCCAGAAATGGATCACGCGGATGGGTGAACTCAACCTGCCCTGGCAGAGTGTCGTGGTGGAAATCACCGAGGGGTTGCTGCTGGACGGCAGGAGCGGGGTCGGCGAGCAGTTGCGCGAGTTCCGCGAGGCCGGTGTCGAAATCTCGCTGGACGACTTTGGCACCGGCTACTCTTCACTGTCCTACCTGCACCGCTTTGACATCGACTACGTGAAGATCGATCAGTCCTTCGTGCGCGATCTCAAGCCCAACACCAAGGAGCAGGAACTGTGCAAGGCGATCATTGCCTTGGCCCATGCATTGGGCATGAAGGTGATCGCCGAAGGCGTGGAGACCACCGAACAGCGGGACTGGCTGCAACAGGCCGGCTGCGACTATGGGCAGGGCTATCTGTTTGCCAAGCCGCTGAGCCCGGCCGAGTTCGAGGCCTGGCTGGCTGCCACGCCATCGGACGCCTGACGCCAGTCGGAGGCCCTGCCGGCATCGGACTCAGGCAGCAACCTGCATCCATTCAGGTGCGCTGCAAGCGCACCCGGGCCAGTTTCAGGATCTCCTCGCGTTGCGCGTCGCTCGCCTGGTGCCAGTTGCAAATTTCCGAGAGCAGCCGGCCACAGCCCAGACAGATGTCCTGGTCGTTCAGGCAGCAGTTGCGCACGCAGGGTGAAGCGAGCGACGATGGCCTTGGCGCCGGCTGAAGCAGGTCGCTGCGGCGTGCATCTGCCGACCGCGATCGGGCATCGGGCGCGTCAGCGCCATCCAGGCGAAAGGCAGAGGTCGGCGACATTGAATCAGTGTAGGTCGTGGCGGAACAATCGGCAACGGCGCGCCCCTGAGATGCTCCGCATGGCTCGCGTCTGGGACAATCGGGTTCTCCATGCCCTGCTCGCCCAATCCCCTGCGCAAACTTCCATGAGCAGGCCGGAAAATTTGCACGGCATTGCCGCCATGGTTGTCTCGGTCGCGTTTTTTGCGCTGATGGACGCGGCGATGAAGCACCTCTCGAACACCTATCCAGCGCTGCAGATCGCTGCCATGCGTGGCTTGGCCTCGCTACCGCTGGTCTGCGGCTTCGTGTTATGGCAGGGCCAGGTTGGAACGCTCTGGCGCATCCGCTGGCCGCTGCACCTGCTGCGCGGCGCCATGGGCATCGCCATGCTGCCGCTGTTTGTTTTTGCCTTGCGCGACATGCCGATGTCCAGCGTCTACGCGATCGTTTTTATTGGGCCCCTGCTGATCACCCTGCTGTCGGTGCCGGTGCTCAGGGAGAAGGTCAGAACCGCCCACTGGATCGCCATTGGCGTCGGGTTTGCCGGCGTGCTGGTGGCGCTGCGACCGGGCGGTGCGGGCTTCCTCTCGCTCGGCGCGCTGGCGGCGCTGCTGGCTGCGACCTGCTACTCGGTGAGCGCCGTCGCCGGGCGCCTCTTGAGCCGCACCGACTCGAGCGCCAGCTTGATGTTCTGGTCGACCGCGGCAATTGCCCTGGGCGCCGGCCTGCTGGCGTTGCCGGCATGGGTGCCGCTGCGTTTGCAGGACTGGTGGGTGGTACCGGTACTGGGACTGACCGGCTTCGGTGGTCAATGGGCCATTACCCAGGCGTTTCGCCATGGGCAGGCCTCAGTCGTGGCGCCGTTCGAATACACCGCGCTGGCCTGGGCCATTGCCCTGGACTGGATGATCTGGAGCACCCTGCCGGATCACTTCACGCTCCTTGGCGGCGGCATAATCATTGGCAGCAGCATCTACCTGATACGGCATGAAAAGGCCCTGGCGCCTGCCACACCGGCCTGAGGGCGCGCTGCATTCTTGAGGATCCACCATGGCAGATCCCGTCCTGTTCCGCCTGCTGGCCGACGCCGTGCTGGCCCTGCATGTTCTGGTGGTCCTGTTCGTCGTTTTCGGTCTGCTGTTGATACTGCTCGGACGGCAGCGCTGGCGCTGGGTACGCAACCCCTGGTTCCGGCTCGCGCACCTGCTGGCCATCGCCGTGGTGGTGCTGCAGGCCTGGCTCGGACGCATATGCCCGCTGACCACGCTGGAGATGGCCCTGCGCGAGCGCGCCGGCGACGCGGTCTACAGCGGCAGCTTCATCGCCCACTGGATGCAGGCCCTGCTCTACTACGACGCGCCGATTTGGTTCTTCGCCCTGGTCTACACGGTCTTCGGCCTGCTGGTGCTGGCCAGTTGGTTCTTCATTCGACCACGCTCGTGGCATGACCGATGAAGAAATCGACAGAATGGTCGGCGCTCCCGCCAATCGATCATGTGCATGGAGGCGCTTGCACTTGCATGATCAGCGTCAACCATACCGCGCGATGGACTGTTAATATATCCAGTCATCGACAAACCGCCAGAACCAGAAACCACCATGCCCGCATCGGTCCAGAAGCAGAATTCTGAACAGCGCCGTCTATTCAACGACATGGATGCAAGGGAGCGCGTCCTCGCGCGTTCCATCCGGACTGAACTGGACTTGGCCGCTCTTTGCCTGTCGCTGATCGCGAACCGTGACGACTTGTCGGGGTCCGAGCGCACGCTCGCCAAGGCGGCCGTCGGCGTCAATGTGCGATCTAGCGACGCAGCGGCCGCTCGCCATGACATCCTTCATGGGCGGGACCCGCTTGGCGAAGTCTTTTTGTCGCTGCGGTCGCCGGCACGGAGGCGTTCCAGCGGCGCGGTTTACACGCCATCCGCCATCGTTGATTCAATGATCCATTGGTTGTCCAGCCAAGGCACACCGGCACGCATCGTCGACCCGGGCGCGGGCTCCGGGCGCTTCCTGCTGGCCGCGGGGGAAAAATTTGCAAATGCCCAACTGATTGGGGTCGAACTGGACCCGCTGGCCGCGCTCATGCTCCGCGCCAATCTCGACATCCGCGGCTGGAGTCTGCGCTCGACCGTGATCGTCGAGGACTATCGTGGCCTCAAGCTGCCGCGGTGCCCAGGAACGACGGCGTTTGTTGGAAACCCGCCCTACGTTCGGCATCACGACATTGGAGAAACCTGGAAGAAGTGGTACGCCACGCGGTTCTCTGAGTTCGGCATCAAGGCCAGTGCATTGGCCGGACTGCATCTGTATTTTTTCTTGCAAACCAGGTTACTCGCAAACGAGGGCGACATCGGCGCATTCATCACGTCCGCGGAATGGCTTGACGTCAATTACGGTTCCGCTTTGCGGCGCTTGCTGATCGATGAGCTAGGCGGCCTGGTGTTGCATGTTCTCGAGCCAACGACCGTGGCCTTCCCGGGCACCGCCACAACCGCCGCGATCACCTGTTTTCGCGTCGGGAAAACCGATTCGCCTGTTCGGGTACGGTCAGTCGGCACCCTCGCAAAGTTGAACGGATTAACTCGTGGGAAGGACGTCGCGCGCAGCCAGTTCCGCGCGGAGCGGCGCTGGTCGGTCATCGCGCGGCCCGCCGTCCCGCATGTTGATGGCGAAATCGAGCTGGGCGATCTCTTCAAAGTACATCGTGGGCAGGTGACCGGAGCCAACCATGTCTGGATCGCTGGTGACCATTCGGCATGTCTGCCAGAGCGAGTCAGGATTCCCGCCGTGACGAAGGCGAAGGATCTTATCCAGGCTGGAGCCAGTTTGGGCGGTTCGGAAAATCTGCGCCGCGTCGTCGATCTGCCGCCGGAGCTGACAGGGTTCAGCAAACGCGAGCAGCACGACATCAATGCGTTTCTACTCTGGGCTCAAGCCCAAGGCGCGGACCAGGGCTATATCGCGCGTCATCGCAAAGCGTGGTGGTCAGTCGGCCTGAAGGACCCGGCGCCGATTCTTTGCACCTACATGGCGCGCCGCCCTCCTCAATTCACGCTGAACATTTGCAAAGCGCGACATATCAACATTGCACATGGCCTCTACCCCAGAGAGGAAATATCGCCATCCGAACTTGCCGCGCTGGTCGCCTGGCTCAATGCGAATATTCGTATCGCTGCCGGCCGAACCTACGCTGGTGGACTGACCAAATTCGAACCCAAGGAAATTGAGCGCTTGCGCATTCCGCGACTGAAAGCGCTGACAAAATGAACGCGAGTCCGCGCGCGTGGACGAGTGAGCAACTGCGCGACGATGCAGCGTTGTCGGAGCAGCTGTTTCGGACCGATCGACTCGTCCGTTCCGATGCATGGCGGACCCAATACCTGGGCGCACGGGATAAGTTCGAGTTGCTGTTCCGGATCCTGGGAGATCTCGGCCCGGACGGGATCACCGACCAGAGCTTGGCCGATGCCTACGGCGCGAAATTGGCTGAAGCCTTGCGTTACCTGGCCGGCCCGCCGATCTCCGACGACGATTTGCAAGTTATCGCGAACGTCGAATCCCTCGCGGCAGGCGTGCTGGTCAAGCATC
>JBCKPH010000104.1:0-8013 GCA_038901755.1 Burkholderiaceae bacterium | reverse complement strand
GGTTTGGTCTTCCCGGATGTTTATAGCGGCCAAATCGCTCCCTCGCTCAGCGGTGGTGATGTCAGCTAACGAATAGCGTTTTCCGTCGCGCGGCCAACGTTGTAGAAACCAAGAGCACCTCCTGCGGCGGATAAACCTTGTTGGACTCGGCAACAGTGTATGCCCGTTGGCGCGGCGTGTGTGATTAACACGGCACTGACGTAGCAAGTTGATGCGTGGCATGGATGCCGTCCTGAGCGCCCACCGGAGTCCCGGCACTTAATGGGCACCAATCCCACCGCGGCTGATTTAACCCTGCCGCGCCGCCAACCTTCCGACAGCACTCACGCACAGCATCCAAGTCAGTGCTCCGCAAGTGTTCATTCAGCTGCCGCGAAGGCGGCAGAGTCCTACGAGCCTTCGGCGCGCCACCGCCCCAGCCTTGGCCAGCTACGCGGCCATGCCATGTGCGCTGTCCGTGCATGCTGCGCGTTGCGCTGTAGGAGGCAACCCCGTCGGCACGTCAAGCGCCGCAGGCCGACATGTGTAAGCCAAGAGCGCGGGCGTTCGGCTTGCGCCCGGCCCCAACACCCTGTGCGGCGGCGGGCGCTCAGGGGGCGAGCAGCTTTTGAACTCTGCCGCGCAACATGGGCAGCGGGCGTGTTGCGCGGCAAGGGGCGAGGCAAGGGGGTTACACCTCAGGCGCGTGGTCTTGCCACCTTCGGGTGGGGCGTGATGATCAAGCAGAGCGGGTTTGGTAAGCAGTAGTCTGCTTGCCCATGGCGCCGTCGGCCGGTGCACCGCGTAATGGGGCGAGCCTGATCAATCAGGCTTGTTGACCGTGATTTGGTTCCGGTAGAAGTCAAGGCCGAACGGTGCTGTTGCGCCGAGGGATTGCATGGCGGACGCCTCGCATGCTGCCTGCGTCTCTTCGATAAACTGGGCTTCGTCGGCCCAGCCCTCCACCAGCAGGATCCAGGCCGGTACCGTATTGCTGACGCCACGCGCGCGTTGCTCGGCATTGGACACACCGCTGGCCTGCGCGTCGGCCACCAGCAGATGCACGCCGGCAATGCCGGGCCGGGCCGCCAGCGCCGGCAGCATCTGGCCACGCAACGCAGCCAGATGCGCATCCGCACTTCCCTTGGCCACGTCATAACGTAGCGTCGCAAGCAGGCCCCCTTGCGCATGCCCCTGGGAAAAGCCGACACTGCAAATTGATCGGGACACGGCGCGGAAGTGTTTTACTGTCGCGAGCGTCCACGGTGTGGGGTGGTTCAGGCGTTCGGCGTAATCCTTGCCCTGCGGCGCCTCGACGGTGGATGTTTCGTAGAGATTGAAAAACTCTAGCCGTGCGCCGATGCCGATGTAGCGCCGCCCGCGCAGGAAGCCCGGAATGCCCACGCGTTCGGGCATATGTTGTCGCCCGTGCCAGGCGTAAAACTCGTTGCGGCCCTCGGGTGCGATGTCATGCCAGATGGCAACCGCCCCCTTGCCCATCAGTCCCGTCGTCTGGCCTGTCATTCGATCAACCCCACCTCGCGGCACAGCAGCGCAATTTCTTGGCGCTCGGTCGCCGACACGCCCAGTTGCGGTTCGCGGCAAGCGGCTGACGGAAAAAGCCCCTGCAACCGCAATACCTCTTTCATGCGCGGCCGGAAATCACGTATCGGCGGCCTCCAGCAATAGCGCGCAATCGGCCCCAGCTTGTTCCAGATAGCGCGGCCCCGGGCCAGGTCGCCACGCTGCACGGCGTCGTTCATCGCCACCAGTTCGGCCGTGGCGGTGCCCGCAAACCCAATCAATGCGCCGTCGCAACCCATCATCAGGGCTTCGAAGATGAAGGTGTCGCTGCCGGTCAAGACCCCGATCGGGCGTGTGAGTGAACGCGCAACCTCGATCGTCTGCAAGGTCTGGGCGATGTCGAAACTCGCTTCCTTGATTGCGATCAGTCGCGGTATGTCGGCCATCGCGCGCAGGATTTCAGGCGTGTAGTCCGGCCCCCAGCCCTTGGGAAACTGAAAGCAAATGATGGGCAGCGCAGTGGCATCGGCAATGGCGCGGTGGAAGCGCAGGAGCATCTCGGCCGGAACCGGCGCGCCGCTGAACGTCGGAAACGGCGGGAATACCGTCAGCCCCTGCGCACCGACATCGCGCAAACGCTGCGCCTTGCCCGCGGCCGCACGCGTCGAACCGGCCACCACGCCCGAGAGCAACGGCACTCGCCCGCCGATGGCCCGTTTGCAAACCCGGATCACCTGCAGCTGCTCGTCGTCCTCCAGCGCGATCACTTCGGACGCATCCACGTTCATGACGATGGCTGCCGGCCGCTGCGCTGCGACCCAGTCCATGTAACGCTCCAGGGTGGCCCAATCTATCTCGCCGCCCTCGTGCATTGGCAACAGCGGTGCCGCGATTACACCCGTGAACGGACGACTCAGCATGGTCCGATCTCTCGGCGTTGCGGCGGCTCAATAGCGAATGACGCCATAACGCATGAAACACTCGGTAATTTCATTGCAGTACTCCGTGAAACGATTGCTGGTCACCACCGCCTTGTTGCGCGGCCGCGCAAGATCGATACTGATGATCTTCTCGATCCGCCCGGGCCGTGGCGTCATCACCACCACCCGGTCCGCCAACGCTACCGCTTCGGCGATGCCGTGGGTTATGAAAACCAGCGTGTGACGCTGTACCAGCCAGAGTTTCTCGAGGTCAATACGCATCTGCTCTCGCGTCAACGCGTCCAACGCCCCGAACGGTTCGTCCATCATCAAAAGCGGCGGGTCGTGGATCAGCGCACGCACGATCGCAACCCGCTGGCGCATGCCACCAGAGAGCTCCCTCGGACGCCGGTTCATGAAATCGCGTAGCCCGACGTCAGCCAGCAACTGCTCGGCGCGGCCGCGGTACTGGTCGGCATCAAGGCCCCGCAACTCGATCTGGATCAGCACGTTCTGCAGTACGTTGCGCCAATCGAGTAGGACCGGGCTCTGGAACACGATGCCCAGATCGGTCTGTGGCCCTTGCACCGCACGCCCGCCCACGCGCACCATGCCCGATGTAAACGGCAGTAACCCAGCCACGATGCGCAGCAGCGTGCTCTTGCCGCATCCCGAGGGCCCGACCACGACAATGAACTCACCCGATGCCACGTCGAGATCGAGCCCGTCCAGCGCATTGGTAACCTGGCCTGCGCGTTCGAACGTGTGGCGCAGGCCTTGGATCTGGATATGCGCGGCTCCCGACCTGCCGGCATCGGCCATGCCGACCCCGGCTTGGCCAGGATGCGGACCCGTCACTTAGGCAGGAACTCGTTCGTGTGAAACGTTGTCCACGGCTCTTTGGTTTCGAGGTCTCGGTACTGCTTGAGCAGCGATATAGTTTGGTCCCAGTCGGCTTGCACCCCCATGCCGACCCGGCCTTTGGAATTGGCCGAGTCGAGCAAATCGAAGTCGACCATCATCTGGTCCAGCGTGGATTGCCGGTTCAAGTCTGGCTTGGCCTTCATCGCGGCGTCGACAGCAGCCTGCGGGTTCTTGCGCGCCTCTTCCCAGGACCGGACCGAGGCTTTCAGGAACCGGCGCACCAGGTCGGGCTTGGTCTTGATCAGGTTGCCAGTGGTGACAATGGTCATGCCGACAATGTTGGCGCCATGGTCGGCATACCGCAGGGCATGCGGTTCCTGGCCCTTGTACTTGATCAGGAAGTACTGGTCATCGGCACCGCCGAGCAAGGCATCGACCTTTTTTTCCAGCACCATAACCACCTTGGCCGCCGGGTCTACCTGCACAAAGCGGATCTTGTTCATGTCCAGCTTGTTATGCGCTGCGAGGGCGCGAAACAACTGGCCCAGCGGATCACCCGGCGACACAGCGAATGATTTGCCTTCGAGGTCCTTGGGGGAGCGAATGCCCGTCGATGCCAGTGAAATGACCGCAAACCCGGTCGAATTGAGCAGCGACATGACCGATTTGACGTCTGCGCCCTTGGAGGCTGTAGTGATCAGGCTCGACGAGTCGGCCATGCCGAAGGTGTCCGATCCGGCCGCCACCACCTGAACCGTATTGGCCGACCCCCGCCCTTCATTGATGGTGAGGTCGATGCCCTCCTGCTTGAAGAATCCCACTTCCTTGCCGTAGTAAAACGGCACATGCAGGCCACCCAGATACCAGTTGAGCCGTAGCGATACCGCGTCTTGCGCGGCGGCTGAAACCGCCGCCACACAAACCAGCAATCCCACGAGCAGCTTGACAAAAATCTTCATGACGTGTCTCCTTCGTTGATTCGACCAGAACCTCAATGCGGTGTTTGACCCGCGTTCGCCTGCGATACATGCCAGGGAATCGTGACGCGTTCGATCAGCTCGACCGTGTAATACACGGCAAGTCCGATGAAACTGAGCAGAAATATCACCGCGAACACCATCGGCGTATCCAGCTGGCCATTGTATTGAAGAAGCAGGTAACCCAGACCCTTGTCGGATGCCACGAACTCGGCCACGATGGCCGCCGTTGCCGACAGCGCCGCACCCACCTTCATACCGGTAAAGATGTCCGGCAGAGCCTGGGGCAATCGTATCTTGGCAAACAGCTTCCAGCCGCTGGCACCGGTGGTGCGCGCGAAATCGGCGATCTCCGGATCCACGGCCTTGAAACCAGCGATGCTGGAGACCACGATCGGGAAAAACGACAACAGAAAAACGATCAGCAGCTTGGGCGTATAACCGAATCCGAACCAGATGATGAACAAGGGCGCGATGGCGATCTTGGGCACGATCTGCAGGAAGACGACAACCGGGTACACCGCGTTTTCTATGAAGCGCGAATACGTGACCGCCAGCGCGAACGGAATGCTCACGACCACCGCTAGCAGGTAGCCGCCGAGAATCTCGAGCGTGGTGACCACGGCTGCATCGAGTACGACGCCCGAGCGTTTGTTAAAGGCGGCCCAGATCCTGCTCGGCGGCGGCAGCAGATATTCCTTGATGCCCAGCAACCGCACGGCGATCTCCCAGGTCAGCAGCAAGACCATCACCACGATCAGTGCGCCCATGCGCTGGCGTAACCAGTTGGCGAGGCGGTTGCCTGGTTTTCCGGGCGCTGCGCCGCTTGCCGGGGAAATGGGTTCGGACATGCTCAGGACGGGAGGCTGCTTTCGGACGTGGCAGACGCGTCGCCGGTGACTGTGGCCATTTCCCAGGTTCCGAACCCGGCGGGCAGGTTGATCTCCAGCAGTTCCAAATCGTCCGAACGGCCCACCACGTTATGCGCCACGCCTGCGGGCTGCGACAGGCAGGCACCAGCCTTCACCCGCACCTCGCCTTCGATGCCGGCGTAGCAAAACGCGATCCAGCCGCGCAGGACATAGACAAAATGGCCGCTCATGTCGTGCCAGTGCCAACCGGTCTCCTTATCGAACGGCATGATGGCGCGGATGTGGCGCCCCCCCGATGCGGCCGGCGGTGCTGGTAGCCAGGACAAGGTCACGGTATTCGGCATCGGCGCGCGGGCCGTCACGGGTGAATGCCTCGTCACGCGCCTCCACCAGGTTGAACTTCGAGCGAGCCTGGTCCAGCGGCAAGGGGCCAGGATAGGTCGGCAGGTGTTCCAGTTTCATCGGATTGTCCCCAGGCCGGAAGTTCGCAGCGCCGCAGCGGCGCTCTTCGACGCGATGGATAGGAAATTCAACCGCATGAGGCCAAGTATCCCACCGAAAAGCTGCATCCGAAACCATGCTGACCCTCAGTCGCCGACCTGATTGCCCAAGAATTTGCGCCCCATCATCGCAAACCACGCGCCACGCTACCCATGGACACAGCCCTACCCCGGTGCGGCCTTCGCCACCCATTGCAGGTTCACCACACTGTGCGCTGATCGTCGGGGTAGTCGGGCTGTGATTGGCTGGTCATATCCCAGTCCGGCATAGCATCCACACCCTCGCATGTAAATATCGGCCGTAGCACTGCCCTCCACCAGCGCGGTCATGCCGGGCACGCTGCCTGTTGATTGGCGCTTCGCGCTGATGGCATCGCACCCAACATCACCGCTTACCTATCGCATGAGTCTGTAGCTTCAGTCAGTGGCAACGGCGGAGTACCGCCATTGCCAGACACCACCAAGCTGTCGCGCAGCTTCGGCAAGCAGCGCGGTGATGCCGGGCGGCCTGACTTTTTGTTTGAGCTGCGCTGCGCGCTGTGGGGTCAGTCCACCCGGCATCACCGCTTTCGGTTTGCCAGCGTTGTAGTGTTGGTCAGTGCGCGCGGCTCGGCTTCGCCCCGCGCAGGTGCTGGGGAGTTACATCGCCAGTGCTTCGCAAGTGTCAGTCAGTGCGCTGGAGCGCAGAGATGGTGTCGGCTCGCTTGCGCATCGTGCTGGATCAGCCGTCGCCTGCGGCTCGGCCTGGCAAACCGTGGTGTTCGTGGCACCTGTGGCGCACCCCCGCTGCGGGCACCCGCTTCGCTTTTACATAAGGCCACATTTTGCAAAGTGGGCGCCAGTCGCTCCGCTAAAGCTCCGCTTGGTGCCGCCCACCGCTGCGCGCCCTGACGGGTTTACAAAACCCACAATATGCAAAGTGCCCTGCGCTGGAGTCGGGCGCCTCAGCCGGCGGCGCTCTCCGGTCGCTTGCGCGCCCTACGCGCCGCCGCCTGGTCGCCCCGTCATGGGTGTGGCCCCTTGGCTTCAGTCAGGCGCTACGCGCAATGTTCTGGTCAGTGGCCTGCGGCCAGGTGCAACGTTGTTGGCCCCCGCCCGCAGCGCACGGCGGCGTGCAGGCTGAAACCCTGCACGTCGGCGCACAGCTCTGGAGCGAACGCGGTATCACGGGGCATGGTGCCTTGCACCGTGAACACCTTCTGCCCGGCACGCGGGCCGAAGGCGATTCGATAAGTGCATGCCGCGGCCTGCAGCGGCCTGAGCGCGCGCCGCTCGCGGCGCGTCGCCCTGCAAGCCGTGGTTCGGTGGCGGCCGCACATGAATTACCTTGTCATGAGGGACTGCGCGCGGCGAGCCACTGTCATTCGACCACCACATCTGCCTGTAAAAGCAGGGTATGCGGAATCGTCAAGCCAATCGCTTTCGCCGTCTTCTGGTTAATCACTAGCTCGAACTTCGACGGTAGCTGAATCGGCAGATCGCCCGCCTTCGCACCGTCCCGTAGGATGCGCACGACATAGGACGCCGCTTGCCGAATGCTGTCCGACAACAGCGCGCCGTAGACCAGCAGCGGCGGAATATCCCCACCCGGAGGCCATCGCCAATCGACGATCGTCGGAATTCGCTTTGCTACTGCGAACTGCATGACACGGTGCCTCTCGGAATAAAACCCCGGACCTGCGGTAATAAGCAAGGCATCGGGTCTCGCGGCGTCGATCGATGCCAGCCCTGCCTGCAGGCCTTCGGGTCTCGCGATCTCCTCGATGTGCAACGACAGTCCGAGCTTCCGCGCGCCCTCGCGCAACTCCGAGTACATGGGCTCGATCTCCGTGCGCGGAAATGCGGGCGGGACGTAGCCCCACACGACACCGACGCGACCAATTCCCGGCTTTGCTTCGCGAAGCAGCTGGAGATGCTTGCCCCAGATGCCAGTTCCGGCGTAGGCGGTCACGCCCGTCACGTTCTTTCCAGGCCGCGCAAGGCTTACCGCAACGCCGGCTTCGACCGGGTAGCCGCTCCCCCACATCACTATCGGGAGGCGAGACGTTACCCGTTGCGCCGCGAGGGCATGCGCAGTAGAGGCGACCAGAACAAGATCGCTTTTCTGGTCTATCAAGCGTTGTACCGCGGATGCGGTTTGCTCGCCGCCGTAACCCACCCCCGATTGCACAAACACGTAGTCGCGTCGCTGCCATCCGGCTGACTGCATTGCCTCATGCATCCAATTTAGGAAAGGTTCGTCCAGGTCCGGGAAGAGACCGATGCGGAATGGACTGCCGGTCGACCGGGTTTGCGCCGATGCGCGAGGCTGCGCGAGAAGAGCAGCGACTCCAATCAAGAACCGCCGACGCAAGATGTGGCTCATGCCTGTCCTTTC
>JBCKPH010000103.1:0-8310 GCA_038901755.1 Burkholderiaceae bacterium | reverse complement strand
GCCGCCCAGCCCAGCTTCAGGCTCAGCAGAGGTCAGGTCACCGCTCAATCCCAGGGATGCTCTGTATGGCTCGAACGCGCATGGCGGGAGTTATGCAGAGCAACCCCAGGCATCGGGGTCGAGCGCATACCTCGGTGGCGGCGCCTGTGGCCCCGTTGCGGCCGGCCGCAGCGCAGCCACACGTTGCACGAATCGATCGGGTCGGGTCAGGAAGCCTGATTCATAGGCCACCACCTGCAAGTCGCGGCAGGCCTGCAGCAACTCGCCGGGCTGCAACAGGAAATCGCTTCGAGACGGCCGGCCGACGCTCTCGTTGCCGGCGGCGAAGGTCTCGTAGATCAGCACGCCGCGCATCGCCACACTGGCCAGGACCCGGTCCAGCAACGGTCGCCAAAGGTAGTTGGTGACAAGCACGGCGTCGAAGGTCCGAACTTGATCCGCGGCGCCCGGCTGCTGCAGGGGCCATGGGTCACGTTCAAGGTCCGCCAGCAGCACCTTGCCGTACTCAGCGGCGACTGCGAGCGCGTCGGCCGAAATGTCGACGCCGAGAACCGGATGCCCACGCTGCGAAAACCATCGCATATGGCGACCCGAGCCGCAGGCCAGATCCAGCACGGTGCCGCCGGTCGCGACCAGATGCGACCAGCGCTGAACCCAGGGCGAGGGGTCCATGTCCGCATGGTTGCAGAGGGCGGGAGGCGACGGCGCGGCATTGTCCATGGCGGGACTTTAGCGAGATTGCCCGCGTCAGCGCATTCGAAACGCCTGTTTTTATATCCAGCTTTCCGGCGGCGAGAGAATACAATTTGCGCCATGGCAAGCAACACAAACTCGAGCGGACAGGGCTACTCGGAAGCTTCAATCCGGGTCCTCAAGGGTTTGGAACCGGTGCGCCAGCGCCCTGGCATGTATTCACGCACCGACACCCCGCTGCACATCGTGCAGGAGGTGCTGGATAACGCGGCCGACGAAGCGCTGGCCGGGCATGGACGCAAGATTCGGGTCGTCCTGCACGATGACGGCTCCATCAGCGTCGAGGACGACGGCCGCGGCATTCCTTTTGGCCTGCACCCGGAAGAAAACGCTCCGGTCATCGAACTGGTGTTCACGCGGCTGCATGCCGGAGGCAAGTTCGACAAGGGCCATGGCCAGGCCTACAGTTTTTCCGGCGGCCTGCACGGAGTCGGCGTCAGCGTGACCAATGCGTTGTCGCGGCGACTGGAGGTCAGCAGTTACCGCGACGGCATGGTGGCGACCATGGTATTTGCCCAGGGCGAAGTGGAGCAACCGCTGGCGACGCGGCGCATTGCGCAGAGTGATCGAAAGCGGGGTACCACAGTACGGGTCTGGCCCGAGCCACGCTATTTCGATTCGAGCATCGTGCCGATCGTCGAGCTGACCCATCTGCTGCGCAGCAAGGCGGTGTTGATGCCGGGCGTGACGGTGACCTTGAGCCACGAGAAGACCGGCGCATCGCAAAGCTGGCTGTTCAAGGGCGGATTGCGCGATTACCTGCTGCAGTCGCTGCCCGACGATCCGCTGATTCCTGCGTTCGAAGGCGAAGGCTTTGCCGACAGCCAGCACGACAGCTTCAGCGAGGGCGAGGGCGCCTCCTGGTGTGTCGCCTTCACCGAAGAAGGGCGGGTGCTGCGCGAGAGTTACGTGAACCTGATTCCGACCACGGCGGGTGGCACCCATGAGTCGGGTCTGCGCGACGGCCTGTTTCAGGCCGTCAAGAGCTTTATTGAATTGCATGCCCTGCTGCCCAAGGGGGTCAAGCTGCTGCCCGAGGATGTGTTTGCGCGCGCCTCCTACGTCTTGAGCACCAAGGTGCTGGACCCGCAGTTCCAGGGGCAGATCAAGGAACGCCTGAATTCGCGCGACGCGCTCAAGCTGGTCTCGGGCTATGTGCGCCCGGCGCTGGAACTATGGTTGCATCAGAACGTCGAACATGGCCGCCGTCTTGCCGACCTGGTGATTCGAGCCGCGCAGAGCCGGCAAAAGGCCGGGCAGAGGGTGGAGAAGCGGCGTGGTTCGGGTGTCGCCGTGTTGCCCGGCAAATTGACCGACTGCGAAAGCCGGGATTTGGCATACAACGAAATTTTCCTGGTTGAGGGCGATTCGGCAGGCGGCAGCGCGAAGATGGGGCGCGACAAGGAATTGCAGGCGATCCTGCCGCTGCGCGGCAAGCTGCTCAACACCTGGGAGGTCGAGCGCGATCGACTGTTCGCCAACAACGAGGTGCATGACATCGCCGTCGCGATCGGCGTCGACCCCCACGACACGGGGCAGGTCGCCGACCTGAGCGGGCTGCGCTACGGAAAGATCAATATCCTGAGCGATGCCGACGTCGATGGCTCGCACATCCAGGTGCTGTTGCTGACCCTTTTCTTCCGGCATTTTCCCGGCATCATTGCCGCCGGGCACCTGCACGTGGCGCGGCCACCGCTGTTTCGCGTCGATGCGCCGGCGCGCGGCAAAAAGCCGGCGTCCAAATCCTACGCTCTGGACCAGGGCGAGCTGGTGGCGATTCTTGACAAGCTGCGCAAGGACGGATTGCGCGAAGGCAGTTGGTCGATCAGCCGCTTCAAGGGTCTCGGCGAAATGAGCGCGGAACAGCTTTGGGACACAACACTCAACCCCGACACACGGCATTTGATGCAGGTCGAACTCGGAGCGATGGATCAGGCCGGCACCGAGAACCTGATTGGACGCCTGATGGGCAAGGGCGAGGCGGCAGCGCGCCGCGCGTTGATGGAACTGCACGGCGACGCGGTCGAGGTTGACATCTGATGGAACTGGCCGATATCGCGGCCCGGGCCGGGCTGCGTCCCGCTCCGCCACGGGTTCGCCTGCGCCCCACGATGCAGAGTGACCTGGACTTCGTGCTGACGCTGGAGCGCGATCCGGAGAACCTGCCCTTCATCACACCCTGGGAACGGACGCAGCATGAGGCGGCGATTCGCTTCCCCGATTTCCGACACTTCGTCATCGAAGGGGGCCCAGGCGTTGAATCCGTCGGCTTTCTGATCCTGATCGGTTGCCGCAGTCCGCACCACTCGCTCGAACTCAAGCGCATGGTGGTGCAGCGCAAGGGCCGGGGTCTCGGACGCGCGGCATTGCGGGTGCTGAAGAAGATCGCCTTTGACGATCTCGCTGCGCACCGCCTGTGGCTCGATGTGAAGGCTGGCAACAGCCGCGCCCAGGGCTTCTACATGAGCGAGGGGTTCCTGCTGGATGGAACGCTGCGCGAGGCCTTCCTGGCGCCGGGTGGCTACGAATCGCTGCTTGTGCTGTCAATGCTGGTGCATGAATTTCACGCGCGCCGACAGCGTTCGTTGGAACTGTTGAACTGATGTCGATGCGCCGCGTCGCCCGCCTGCCCATCGTCGCGCTTGCTCTGCTGCTGGCAAGCCCGCTCGTGCGTGCGGACCTCTGGGCCTTTGTTGACGCGGCTGGCGTGGCGCACTTCGCTGACCAGCAACTCGATCAGCGCTATCAGCTTTTCTTCCGTGGGCCGGGGCCGCCAAGCGCGACCCCGGCGCCGGAACCGCAGCGACCCGATGCGAGCATCGTCGATGAGGCCGAGGCGGATGCGCGACCACGACGCGCCTGGTTTGAGCGCCTGCCGCATTACCTGCCGGCGCTGGTCCACCTGCAAGAGGCGTCGCAGCGGCTCAATCTGGACCCGCACCTGCTGACCGCGCTGATTGCCACCGAGTCCGGTTTCAATCCGACGGCGGTGTCGCCCAAAGGCGCCCTTGGCCTGATGCAGATCATGCCGGACACGGCGCTGCGTTATGGCGTCGCGCCGGATGGCACGCAGTCCCAGGAAAAAAAACTGTTTGACCCGGCCACCAATATCCGGGCCGGCACGCGTTACCTGCGCGATCTGCTGAACCTCTTCAACGGCCGGCTGGAGTTGGCGCTGGCTGCCTACAACGCCGGCGAAGGCGCGGTTCTGCGCGCCGGTCAACAGATTCCACCTTATGCTGAAACGCGAAATTATGTGAAAACCGTGCTCCAGCTGTACGCCGCCCTGCGTCCGGCGCCGCCCGTTGTCCTGCCGCAGGTGATTGCGGCGCCGCCCGCCACGCCGCCGGCCCCGACCGTGCCGGGCGGGGCGATCGGTCGCGGCAACATGATTTCGCCCCTGTTGATTCTGCTGCCCGACACCAGGGGTAAAACTGAAACCTTGAACAATGAATCAACAAAGTGAATTGACCCTTGAGCCGGAGCCGGCGCAGACGGGTACCGGACTGGGCGCCTACGCGCAGCGCGCCTACCTCGAGTACGCGCTGAGCGTCGTCAAGGGCCGGGCGCTGCCGGATCTGTGCGACGGCCAGAAGCCGGTTCAGCGCCGCATTCTTTATTCCATGCACCGCATGGGCCTGGGCTTTAGCGGCAGCGGCGCAGCCAGGCCGGTGAAAAGCGCGCGCGTGGTCGGCGACGTGCTGGGCCGGTTTCACCCGCACGGTGACCAGGCCGCCTACGACGCGCTGGTGCGCATGGCTCAGGATTTTTCCCAGCGCTACCCGCTGATTGACGGGCAGGGCAATTTTGGCAGCCGCGACGGCGACGGCGCTGCCGCCATGCGTTACACGGAAGCGCGGCTGTCGCGCATCACCGGCCTGCTGCTGGGCGAAATCGACGAGGGGACGGTCGATTTCATTGCCAACTACGACGGCAGCACGGAAGAGCCGCGACAGCTTCCGGCGCGTCTGCCCTGGACCCTGCTGAACGGCGCCAGCGGCATTGCCGTCGGCCTGGCGACCGAAATCCCGAGCCACAACCTGCGCGAGGTGGCTGAGGCCTGTGTTGCGCTGATCAAGGCGCCTGGACTCAGCGACGATGACCTGCTGGCTCTGCTGCCGGGGCCGGACTACCCCGGTGGCGGGCAGATCATTTCATCGCAGGCCGAACTGCGCGAGGCCTATCTTGGCGGGCGCGGTTCGATCAAGGTGCGCGCGCGTTGGAAGATCGAGGATCGGGCGCGCTTGCAGTGGCAACTGGTGGTCACCGAATTGCCGCCCGGCGTGAGTTCGCAAAGGATTCTGGAGGAAATTGAGGAACTGACCAATCCCAAGGTGAAACTTGGCAGGAAATCATTGAGTCAGGATCAGATGCTGCTCAAGGCCAGTGTCCTGTCACTGCTTGACGCGGTGCGTGATGAATCGAGCAAGGACGCTGCGGTCAGGCTGGTGTTCGAGCCCAAGACCAGCCGCATTGAGCAAGCCGAGTTGATCAACGCCCTGCTGGCGCACACCAGCCTGGAAACCTCGGCGCCGGTCAATCTGACCATGGTCGGGCTCGATGGCCGCCCGGCGCAGAAGTCGTTGCGCGCGATGTTGCAGGAGTGGATCGCGTTTCGCCAGAACGCCATCACGCGACGCTCGCGCTTTCGCCTGGACCGGGCGCTGGAGCGGATCCATGTTCTGGAAGGGCGCCAGGCGGTGCTGCTCAACCTGGACGAGGTCATCGCCATCATCCGCAGGTCCGAGGAGCCGAAGGCCGCGCTGCAGCAGCGCTTCGCCTTGAGCGAGCGGCAGGTGGAGGACATTCTGGACATTCGGCTGCGCCAGCTGGCCCGGTTGGAGGCACTGCGCATCGAGCAGGAACTGCAGCAATTGCGCGATGAGCAAAGGAAACTGGAAGACATTCTTGCCAGTGCCAGCGCGCTGCGACGCCTGATGATCCGTGAGATTGAAGCCGACGCGCGCCAGTTTGCCGATGCCCGCCGCACTCTGATCCAGGAGCAGAAAAGGGTGGTGGCCGAAATCAAGGTGGTCGATGAGCCGGTGACTGTCGTGGTGTCCCAAAGCGGCTGGGTGCGCTGCCGCAGCGGCCACGGTCATGAGACGGGAAGCTTTTCCTTCAAGGCTGGCGACGCACTGCATGGAACCTTTGAGTGCCGCAGCGTGGACACGCTGCTTGTGTTTGGCAGCAACGGGCGGATCTATTCCGTTCCGGTCGCGAGTCTGCCCGGCGCCCGTGGCGACGGGCAGCCGATCACCACCCTGGTCGAACTCGAACCCGGCAGCCAGCCCGCGCACTACTTTGCCGGTGCTGCGGCCACGCTGCTGCTGCTGAGCGGATCAGGTGGCTACGGATTCCTGGCCACAGTCGAGAACATGACGTCAAGGCAAAGGTCGGGCAAGGCGTTTGTCAGCTGCGATCCGGGCGAAACCCTGTGTCGTCCGTCGCCCGCGCTTGCAGCCAGTCATGTCGCTTGCGTCTCCGCAGGCGGGCGCATCCTGACCTTTGCCATCAGCGATCTGAAAACCATGCCCAAGGGTGGCCGGGGCCTGATGCTGATTGATCTGGAGGCCAAAGATACCCTGGCCGGCGCCGCCGCGTACCGTCGCAGCATTTGCATCGAAGGCACCGGACGCTCGGCCAGGGAGCGCAGCGAAGTACTGGAGGTTCGCTCGCTGAACAACGCCAGGGCCGCGCGGGGGCGCAAGGGCAAGACGACCGAGCTCGGATTTAAGCCGCAGACGGTGCGCCGGGTCGAGTAGGGTGCCGACGCGGTTGCCGTGTCCGCGTTGCAACCCGACCCCTCGCGCAACGCGCAACGTCCAACGCTGAACCTGCGCGTCAATAAAGCTGCAGGCTCAAGCCGTAGGCGAGGGCGGCAATGAAGGCGCTGGCCGGAATGGTGAGAACCCAGGCCCAGACAATGTTTCTGGGTGTGGATCTGCTCGCGGTCGATCAGCGTGATGAAGGTCTTGTGCAGGGCCTGGTTGACGTCGCGCGTGATGCGGTCCGCGGCCCTCTCGGCCTCATCGACCTCGAGGTTGTGCTGCTCGCGCAGGCGCGGATCCGCGTAGTTTTCCACCAGCTTGGAGAAAGCACGCGCCGCCGTCATGATGCACTCGGCATGCTGGTCAAACATGGCGAAGAAGTTGCCGTCACGAGGAAGCAGTTTGGCGAAAAACATGGGGGAGACTCCTGGATCACTGGATCGGAGGAGGGACGGACTGGGGATAGGAGAGGCCGGCTGCCGCAGCCTGGCCAGAATTGTTAATTGCCGCGATACGCGAAAGTGGGCCGGCAGATCGGGCATTTTTCAGGCGACGCATGAAAAAGGGCCGGCAGAACCGGCCCTCGGATACGACAAGTGGGACTACTTGAGGTGTTTGCCAATCAGCGCAGCCATCTCGAACATCGAGACCTGGGCCTTGCCGAAGACGTCCTGCAACTTGGCGTCGGCATTGATCATGCGCCTGTTCACCGCGTCTTGCAGCTTGTTCTTCTTGATGTATTCCCACAGCTTGCTGACGACCGCGGTGCGCGGCAGCGGGCTGCCGCCGACCACGGCGGCCAGCGCCGCGCTGGGGGACATGGGCTTCATGAACGCCGCGTTGGGCGTGCGCTTCTTGGCCGGGGCTTTCTTTGCCGCCGCTTTTTTCGCTGGTGCTTTCTTTACCGCCGCTTTTTTCGCTGGCGCTTTTTTCGCTGCTGCCTTCTTCGCCGGTGCCTTCTTCGCTGGAGCTTTCTTGGCGGCCTTCTTGGCCGGAGCTTTCTTTGCAGTTGCCATGGTTAATGTTCCTTCTAGAAGTTGATTAATCACCAGTCTGGAAGGGCTTCCGGGCTGGCAAGGGCGATACTACTGGAGAAAAACGCAGTTTCCAAGTGAAAACCGCTCAAATTCTCGCGTGACCGTTGTTTTTTTTGCCCTCGTCTACAGAGGTGATGCAGCCACCCTCTGCGCCCCGGCGCCCGCCCTGGTGTCGCGCCGGATTCGTCGCAGGCTTAGCGGCGCACCGGCAACGTCGCGATGATGACGCCGGCGAGCGCCATGGCGAAAGCCGTAAGTTGCATCAAGGAGAGTGATTCTCCAAGGGCCGTGACACCGACCAGAGCGGCCGAGATCGGCAGCATGACGGCGAAGATTCCGCTTTTGTGTGCCGGGACGCCACGCAGTCCGGTCATCCAGAGCCAGACCGACCAGACGCTGGCTGCCAGCGCGTAGAACACCAGAAGCAGCCAGAGCTCGCCTTTCACCGCGGCAAAGTTGAAGTCGAGCGCCAGGTACAGGCCAAAGGGCGCCATCAGGGCAAAGCCCCAGAGGTTGATCAGCGCGCTGATTCGCTTGGGGCTAAGGGATCCGCCGAGTTTCTTGCCGAGCACGGCGTAAGTGGCCTCGCACAGAACTGCGGCAAAAACCAGCAGGTTGCCGAGCCAAGGCGACGCCCCGCCGGTCGCTTGGCTCCCGGAACTTGAAAGCGGAGCGGAACTGGCCCAGGTCAGCAACAACATGCCGGCGACGCCAAAAACCATGGCCAGCCAGATGCGAGGCTGCACCCG
>JBCKPH010000102.1:0-8419 GCA_038901755.1 Burkholderiaceae bacterium | reverse complement strand
TGGCTTCTGCTTCTGTCACTGTACGAACTTTCCGGTGCGGGCAATCCCTGGTTGGTGCTGCTGTGCACGGCCTACCTGGCGCAGACCCTGGCGGTGCGGCTCTGGGGTCGTCCGCGCCCATTTGGCAAGTCAATTGACGTGCAGTGGATCTGGACCATCGGCGTCGATCTGCTGGTTTTCTGCAGCCTGCAGTTGGGTCAGGATGCAACGATCAATTACACGCCGCTATTTGCCATTCCGGTGCTGATTGCCGCCGTCATGGGTTCCAATACTCTGGCCCTGGGCACGGCAGCCGGCGTCGCGCTGTTGCTGCTTGGCAATGCCTATGTCGCCTACCTGCAGCTGCCCCTCGCCGCAACGTCGACGTTTGTCCAAGTCGGACTCACCGGCACGGCCTACCTGATCCTGGCCTTTCTCATCAACCAGCTCGCCGCACGCCTTTCGGGCGAAGAGCAGAGTGCCAGGCGCAGCCAGCGCGCGGCCAGAGTGCAAACGCAGGTCAATGAACTGGTGATTGAGTTCCTCGAAGAAGGCGTGCTGGTGGTGGACAGTCTTGGCAATCTGCGTACCGTCAATCCGGCGGCACGACGCCTGCTGGCTTGGCCCGAAGCCGACGACCAACTTCCCAATCTGAGGACGGACCCGGGCGACCAGCCACTGCTTCATGTGGCGCGACAAACCTTTGACACCGGGTCGCCGCAACGAGGGGACATCACTGTGTTGCCGGGCAAGCCTGGCCAGCGCCCGTTGCGAGTCCGAACGCGCTTGACCACAAGCATCGAATTGCAAGCCGAACGGCTGTGCGTCGTCTTTTTGCAGGATCTGCGTGAAATGGAGGCCAAGATTCGAACCGAGAAGCTGGCCGCCATGGGCCGCATGTCGGCCGCCGTTGCGCATGAAATTCGCAATCCCCTGGCGGCGATCAGCCAGGCCAACGCGCTGCTGGACGAAGACCTGAAAAGCCCGGTGCACCGACGCCTGACCGCCATGGTGCAGAAGAACGCCCGACGCCTGTCACAGATCGTTGAAGAAATTCTCGATATCACGCGCGTGCAGCGGCAGCCATCGCCCGCGACAGGCTCCAGCGTCAAGCTCAATGACAGGACCAGGCTGGCCTGCGTTGAGTGGGCGCGCCAAACGGACAACGGGAATCGCATCCTGCTGGGCCTCGGGCGCGACGTGAACGAGGCCAATTTTGATGATGCCCACCTGCAAAGACTGTTGGTCAACCTGCTCGACAACGCTTCGCGCCACGCCAGCGACCGGCCGGATTCGATCCAGGTTTCCACCAGCGTCGGCCCGGACCAGAGCGTCAGTTTGCAGGTATGGAGCGACGGCATGTCGCTTGAGCCGGAAATTCAGAGTCGACTTTTTGAGCCGTTTTTTTCATCCGAGAGCCGGTCCACCGGACTTGGGCTCTACATCTGCCGCGAACTCTGCGAACGGCACGGCGCTCACATTGTTTACCAGCGGGTCAGCCGCAGCCGCGGCGCCGAGCGCATTGAAGGCAATGGCTTTGTCGTCAAATTCAGGCCAGCCGAGACCACGCGGGCGCTGCGCGACGCCGCCCCTATGATTGCGAAGTGAGCAATTCAACCGCACCGAGCGTCGCCGCCGTCAGTGTCCTGATCGTCGACGACGAGCCCGATCTCAGAACCCTGTACGAACTGAGTCTGCTGCGCGAGGGCTATCGGGTCGAATCGGCTGGCAGCCTGTTCGAGGCCGAGGCGCTGTTGGCGCAACGGCGCTTTGAAGCGGTGATCACCGACATGCGCCTGCCCGATGGCCTTGGACTGGAGTTGCTGCAGTCCATCGCGCGGCAAAAACGCAGCGAGCGCTGCATCGTCATGACCGCTTATGGTTCGGCCGAGAACGCGGTGGAGGCGCTGAAGGCGGGGGCTTTTGACTACCTGACCAAACCGGTGGATCTGAAACAGTTTCGCGCGGTTGTCGCGTCGGCAATTCTGGATCACCAGGACAGCCTCAAGGGACTGCGCACCGAGGCCTTCACCAGCGCCAGGGGCAGGGAAGTCCCGGCCGCCGCCGCGTCTGCCGCTCTGGAACGGCTGGTCGGTCAGTCCGAGGCGATGAAAAGCGTCAAGGACCGGATCTCCAGAGTGGCGCGCAGCATGGCACCGGTGCTGATTCGTGGCGAGTCCGGCACCGGCAAGGAACTCGTGGCCCGGGCCATCCACGCCTGCAGCCATCGCGCGCCGGGTCCGTTCGTCGCGGTTAATTGCAGTGCGATTCCCGAGACCCTGCTCGAAGCCGAATTTTTCGGCGCGCGCAAAGGCTCATACACCGGCGCGACACAGGACCGCATGGGGTACTTTCAGGCGGCCCGTGGCGGCACCCTGTTCCTGGACGAGATCGGAGACCTGCCACTTGCCATGCAGTCCAAATTGCTGCGCGCGATCCAGGAGCGCAGCGTGCGCTCGCTCGGTTCAACCCAGGAAGACCGCGTCGACGTGCGCATCCTCAGCGCCACGCACCGGGACCTGGTCGCCGAGATTCCTGCCGGCCATTTCCGGCAGGACCTCTATTACCGCCTCAACGTCATCGAGATCATGATTCCACCGCTGCGCGAGCGGCGCGAAGACTTGCCGGCGCTGTGCGCGGCACTGCTCGAGAAGATTTCGCGCGAATCGAATCTCCCCGCACCGCCGCTGTCGCAGGAACTGTTGCAGCAATTGGAAAACCATCCCCTTGAGGGCAACGTGCGCGAACTGGAGAACTTGCTGCACCGCGCGATGGCCTTGAGCGACGGCCGCACCCTGCAGGTCGATCTGGCGCCGACCAAGGACGTCGGGCACGGCAAAGCGGCCGTGCCCGTTTCCTTGCTGGAAGCCGATCTGCCGGCCCCGGAACTGCCGGCTGACCTGCAGGTCTACCTTGACGGAATCGAGAGATCGTTTATCGTTAGGGCGCTGGCTGCGACCGGCTTTAACCGCACGGCAGCCGCAGCCAGGCTTGGCCTGAGCCAGCGCCAGATTCGCTATCGCATCAAGCGCCTGAACATCGACGCACCCCAGGACGATCAGCCCGATGATGCCGCCGCACCCGCAACACGCGACTGACACGACAAACTGGCGCGACGGCTGGTACCGGCCCGCCGATCACCTTGCCTCGGAGAACTTTGACGCGCGACCGGCGACAGCGGACGTTGATCTGCTGGTGCTGCACTCCATCAGCTTGCCGCCAGGTGTGTACGAAGGCGACGATGTGTTGCAGCTGTTCAGCAACAGGCTCGACCTGGACCGGCACCCCTACTACCAGCAGCTTGCCGGGTTGCAGCTTAGCCCGCACTTTTTTCTGCGCCGGGATGGCCGGCTCTGGCAGTTGGTCAGTTGCGATCAACGCGCCTGGCATGCCGGCACTTCCCGCTACCGGGGTCGTGACCGCTGCAATGACGACTCCATTGGAATTGAACTGGAGGGACTGGAGGGTCTCGCGTTCGATGACCGTCAGTATCCGGCGCTGGCCGAGCTGTGCCAGGCCATTGCCAGCCGCTACTCGATTCGCCATGTGGCCGGCCATGAACACATCGCACCGGGCCGCAAGACCGACCCCGGCGCCGACTTTGACTGGCAGCGGCTGCGCCGTTCGCTGGCCTGGGACCCGGCCTTCTTTCCGCCCGACGCTGGATCGGTTGCACGGCCCGGAAGCGGGACCGACAAGGTCTCTTGACGGCGCGCCAGGCGGCTGGACGCCAGGTCCGGAGTTTTCTCACCACACACTACCGGTAGCGTATTGCGTTCCTCTTGAGCACCAGATATAGTGGGGAACGGCGTATCATCCAGACAGCCCACGAGGCTTCCAATGCGCCCCGAGTCTGCGCCTGACAGACGCGCAGCACAACTAGAACTTGAGAAGGAAGACATGCAAATTGCCACGGAAATGACGTCCATCGCGCGGACCGCTGCGGCGCAACGGCCACGCGGCGACGCCCAGGGCCAGGCCTCAACCAGCGAACTCTCGCATTACCAGGTGACGCGGCGCAACGGCGCGGTGGTGCCGTTTGAGCCGCACAAGATCGCCATCGCCATGATGAAGGCGTTCCTTGCCGTGCTTGGCACGCAGGGCGCCGCCTCGGCCAGCGTGCGTGAAACCGTTGACCATCTGACGAGCGTGGTGATCCGGGCCTTGCTGCGCTCGCGCCCGGGCGGCGGAACCTTTCACATCGAGGACGTTCAGGATCAGGTTGAACTCGGCCTGATGCGCGGCGGCCACCACGAGGTGGCGCGCGCCTATGTGTTGTACCGCGAAAAGCGTTCGCAGGAGCGCGCCCGCCAGCCGCAGGCAGCGGCGACGCAGGCGCCACAACTGCATGTGCTGGACGGCGGCAAAAAAGTCGCCCTGAACATCGGCAAACTGCAGGCGCTGATCGAAGCCTCCTGCGCCGGTCTGGGCGCCAACATCCAGCCCGACCCCATCGTTCTTGAAACCATGCGCAACCTGTACGACGGCGTGCCTATCGACGAGGTTTACAAGGCGTCCATCCTGGCAGCTCGTACGCTGATCGAAAAAGACCCGGACTACAGCTACGCCACCGCGCGCCTGCTGCTGCACACGATTCGCCGTGAAGTGCTCGGCGAGGAAGTGGCCCAGGAAGACATGGTCACGCGTTACGCCGAGTACTTTCCTCAGTTCATCGCCAAGGGCGTCGAGAATGAATTGCTCGATGAAAGACTGCAGCAGTTCGACCTGGCCCGCCTGGGCGCCGCACTCAAGCCCGAGCGCGACCTGAAATTCACCTACCTCGGCCTGCAGACCCTGGCTGACCGCTACTTTCTGCATGTGCGCAAGCACCGAATCGAGCTGCCCCAGGCTTTCTTCATGCGCGTGGCCATGGGCCTGTCGCTCGACGAAATCGACCGCGAAGCGCACGCGATCGAGTTCTACGAAATCATGTCCTCGTTCGACTTCATGTCGAGCACGCCGACGCTGTTCAATGCCGGCACCCTGCGCTCGCAACTGTCCTCGTGCTACCTGACCACGGTGCCCGATGACCTGGGCGGCATTTACGATGCCGTCAAGGAAAACGCGCTGCTGTCCAAGTTCGCCGGTGGCCTCGGCAACGACTGGACCCGGGTACGCGCGCTCGGGTCCCACATCAAGGGCACCAACGGCGAGTCGCAAGGCGTTGTACCCTTCCTGAAGGTAGCGAATGACACCACCGTGGCGGTCAACCAGGGCGGCAAACGCAAGGGCGCCACCTGTGCCTACCTGGAAACCTGGCACCTGGACATTGAGGAATTCCTGGAACTGCGCAAGAACACCGGCGACGACCGCCGCCGCACGCACGACATGAACACCGCCAACTGGATTCCCGACCTGTTCATGCGCCGCGTGATGGAAAAAGGCAGTTGGACGCTGTTTTCCCCGTCCGACACGCCGGACCTGCACGACAAGTTCGGTGTCGAGTTCGAGAAAGCCTATACCGCCTACGAAGCCAAGGCCGAGCGCGGTGAAATCAAGCCTTCCCGCAAACTGCAGGCCATCGACATGTGGCGCAAGATGCTCTCGATGCTGTTCGAGACCGGCCATCCCTGGATCACCTTCAAGGACGCCTGCAATGTGCGCTCGCCCCAACAGCATGCCGGCGTGGTGCATTCCTCCAACCTCTGCACCGAAATCACGCTCAACACCAGCGACACCGAAACCGCAGTCTGCAACCTGGGTTCCGTGAACCTGGTCCAGCACCTCAAAGACGGCGCAGTGGACCACGAAAAGCTCAAGAAAACCATCACCACGGCCATGCGCATGCTAGACAACGTGATCGACGTCAACTACTACCCGGTCAAAAAAGCGCGCGACTCGAACATGCGGCACCGGCCCGTCGGTCTGGGCATCATGGGCTTCCAGGACTGTCTGTATGAGTTGCGTATTCCTTATGCGTCGGATGCAGCGGTCGAGTTTGCAGACAAATCGATGGAAGCCGTGTGTTACCACGCCTACTGGGCCTCGACCGAGCTGGCCAGGGAGCGCGGCCAATACACCAGCTATAAAGGCTCGTTGTGGGACCGGGGCATCCTGCCGCAGAACACCCTGGACATGCTGGCGAAAGAACGTGGCGGCTATGTGGAAGTCGACCGTTCTGCAACGCTGGACTGGGATGGCCTGCGCCAGAAAATCGCCAAAGACGGCATGCGCAATTCCAACTGCGTGGCCATTGCCCCGACAGCCACCATTGCCAACATCATCGGTGTGGAGGCATGTATCGAGCCCTGCTTCGGCAACCTCTCGGTGAAGTCCAACCTGTCGGGCGAGTTCACCGTCATCAATTCCTACCTGGTGCGCGATCTGAAACGTCTGGGACTGTGGGATGAGGTGATGGTGATGGACCTGAAACACTTCGACGGCTCGCTGCGTCCGATTGATCGTGTGCCCGAGGACGTCAAATCGCTCTATGCCACCGCCTTCGAGATCGAGCCGCATTGGCTGGTCGAGGCCGCCGCGCGCCGGCAGAAGTGGATCGACCAGGCGCAGTCACTGAACATTTACATGGCCGGAGTGTCGGGCAAGAAGCTCGATGAAACCTACAAGCTGGCCTGGGTGCGTGGCCTGAAGACCACCTATTACCTGCGCACGCAGGGCGCGACCCACGCCGAAAAATCCACCGTCAGTGCCGGCAAGATGAATGCAGTTTCGTCGGGCGGCGGCGCCATCGTGACCGAACGGATGAGCGCGCTCGATCGGGTCGCCGCTGCGGCGCAATCACAGAGCGGCGCGCTGCTGGCAAGCGACGTTGCGTTCTGTGCTGTTGACGATCCGGCCTGCGAGGCATGCCAGTGACCCTGGCGGCATCATGATGCAGGGCACAACGCGCGATGCGAATGAGCAACACATGCGTGCGACCAAGTCAATGAACACTTTCAAATTTGTTTCGATGCTCGGATAATTCCGACACTGGATTGATATGCTCATTTGGGACGAAGAAATCAGGACAGCGTTGCCGCATTCAGCGCAAGCACTTCCAACCAGCGGATCTCCGACGTTCCGCTCGGTCGAACTCCCCCCGCAATCTCCCGCATCGACAACGCGGATCCTCGACGATGGCGCCGTGGTCGAAGTCGCGTCCCCCTTGCCGAGTCCGGCATTGAACACGCGGCGCGTGGTCGCAGCGGACAAGCGCATCATCAATGGTCAGACCGACGTGAACCAGTTGGTCCCGCTCAAATACAAGTGGGCCTGGGAAAAATACCTCGCCAGTTGCGCCAACCACTGGATGCCGCAGGAAGTGAACATGACGCGCGACATCGCGCTCTGGAAAGACCCGAACGGCCTGACCGAAGACGAGCGCCGCCTGGTCAAGCGCAACCTCGGCTTCTTTGTCACCGCCGACTCGCTGGCCGCCAACAACATTGTGCTGGGCACCTATCGCCACATCACGGCGCCCGAGTGCCGCCAGTTTCTGCTGCGCCAGGCGTTCGAGGAAGCGATTCACACGCATGCCTACCAGTACATCACCGAGTCGCTGGGCCTGGACGAAAGCGAAATCTTCAACGCCTACAACGAAGTGCAATCGATCAGGGACAAGGACCAGTTCCTGATTCCCTTCATCGATGCGATCTCCGACCCGAGCTTCAAGACCGGCACCCAGGAGGCCGACCAGACCCTGCTGAAATCCCTGATCGTGTTTGCCTGCCTGATGGAAGGCCTGTTCTTCTATGTCGGCTTCACGCAGATCCTGGCGCTGGGACGGCAAAACAAGATGACCGGCGCGGCCGAGCAATACCAGTACATCCTGCGCGACGAGTCGATGCACTGCAACTTCGGCATCGACCTGATCAACCAGCTCAAGCTCGAAAACCCGCTGCTCTGGACCGCCGAGTTCAAGGCCGAGATCAAGGCCCTGTTCATGAAAGCGGTCGAGCTCGAATACCGCTACGCCGAAGACACCATGCCACGTGGCGTGCTCGGCCTCAATGCTTCGATGTTCAAGGGCTACCTGCGCTACATCGCCAATCGCCGGGCGATCCAAATTGGCCTGGAAACCCTGTTTCCGAACGAAGAAAATCCGTTCCCGTGGATGAGCGAGATGATCGACCTGAAAAAGGAACGCAATTTCTTCGAGACACGGGTGATCGAATATCAGTCCGGCGGCGCGCTGTCCTGGGACTGAGGATGAAAGATTGGATTCAATGGATTCACTGAATGCACATAGGCGCATCAAGTCCGGCAGAAACGGGCCCCGCTCTATGTCAACCGAGTTCATGGCGCTGGGCCCTTGGTCCCAACGTCATGAATCGCTTCATGCACCCAACAAGCGTGAAGTGCTCTTTGTAACTTGATCAAGGAGAAAATCATGGCAACTGCAAAGAAACCGGCGGCGAAGAAAGCTGCCGCAAAGAAACCGGCGGCAAAGAAGGCCGCTGCGAAGAAACCGGCGGCGAAAAAGTCCGCTGCGAAGAAACCG
>JBCKPH010000101.1:0-8484 GCA_038901755.1 Burkholderiaceae bacterium | reverse complement strand
TCGGGCAGTTTGCCCTCGCCTTAGCGCTCGCCCTCGCCCTGGTGCAGGGCATCCTCCCCATCGTCGGCGCGGCACGGGGCAACTCTGTGTGGATGAGCCTGGCGCGCCCGGCAGCGCATGGACAGTTCGTCTTTGTCGCCATCGCTTACGGCTGCCTCGTGTACTTGTTCGTCACCAGTGACTTCTCGGTGCTCAACGTCGCCACCAACTCCAATTCCCAGTTGCCACTGCACTATCGCGTCACCGCGACCTGGGGCTCTCACGAAGGCTCGTTGCTGCTGTGGACGCTGGTGCTCACGGTATGGACGGTGGCGGTGACGGTGTTCAGCCGCCAGCTTCCCGAGGACATGGTGGCGCGGGTGCTGGGCGTCATGGGGCTGGTGAGCGTCGGGTTTCTCGCCTTCATGCTGTTCACATCGAACCCGTTTGACCGCGTGTTCCCGATTCCCGCCGACGGGCGCGACCTCAACCCGCTGCTGCAGGACGCAGGAATGATCATCCACCCGCCGATGCTTTACACGGGCTATGTCGGATTCTCGGTGGTGTTTGCATTTGCCATCGCCGCGCTGCTCTCCGGCCGGCTCGACGCCGCCTGGGCGCGCTGGTCGCGTCCGTGGGCCACGGCGGCGTGGGTCTTTCTCACGCTCGGCGTCGCGCTGGGCAGCTTCTGGGCCTACTATGAACTGGGATGGGGCGGCTGGTGGTTCTGGGATCCGGTGGAAAACGCCTCTTTCATGCCCTGGCTGGTCGGCACGGCGCTGATCCATTCGCTGGCGGTGACGGAAAAGCGCGGCAGTTTCCGCGGCTGGACCGTGCTGCTCGCGATCCTCGCCTTCTCCTTCAGCCTGCTCGGCGCCTTCCTGGTGCGCTCGGGCGTGGTGTCCTCAGTGCATGCCTTCGCCACCGACCCCAAGCGCGGCATATTCCTTCTGCTTTTCATCGCCGTGGTGATCGGCGGCTCGCTCACGCTGTTTGCCTGGCGCACCTCGCGCCTGAGCGGCGGCGGCAGTTCCGATCCCGTGTCGCGCGAGTCGGCGCTGCTGACCAACAACGTCCTGCTGATGGCCGCCACCGGCGCGGTCATGCTCGGCACGCTCTATCCTATCGCGCTCGATGCGCTGGGGCTGGGCAAGATCTCCGTAGGCCCGCCCTACTTCGAGGCCGTTTTCGTCCCGATCATGTCGCTCGCGCTGTTTATGATGGGCATCGGTCCGCTCATGCGCTGGAAGAAAGCGAGCCTTCCCGAACTCGCGGTCCGCCTGCGCTGGGCCTTCGCCGTCAGCGTGGCGAGCGCGCTGCTGCTGCCGTTTGCCCTCGGTCGCTGGAGCGCCATGGTGAGCTTCGGGCTGCTGCTGGCGGCCTGGATAACCACCAGTTGCGTGTTGCAGCTCTGGGAAAAAGCAGGCCGCCAGTCCGGCGGCGCCAGCGCCTGGTCGCGCTTGCGCAATACCTCGCGTTCCTATTACGGCATGCTGCTCGCCCATTTCGGCATCGCCGTGTTCGTGGTCGGGGTCACGATAGTGTCGGGCTACGAGACCGAGCTCGACGTGCGCATGGAAGTGGGTGGTACTGTCGAGGCCGGCGGCTACACCTTCCGCCTGGACGGCGTGGCGCCAGTTGCCGGGCCGAACTACAGCGCTGAGCGCGCCACGGTTCAGGTGACCCGGGCGGGAAAACCGGTCGTCACGCTCTACCCGGAGGACCGCACCTACAAAGTGCGGGAACAGCCGATGAGCGAGGCGGCGATCAACCGGGGCATCACGCGCGACCTCTATGTCTCGCTGGGCGAGGCCGTCAGTCCGACGGCGTGGGTGATGCGCGTGCAGCACAAACCCTTCGTGAACTGGATCTGGGGCGGCTGCGTGCTGATGGCGCTGGGCGGTCTGCTGGCCGCGAGTGACCGCAGATACCGCGTTGCCGTGCGCCGCCGTCAGCCCGAAGAGGTGAATGCGGCAGCCCCGCATCTGCAGGTCAGGCCGGCCCTCTGAGGTCAATGGAATGCCTGCACCCACACTGAACAAGACCCGGGCCTTCCTCCTGCCGGGCATTTTCCTGGTGCTGGTGCTGGTGCTCGGCGTGGGACTGACGCTCAATCCGCGCGAAGTGCCTTCACCGCTCATCGGCAAGCCCGCGCCGCACTTCGAACTGCCGCAACTGCACGCGCCGGACAAGACGTTTTCCGCAAACGACATGCTGGGGAAAGTGTGGCTGCTCAATGTCTGGGCGTCGTGGTGCGCATCCTGCTATACGGAGCATCCCGTGCTGCTCGATCTTGCCAAAAGCAAGGTGGTGCCGATTTACGGGCTGAACTACAAGAACGAGCGCAAAGACGCCATGGCCTGGCTGCAGCGCCTGGGCGATCCTTACCAGCTCTCGGCATACGACAGCAACGGCCGGGTGGGCATCGACTATGGGTCCTACGGCCTTCCGGAAACCTATGTCATCGACAAGCGCGGCGTGATCCGTTACAAGCTGATCGGCCCGGTCACTCCCGAGATCGTGAAACGCAAGATTCTCCCCCTGGTCCATGAACTCAACCGTGGTTAAGGCATTTGTCCTGGCGTTCCTGCTGCTCCTGGGCAGCGCCGCTTCCGGCAGGCAGGCAGCACCGGGGGCGGAAGATCCAGCGCTTGAGCAGCGGGTAAACGCACTCGCCGAAGGGCTGCGCTGTCTGGTCTGCCAGAACGAGACCATCGCGGAGTCGAAAGCCCCGCTCGCCATCGACCTCAAGAACCAGGTGCGCGAACAAATGAGACAGGGAACAAGCGACCGGGAAATCCTTGATTTCATGGTGGCGCGCTACGGCGATTTCGTGCTCTATCGTCCGCCCGTCAAGGCCAGCACCCTGCTGCTGTGGCTGGGGCCCTTATTGCTGCTTGCGGCGGGCCTGTTCACACTGTTCTTCAATCTTACACGCCGGCGCGCGCCGGAAAACGAACCGGACGAAGCCGACCGCGCGCGTGCAGCGAAGCTGCTGGCCGCCGACAGCGAAACGAACAAACCATGACTGTGTTTCTGATCGTCAGCGCTCTGCTGCTCATTGGCGCCCTGCTTTTCATCGTACCGCCTCTGCTGCGGAACCCGTCCGCGCAAGGCGTTTCACGCAAAGCCGTCAACATCACGCTCTACCGCGATCAGATCAGGGAACTCGAAGCCGATCTGCAGTCCGGAACATTGAACGCGGAGCACTACGAGAAGGCACGGCGCGAACTCGAAGCCCGCCTGCTGGAGGACGTGGATACGGACGACACCGCCGCAGACCGGCCGCGGCTGGGACGCGCCAGCGCGATCATGCTGGGACTGGCGCTGCCACTGTGCGCGGTAGCGATCTATCTCGTTGCCGGCAGTCCCCAGGCGCTCGAGTACGAGGAGAGCGCCGAGCAGACCGAGGGCATGATTCAAAAGCTGGCCGCGCATCTGCAGGCCAACCCGGAAAACATCGAAGGCTGGACCATGCTGGCGCGCTCGCACGCCGCGATGGGACGATTTGATCAAGCCGCAGGCGCCTACGCCAGCGCGGTAAAGCACGCGCCAAATGACGCGCAACTGCTCGCCGACTACGCCGACGCGCTGGCGATGGCGCAGGGAGGGCGCCTGCAAGGCGACCCGGAAAAGCTGATCGCGCGTGCGCTCAAGATTGACCCCGACAACACCAAGGGGCTGGCCCTGGCGGGCAGCCTGGCGTTTCACAACGGGAACTTCGCTATGGCTGTCGAGCATTGGGAAAGGGTGCTGCGCTTGACGCCGCCGGATTCTGAATTCGCCCGCTCTGTCGCGGCCAGCGTCGCTGAAGCGCGCACTCAGGGCAAGCTCGGCGGCGTCGCGGCGGCGCCGCGCAGCGTCTCGCCGGCGCCCGGGGGCGCGCTCGCGGTCGCTGTGAAGGGCGTCGTCAAACTCGCGCCCGAACTCGCCGCCAAGGCGGCGCCCACCGACACCGTCTTCATCTTCGCTCGGGCCCCCGGCAACTCGCGCCTGCCGCTGGCGATGCTGCGCAAGCAGGTACGCGACCTGCCGGTGACTTTTGCGCTCGACGATTCGAGCGCCATGGCGCCAGGGATGAACCTGTCCAGTCAGCCCGAGGTGGTGATCGTGGCGCGCATCTCGAAAGCCGCCACCGCCACGCCACGGCCCGGCGACCTTCAGGGCGTGAGCTCAACGGTGGCCAACACCGCGTCGGGCATCATCATCGTCATCGACAGCGAAGTGCGCTAGCTGTGAAGGCCCCAGGCAAGGGGCAGCAGCAGGGACTGGGCCAGGCGCAACTCGGCGGGGGCCGTGCGCGCCGTCGGGCTTCTTCGCGCTGTGCATCCCGCAAGGCTGGCGTGACGAGGCGCTAGAAAGAGAATATCTTGCCTGGATTCATGATGTTGTTCGGATCGAGCGCGCGCTTGATCGAGCGCATCATGTTGACCGCGCCGACGCCGGCCTCGGTGACCAGGAAATCCATCTTGTGCAGGCCCACGCCATGTTCGCCGGTGCAGGTGCCGTCCAGCGCCAGCGCGCGCGCGACCAGCTTCTGGTTCAGGCCCTCGGCGACCTCGCGTTCCCTGGCATCGTTCGGATCGAGCAGGTAGCCAAAATGGAAATTGCCGTCGCCCACATGGCCAACCAGAAAGTAGGGCAAGCCGGAAGCCTCGGCCTCCGCCACCGAGTCAATCAGGCAATCGGCCAGACGCGAGATCGGGACACAGGTGTCGGTCGAAATGGCGCGGCATCCTGGGCGTGACTGGAGCGCCGCAAAGTAGGCGTTGTGCCTGGCGGTCCAGAGCCGGGTTCGCTGTTCCGGCGTGCTGGCCCATTCAAAGGCATTGCCACCATGCTCATGGGCGATTTCCTGCACCGTCTCCGCCTGTTCCTTGACGCCGTTGGGTGACCCGTGAAACTCCATCAGCAGCATGGGCTCCTCGCGCAGCTTCAGCTTGCTGTGCACGTTGACCATGCGCACCGTGTGGTGGTCGATCAGTTCGACCCGCGCAATGGGAACACCGAGCTGGATCACCTGGATCGTCGTGCGTACCGCGGCCTCGATGCTGGGGAAGGAGCAGACCGCTGCCGTGATGGCTTCGGGCAGCGGGTAGATCCGCAGCGTGATTTCGGTGATCACACCAAGCGTGCCTTCGCTGCCGACCATCAGGCGCGTCAGGTCGTAACCGGCGCTGGACTTCTTCGCGCGGGTGCCGGTGCGAATCACCTCGCCGCTGGCCGTCACCACCTCGAGCGCAAGCACGTTCTCGCGCATCGTGCCGTAGCGGACCGCGTTGGTGCCGCTGGCGCGGGTCGCCGCCATGCCGCCAATCGATGCGTCGGCGCCGGGGTCAATCGGGAAGAACAGGCCGGTGCTCTTGATCGCTTCATTCACCTGCTTGCGCGTCACGCCGGCCTGGACCGTGACGGTCAGGTCCTCGGAGTTGACTGCCAGCACCTGCTTCATGCGGCTGACATCGATGCTGATGCCTCCCTGCACGGCAAGCAGATGGCCCTCCAGCGAGGAGCCGGCGCCAAACGGAATCACCGGCGTCCGGTGCCCGGCCGCCAGCCGCACGGCATCGGCCACGTCTTGCGTACTCTCGGCAAACACCACGGCGGCCGGCGGCGGCACATCAAAGGAAGACTCGTCGCGCCCGTGCTGTTCGCGCACCGCCAGCGCGGTCGAGCAGTTCACACCAAAACGCGCCTTTAATGCGTCGATCAACTCTGCCGGCACCTCGCGCTGCTGAATGTGCGGCACCAGGTGGGTCATGGTGATGGGAGCGTTCATCAGGCTTCCTTGGGAAAGATGGTCATCTTAGGCCAGTTCCGCAACAGCCGAGCCCTGTACGACAATGACAGGAACGGCAAGCCGCATGCAAGGACCAGCCGATGGGCCAACGACTGACGCAAATAGCTACCCGGACCGGAGACGACGGCAGCACCGGCCTGGGTGACAACACCCGGGTCTCCAAGAGCAGCCCGCGGGTGCACGCCATGGGGGAAGTGGACGAACTCAATTCGCAGCTGGGACTGCTGCTGTGCGAGGCCATGCCGGAGGAGGTTCGCGAGTTGCTGGTCGAGGTCCAGCATCAGTTGTTCAACCTCGGCGGTGAACTGTCGATACCCGGCTACGAATTGCTCAAGCCGGAGGCCGTGCTGCGTCTGGATCAGGCGCTGGCACAGCACAACGCCAACCTGCCGCGGCTGCAGGAGTTCATTCTGCCGGCGGGCAGCCGGGCCGCCGCGCTGGCCCATGTTGCCCGCACCGTCGCACGTCGCGCCGAACGTTCCGTGATCGCGCTGGAAATGCAGGAGAAGTTGAATGCCACTCCACGCCAGTACCTGAACCGGCTGTCCGACCTGATGTTTGTGCTCGCTCGCGTTCTGAACCGCATGAATGGTGGCGATGACGTGTACTGGAAGAGCGAGCGGCTGGCACGCAGCGAGCTGGAGTGAGCGATGATCCTGGAACCCTGTCGTCGTCGTCTTCGGGAGGCGCGCAGATGAAGCGGGCGGTCCTGGCCGGCCTGCGCGTCATCGAGTTTTCGGCCTTCGTCGCTGCGCCGCTGGCCGGCCTGACCTTGGCCCAGCTTGGCGCCGAGGTGATTCGCGTTGACCCTCCCGGGGGCAACATCGATTTCGGCCGCCTGCCGCTGAACGCCGCCGGTCGCAGCCTGTACTGGGGTTGCCTGAACCGCGGTAAGCGCTCAGTCGAAATCGACCTGCGCAACGCAGCCGGCCGTGCCCTGTTGCAGGACTTGATCTGTGCCTCGGGCGCGGGGCCGGCGATCTTCCTGACAAATCTGACGCTTGACGCCGAACTGTCCTGGGAAGCCTTGTCGGGCCGCCGGCCGGATCTGATCATGGTGCAACTCACGGGCTCGCCCGACGGTAGCAACGCGGTGGACTACACCGTCAACAGCGCGGTGGGCTTCCCTGATCTGACCGGAGACGCGCGCATCGTCCCGGTGAACCATGTGCTGCCGGCCTGGGATGTTGCGGCCGGCCTGACCTTGACGACGGCCCTGTTGGCCGCCGAACGGCATTGGCGCGCTACTGGGCAGGGCCAGCATGTCAGCTTGGCCCTGTCCGACGTTGCCATGTCCACGGTTTGCAACCTGGGCTACCTCGCGGACATGCAGGTCAACGGGGCCGAGCGCCAGGCCGACGGCAATTTCCTCTATGGCGCTTACGGCGACGCATTTGCCACCGCCGACGGACGCCGCGTGATGGTGGTGGCGATCACGCAGCGCCAATGGTCGGCGCTGGCCAAGGCCACCGAAGTTTCCGAGTCGCTGCCGGCGGCGGCGGCGGCCCTGGGCTACCGGCTCGACACTGAGGCGGGGCGGTATCAGGCACGGGAACTTATTTCGGCATTCCTGCGGCCCTGGTTTTTGCGGCGCCGGCTTGACGAAGTGGCCGCTGCCCTGGCCGACCGCTCCATTCTCTGGGGTCCGTATCGCACCATGCGACAGATGCTGCAGGAAGACCCGCGCTGCTCGGAGGCGAACCCGATGTTCTCGATGACCGAGCATCCGGGACTCGGTCGTTTTCTCACCTCGCGTTCGCCGCTGCGCTTTGCCGACTTCGCCCTGCCCGGGCCGGGACTGGCACCGATTCTTGGACAGGACACGGCACAGGTGTTGCGGGAGATCCTGGGGTTTGACGACGAGCGGCTGCGCCAGGTCGCAGCTGCCGGCGCTATTCCTGCCATTGGTGCCATTGGCGCCATTGGCGCATCGGCCGTGGCACAGGCATGACCGCGCCAGATGGCAGGAGACTGCTGGGCCTGAGCGGCCAGGCGCTCAATGCGGCTGAGCATTTGCTCGCCGGACTGCAGGTTGCGCTGCGCGAGCGGCTCGCGCGCGCAGCCGCCGGACCCGACGAAGCCATGCGGCGCGAGCAGGCCGCGCTGCACGGCTATGCCTGGGCGGCCACCTACCTGCAGGCGCTACGCCAGATGCATGGCTGGGCAACCCGCCTTGAGGACGGGGCAAGGCTGGGCGAACTGGAACAGTTGTTGCTGGGCGCCGCCTTCAGCGAGTACCTCGCGCAATTGGCCGGTGGCCTGCCGATGAGCCAGGGCGAGTTCTTTCGTGCCGACACGCTCGATCAAGCGGGGCATCAACTGAACGCTTTTTCAGCCGACCCAGCGGTCGCCGAATTGCGCGCAACCGGCTTTGTTCCGCCGCTTCGCGTCCGCCTGGCGCAGTTGATCGGCGCGGGACGCTCGAGCCGGCAGTTTGGTGATCTGGGCTTCGTCGACCCCGAGCTGCAGGAGGTGCGCCATCAGTTCGCGCGCTACGCCGATGATCATGCCGAGGCCGCGCACCGCTGGCATCTGGCCAACACGCTGATTCCCGATACCGTGCTGGCCGAACTGGCCGACCTTGGTGTGTTTGGGCTGACGATTCCGGAAGCCTACGGCGGCGCCGGTCTGGGCAAGTCGGCCATGTGTGTGGTCACCGAAGAACTGGCGCGCGCCCATATCGGGCTCGGCTCGCTTGGGACACG
>JBCKPH010000100.1:0-8574 GCA_038901755.1 Burkholderiaceae bacterium | reverse complement strand
CCACACCTCACAGCGGTAGTCCGCATCGCGCCACAAATCGGCGCGGTAGTGCCCGGCCATTCTGCGAATGAAATCAGCCGCATCGTCAAAGGTGTTCACAAAGTAGCCCTGTCGTGACATATCCGCTATCCAGTTGTAGGGGATGCGCCCGGCCCGACGCAGCTTCACGCAGCGGTCTTGGACGTGCCGATAACCCTTGTCCGACTTCTCCACTGGTTCGGTCAATCGCGGGTCTGTCATGCGGTAGAACACATGTCGGACTGACTGCGGATGGTCTTCACGCAACACGGCAATAATTTGCTCGTCGAGCTGATCCACGCGGCCCTTGGTGCGGCGGTCGCGTTTTATGGTGCCAGTACGATAAGCGGTCATGCCGCACCGCCTATCTGCGCCAGAAAGCGCCGCGCGTCGTCCAGGCTAGGCAGGTATCGGACAAGGCCCCAGCGATCTGCCAGGTAGGCTTCAATGCCCGTTGCGTCACGGGATCGGTGCAGGGCATGGCCGGTCAAAGCAAATTGCGCCTGCAGGGTTGCAAACTCTTTTTCTCGATTGCCTAAAAAACAGGCAGGTGGTATGCTTTGGGTGTCAGTGTTTTTCTCTGCGTCCGCCGGGTTGCATCCCGGCGTTCGCACGTTTGGGGCGCTCATGCTGACACGCCCAGCAGACGGCGGATATCCGAAACTGCCCACATTAATTTTCCGTGAACCCTTATCGGGCGAAGCGGGCCATTTTCCAAACAAGCCCAGCCGCGTGCCGTCTGTTCTTTGCGGTCGAGGTGGACACACATCACCCTGGTGGAAACGTGCGTTCTGATTTCTTGGCTCAGGGGTAAGAAGTCAACGGGCCAGGCGTTCGGTGTTGACTGTTGCCCGGATTGATGCCGGGCTTCGGTACTGTGCAGGGTTCCGGTTTGCATGTTCGCTTTCCACACCTAGCAGCGCTGGCCTGCAAACATTGCAAGGCGTCCGGGCTAGGCATGGAGCGAACTTTGAAAACCCCGTATTCACGCGAACAACCCCGGGGTTCTGGAATCAAGCATCCGTGCGGGTTAGCGGCTTGTTACCCCATGTTTTCCGGGGTTCACCCCCGGGGTTCTGACAGTGTTTTATTCAGTCGTCAAGTAGTTGGCTTCGTAGGTTTTCCACACATCAAGCCATGGCATCAATTCCGGCTTGGTTTGAAACCGTGCACGCACACTGTTTGCTTTCGCTTCCCCGTCATGCACCAGCGCAGCACCGATACAAACGGGGTTCCATCTTGTTTCTGATACGCCTTGAACACCGGGGATCGCTATGCAGGAGCGTAGCCATTTTGGTTTATCGCCAAGCGGCTTTTTCCACTCTGCTTCTGTTTTCCAGCGCAGGCCAGCAAAGCAATGTGCAATGCCTCCAGTTGTCACTGGCAGCGGGCTATTCACTGGCATTTCCACCACGGGCGCGGGCGCTGTACCGGCTTGCTGTGCTGGCGCTGTTTGTGGCTTGGTGTCGGCCTGTTGTGGCAAAAATGAATACGCAGACTTAATGCCCATCGCCGCAACCCACCGGCGCAATTCCTCACGCGACGCCATCGCATGTTTCAAGCTTTCGCCAGACTCAAGGGGAATCCCGGCCAGCATTTGTTCCCTTGGGTAGCTGGCGCTTTCAGACGCAGGTTTGTCGCGAAGCACGGTGCCACGAATGTATGCCCCATAGAGCCGCGTCAATGCGGGCTTCGCAGCGGCGGGGATTTCATCGGCGTCGGGAAACCGTTTTGAAATGGGAGGCACGCCTGCAATAAGAGACGCGGCAACATGTAGTCGAAAAGTATTAGACCAATCCCAAGGAGAAAAATCCATACCGCACCCCTTCAAGGTGTCGCTTCAAATAGGAGCCCCAGCAGGCGGGTGCAGGTTTCCCGCTTTTCGTCCGGGCTTCGAGGTCGGACTAGCAGGGGCAAAACGAATCAGGCGTGTTCAGGCTCGCGCCCTTCAATAGCCATGCGTGCTATGAAGCCCGAACGTGTTTCACCCGAACTGCGGGCGCGGGCATCGAGCCGGTGCAGTACACGGCGCGGCAGACTGATATTGACGCGCTCAAGGGTGTCGTCCAGCATGGCCGGGTCAACCTTCACCAGCGCCCACAGCCAGCCCTCAAACTCTGGATGTGCTTGGCGCAGTGTTTCAATATGAGACGGCGCGGGTATGTCTTGCCCGGCGTCCAAGGCGGCTTCAATCCATCCGGTAATGGCGTCCTCCGCCTGAATCATGGCTTCTTCCAGCGTGTCGCCCGCTGAAAAGCAGCCGGGCAGATCGGGAACCACCACGCCCCAAGCGGTAGCGTCGTTTCCGGGTTCAATGGCAATGGGGTAGCGCATACAGTTCACCTCTCAAATACCGGCCTGCCGCCGGATGGCTTTGACCAGTCCAAGCCCCAAATCCTTTTTGGGATGCGGCACAACCACAATGCCGGGGCGGCTCGGGTGCTTGAAGATGTGGTGAGAACCGTTCACGCGGTCAAGCTGCCACCCGGCGCGCTGCATGTCTCGTATCAGGTCAATGCTGGTCATTTGTGTGTATGATACACATTCATAGTCATTTGGGCAAGTAGAGGGTTGTTGATGTGCTACCCGGTAACTACGCGCAGCTTGCCCGGCTCCACATCTGCCACGAATTGCACCCCTGCCTGTTCCAGCATCCACGCTTCAATTTTTTCATGATGAACCCGTAGCAGGTCAAGCGGGCGGCGAATGTAGTTCTGTTCTCGCACGCCTTGCGGTGCATGGCCTTGAATCTGTGCACTGATGCCACCAGGAATATCCAGCCACTCGCACAGACTGGCGAATGAACGGCGCAGCCCGTGCAAGGTTAATTTCAGTCCGGCAGCGGCGCAGGCTTTGCGATGCGCGATGCTGGGGTCAGTTAATCGGCCCGATGCGCTGCGGCTTGCCACGTCACCTACTGGCGCGGCTTGTCCCCTTGTGGCGTGATACCGGGCGCGGCGTTCGGCGTTCTTTCCGCCTTGGTCAAGGGCTTGCACACTTGAGAAAACCCACTCATTGCGGCGCGGCAGGGCAGTTATCAGCCTTTCGACAAGCGGGTGTCGTCGCCGATGCGAAATTGACCCAGGATGCCGGAAATCGTTGACCCACTTGCAACGACCGCAAACCGTTGCCGACAGCGGTGACTGACACGTTGGCGGTGGGTCAGTCAAAATCGGCGCAGTGGGTCAATTTCGCGTCGGCACCAACAAACACCCGTGCTGGCACGACCGTCACGACAGTCGCACAAGCCGGGCCAGGTATGGCGGCCCAATCTGAGCCGCAAGCCAAACCCAAACCGCGCTCCCCTGCGAGCTACCTGTGGGCCGCACTGATTGCCCGTATCTTTGAAGTGTTCCCGCTGATCTGCCCGCACTGCTTTGGTCCTATGCGCATCGTCGCCTTCATTACACCGACATCGACACGCTCTTCAGCAGAGCGTGTCTGCCACCATCGCGCTCGGGTATGTAGACAACTGATGCGTTGGTGTGCAAGCAGGACTAAACTCCCTGCGGCCACCACGCCAATTTATTACCCAAACGAGGAGACTTGAATGGCACAACTGAACGTCAACGGCGCAGTCCGGCAATTTGAAGCAGAAGCCGACACACCCCTGCTATGGGTCATTCGAGAACAGCTTGGGCTGACCGGTACCAAGTATGGCTGCGGCGTCGCGCAGTGCGGCGCCTGTACCGTGCATATTGACGGCGTGCCGACACGCAGCTGTGTGCGGCCGGTGTCCACCGTCAGCGCCACCGAAAAAATTGTGACCATAGAAGGCCTCTCGCCTGACGGCTCCCACCCTGTCCAGAAAGCCTGGGCTGCGCTGGATGTTCCGCAGTGCGGCTACTGCCAGTCCGGGATGATCATGGCCGCCGTCGCGCTGCTCAAGGCCAAACCGATGCCGACCGATGCCGACATCGACCAGAGCATGACCAACATCTGTCGCTGCGGCACTTACAACCGCGTGCGCGCAGCCATCAAGGTCGTGGCCCAAGGCGGCAACACCAAAAGCGCCGCCCTCTTCATCCAGCATGCCAACGGGAGCACCACATGAGCGCCACCACCCACACAACAGGCCACGCCACAGGGATATCGCCCAAACTCTCACGCCGCCATTTTCTGGGAGCCTCCGCCTCGGCAGGCCTGGTCGTGGCCTTTCATATTCCGTTTGCCGACTCGGCCCTTGCACAGGAGGTCAGCGCCCCCGAAGTCAATGCCTGGGTCGTGGTCAAGCCCGACGACACCGTCATCATCCGCATTGCGCGCTCTGAAATGGGCCAGGGCACGCTGACAGGCCTGGCCCAACTGGTCGCTGAAGAGCTGGACTGCAACTGGGCCAAGGTCACCACCGAATACCCCACGCCGGGCCAAAGTCTGGCACGCAAACGTGTCTGGGGCAACTTTAGCACCGGCGGCAGCCGCGGCATACGCCAATCACAGGACTACGTTCGCAAAGGCGGCGCAACGGCCCGCATGATGCTGGTGCAAGCCGCTGCCGACGAATGGAAGGTACCGTTTGAGCAGTGCAAGGCCGCCAACAGCGTCATCACGCACACACCAACGGGCCGCACCACCACCTACGGCAAGGTGGCGCTGGCGGCTGCCAAGGTCACACCACCAACCGAGGTAACACTGAAAGACCCCAAAACCTGGAAGCTTGCTGGCAAGCGCCTGGCACGGCTGGATACGGTCGACAAAACCACCGGCAAGCAGATTTATGGGTCTGATCTTGTTTTGCCCGGCATGTTGAATGCGGCGATTAAAGACTGCCCGGTGTTTGGCGGCAAGGTCAAAAGTTTTGATGCAGCCGCGATTGAAAAACGCCCCGGCATCAAGAAAGTGGCGCGCGTGGGCGACAGCGCCGTCGCCGTGATTGCCGACACCTGGTGGCGTGCCAAAACCGCACTTGATGTGCTGCCGATCGTCTGGGACAACGGCCCGAACGAAAAGCTGTCCAGTGAAAGTTTTGCCCCCATCTTGAAGGCTGGCCTTGACGCGCCAGACGCGGTGGTTGGCAACGCCAACGGCGACGCACGCGCAGCCATTGCAGCCAGCGCACGCAAGATCGAGGCGGTGTATTCGTACCCGCATCAAAACCACGCAACGATGGAAACCATGAACGCTACGGCCAAATGGACATCCACGCGCTGCGAGGTCTGGGTGGGCACACAAAACGGCGAAGCGGCATTTGCGGCCTGTACCGAAGCAGCCGGCCTGCCTGCGGCGCAATGCGACGTGTACAAACTGCTCCTCGGTGGCGGCTTTGGCCGGCGCGGCATGACCGACTACGTGCGCCAGGCCGTGGCGATCGCCAAGGAGATGCCGGGCACGCCGATCAAGCTGGTCTGGTCGCGTGAAGAAGACATGCTGCACGGCAAGTACCACCCCATCACGCAATGCAAGATGACGGCGGGCCTTGATGCCCAAGGCAACATCACGGCGTTGCACATGCGTATTTCGGGGCAGTCGATTTTGGCGGGCGTTGCGCCGCAAAGTGTGGTCAATGGCAAAGACCCAGTGGTCTTTCAAGGCCTCAACACCGCTGGCACGCCAGAGTCGGCGATTGGCTATAGCTTTCCGAACCTACTGGTAGACCACGCCATGCGCAACCCGTCGGTGCCACCGGGCTTTTGGCGCGGCGTGAATCTGAATCAAAACGCGATTTACCTTGAATCGTTCATTGACGAAATCGCCGTAGCCACCAAGCAAGACCCGCTAGCGCTGCGGCGTAAATTGATGGTCAACCACCCCAAGCATTTGGCGGTGCTCAACGCTGCGGCTGACAAAGCCGGGTACGGCAAGCCGCTACCCAAAGGGCACTTTCACGGTCTGGCTCAGACCATGGGTTTTGGCAGCTACGTGGCCGCCTGCGCAGAGGTGTCTGTCAGCGATGAAGGCAAGCTCACCATACACCGCATCACGGCGGCCACTGACTGCGGTTACGCCGTCAACCCGCAGCAGATCGAGGCGCAGGTCGAAGGCTCGTTTGTCTACGGCCTTTCAGCCGCGCTGTACGGTGAATGTACCGTCAAGAATGGCCGCATTGAACAGGAAAACTTCAACACCTACCAGGTGCTGAGAATGGACGAGATGCCCAAGGTCGAAACCATCATCATGCCGTCGGGCGGGTTTTGGGGTGGGGTGGGCGAGCCGACGATTGCCGTGGCTGCGCCTGCGGTGCTGAACGCGATTTTTGCAGCTACCGGTAAGCGCATTCGGGACTTGCCGATTAAAAACACCAGCCTTAAAAAGGCTTGAATCGGTTAGCGCTTGATAAGGTAAGGGCGTGAAAGCAAAGGCAGGTGTTACCGCATGGCTACTGGCCGTGCTATATACCCTGCCCTCGCTGGCTTTGACGCAGCCCGCTGTCGCCGCCCCTGCTGTAGTTGGCGATGCACTGGCTGCGTCGTTAACTGGTGTGGCAGGTGATGCAAGCAAAGGCCGCGCCATCGTCGCCAACCGGCAGTTAAGTTTGTGCCTGCTCTGCCATACCGGGCCAATACCAGAGGAGCGCTTTCAGGGTAATCTTGCACCCAGCCTGGCAGGTGCGGGTTCGCGCTGGACTGAAGGCCAATTGCGTTTGCGCATGGTCGATGCCCGCAGGCTTAACCCGCAAAGCATCATGCCCGCCTACTACCGCACTGAAGGCTTGACGCGGGTAAGCACCGCCGTACAGGGCCAGCCCTTGTTGGCGGCGCAGCCGATTGAAGACGTGGTGGCGTATCTGCTCACATTGAAATAGCGAACGAGTCATGCAACAAACATCATCACAAACGCCCGAGGCAAAGACACGCAGGGCAGTACTGGCCAGCGGTGTCGGGCTCGGTGCGTGGGTCGTACTCGGTACATCGGCGTTTGCGGCGAGCGATGATCTTGCAGCAGCTATCTCAAGCTATGCAGGCGGTGCAGCGGTTCGTGAGGGCAAGGTTAAATTTGAGATTGCCGAACTGGTAGACAACGGCAATGTGGTGCCGATTACCGTGACAGTTGATAGCCCGATGACTGCGGACAACTACGTCAGGGCGATTGCTGTCTTCAATGAAAAAAACCCGCAGCGCGACGTTGTCAAGTTCACCCTAGGCGCGCGCGCCGGCAAGACCAGTGTGACGACCCGCATACGCCTGGCCACCACGCAAAAACTGGTGGCTGTTGCGCAATTGAGCGATGGCAGTTTCTGGTCGCACACCGTTGATGTCATCGTGACGCTGGCTGCGTGTATTGAGGGAGAAGGCTGATATGGCACGCACCCTCATCAATATCCCGCCAACCGCCAAACGCGGTGAGGTCATAGAAATCCGCGCGACCATAGGCCATCCGATGGAAACCGGATTTCGTCCCGGTGACGACGGCAAAATTTTGCCGCGCAACATCATCCTGCGCTTTAGCTGCCGCTACAACGGCGAGCTGATTTTTTCTGCCGAGATGTTTTCAGCCATGTCTGCCAACCCCTACATCGCCTTTTACACCACGGCCCAAAACACCGGCACGCTGGCCTTGACGTGGGAAGGCGATGGCGGCTTTGCGCAGACCGAGAACGTGACGCTGACTGTCACTGGTTGATGTTGAATTTCAGGTGCTTGAGCGTCGGGCTCATTGGGCTGCTTGGCCTGCTTGCACTGGCAGCGAACGCCCAAACCACAACAGGTCAAGATATGCGCAAGTCTGGCTTCGAGTTCATGGGGCCATCAACCCAAGCCATGCAAAAAGACGACACACTGAACCCTGGCATGTTGTCCGTCAAAGACGGCGAAGCCCTGTGGCAAAAGCCAGCAGGCCAAAGCCATAAAGCCTGCGTAACTTGCCATGGGCCAGCAGAGCGCAGCATGAAAGGCGTAGCCGCACGTTACCCCTCTTTTGACGATGTGCTCAAACGCCCTATCGGTTTAAGCCAGCGCATCAACCAGTGCCGCGTACAGCATCAGCAAGCCACACCGCTGCGAGCCGAAAGCGCAGACCTTCTGGCGCTTGAAAGCTATGTGGCCCTGCAATCACGCGGCCTGCCCATGTCACCGCCCAACGACCCACGGCTGCTGCCGTTTCGTCAGGCGGGCGAGCAGCGCTTCATGCAGCGCATGGGCCAGCTCGATTTGTCGTGTGCGCAATGTCACGATGCCAATGCCGGCAACAAGCTGGGCAGCAGCGTCATTCCGCAAGCGCACCCCATGGGTTACCCGGTGTACCGACTTGAATGGCAGGCCATGGGCTCGTTGCAGCGCCGCCTGCGCAACTGCATGAACGGTGTCCGTGCCGAACCCTTTGCCTACGGCGCACCAGAGCTGATCGAACTGGAGCTTTACCTGGCTGCCAGGGCCAAAGGCATGCCGGGCGAGACACCGGGTGTCCGGCCTTAAAGCACTGAAGGCACTGAAAACCGTAACCCAATTCCTTAGTCTGGCTTGACGTTCGCGTCCTCAATCACCTTGGCCCACTTGGCGGTCTCAAGCGCTGCAAACACCCTCGAACGCGTCAATATAAGCCTGCCGCGCCGCGTGCTGCACTGGCTGCGAGGTCGCCCAGCAGAGCGGGTTATTTACTCAAGACCGAGTACGAAATTCC
>JBCKPH010000099.1:0-8748 GCA_038901755.1 Burkholderiaceae bacterium | reverse complement strand
GGCGCCAGCGGTCACCACTCGCTGATCATCCTGCTGGTCGTCTGTGCCGCGGCCGGCTGGTACTGGTCGACCATTCACGACAGCATGATGAAATCATGGATTGAACGGACCAGTGCCTCACCGGGCGACGAGATTGTCATCATGTCAATGACGGTCGCCTCGTTGCTGGCGCTGTCGCTGGCGATCGTGAATCGGGTGACCCGGCTCGGCCTGTTGTCGCGCCTGGCGGAACAGGTCACCTTTGTCCTGATGCCGCCGCTGGTGTTGATCTTCCTGGTGCTGGGAACCATTTTTCTCGGCGTCGCCACCCCGACCGAGGGCGGCGCCATGGGAGCCATGGGAGCGCTGGTGATGGCGGTGTCGCGCAAGCGGCTCAATTTCGGTCTGCTGAAACAGGCGATGGACGGCACCGCCAAGCTGGCCACCTTTGTCATGTTCATTCTGATCGGCTCGACCGTGTTCAGTTTCACCTTCAATGCAGCGGATGGCCATGTCTGGGTTGAACACCTGTTCGTGAACATGCCGGGCGGCGCGCTGGGCTTCCTGATCGTCGTCAACATTCTTATCTTCATCCTCGGCTGCTTCATCGACTTCTTCGAGATTGCCTTCATCGTCATTCCGATCCTGGTGCCCGTGGCGGAGAAGATCCTGCCCGCCCTGGTGCCGGGTGCGCCGCACGATGCCGTGATGATCTGGTTCGGCGTCATGATTGCGATGAACCTGCAAACCTCGTTCCTGACGCCGCCGTTCGGCTTTGCCCTGTTCTATCTGAGAAGCGTGGCGGCAAAATTCGATTACAAGGACCGCGTAACCGCGCAGGTCATCCCGGCCGTCACGACCCCGCAGATTTACAAGGGCTCAATCGCCTTCATCTTCCTGCAATTGATCATGTTGTCCGCCATCATTGCCTGGCCGGCGCTGGTGATTCAGGGCATCTACACGGCTCCCGCGATCGATGCTGACAAGGCTCTGGAGCAGTTGATGACCAAGCCGGACCGGCAAGCGCCCACCATGCCGAGCGGGCCGGCTGCGTCGGAGCCGGGTGGTTCAGCACCGGCTGGGTCTTCGGGCACTGATGCCCTGCCGAACCCCGCGACGGCCAAGCAGGAAGCTTCAAGCAACGACGATCCGATGAAAGCCCTGCTGGAGGCGGTCAAGAAGGACGCGGCGGCGAAGAAACCTTGAAATCGATCAGCAGGGCCGCTCCCGGCGTCCCGGCAGCGTCCGGAGACGTCGAGCCGCCTGCCACAAGTAAAGGCCCCACGCCGGGGGCACAAGAAAAAGCCCCGCGCTGCGGGGCTTTTTCCTTGGATTGACCGGCTCGCCTGTTCGCGGCAAACCGCCACCCAAGCGATCTACAGCTTTTGCCGCTGCATGAAATCGTCGAAGGTCGCTTCGGTGAAGCGGAACCACAGGTTGGCGTCGCGCCGGAATGTGGCGTAGTCCTCGTAAACCTTCTTCCAGGCCGGGTTGGTGGCCGAGAGCTCCGAATACAGCGCCATCGACTCCTTGAAGGCCGTATCCATCATGTCCTTCGGGAACGGGAACAGCTTGGCGCCGAGGCCGACGAGCTGTTTCAGCGCGCCGGCATTCCTGCCATCGTACTTGGCCTGCATGTCGATGTGCGCGTAGGCTGAGGCCGCCGAAATGATGGCCTTGTACTCCGCCGGGAGCGCGTCGTAGGCCCTGGTGTTGACGTGCAGGTCGAGTTGCGGACCACCTTCCCACCAACCGGGGTAGGCATACCACGGCGCCACCTTGTAGAAGCCCAGTTTCAAGTCGTCGTACGGACCGACCCACTCGGCGGCATCGATGGTGCCCTTCTCCAGCGCCTGATAGATCTCGCCGCCGGGAATGTTGGCTGCAACGCCGCCCAGACGCTCAAAGACCTTGCCGCTGAAGCCGCCGGTGCGGAATTTGAGGCCCTTCACGTCGGCCAGCGATTTGATTTCCTTGCGGAACCAGCCACCCATCTGGGCGCCGGTGTTGCCCATCGTGAAGCCGATGATGTTGTACTGCCGGTAGAACTCGTTCATCAGCTTGCGGCCGTTGCCCTCGAACATCCAGGCCGTCATCTGGCGGCTGTTCAGGCCGAAAGGAATCGCGCAGCCAATGGCAAAGGTCGGGTCCTTGCCAAAGTAATAGTAGGGAGCCGTGTGGGCCATCTCAACCGTGCCGTTCTGAATGGCATCGACCGTGCCGAACGCGGGGACCAGCTCACCCGGGCCATGGGTGGTGATCTGGAACCTGCCGCCACTCATTTCACCGACCAACTTGGCGAACACATCGGAAACGCCAAACAGGGTGTCGAGCGACTTGGGGAAGCTCGAGGTCAGACGCCAGCGAAGCGCGGGGGTCTGGGCATGCACGGCCGGCGCTATGCCGGCGGCCAATACACCGGCCAGGCCGGCATTCTTGATAATGGAACGACGATCCATAGGGGTTTCTCCAATCAGAGGTGATAGAACTTGCAGCCTGCGCCGCCAGACAGCTCGCGGCACCGGCAGGCGCGGCGAGGACTTTTCTCGTCAGCCGGCATTTTAGGAACAGGTGGAGTGGCTCAGGCCGGGGAGTTTCCCTTAGTGCTCAGGAAATGACCTTGAGTCCGGGCCGGGAAGTCTGCAGCAGATCGCCGAACCGCGCCCGTATTGATCGCTCGATGCCAGCCGCATCCAGCCCCTGCAGCGCCAGCAACTTGGCCGGGTCGCCGTGCTCGATGAACCGGTCAGGCAATCCGAGTTGCAGCAGCGGCTTTGCAACGCCAGCCGCATGCAGGGCCTCGGCCACCGCGCTGCCGGCGCCACCCATGACGGCGGCTTCCTCGATGCTCACCATCGCCTCGTGCTCGGCGGCAATCCGAAGCAGCAACTCGATGTCCAGCGGCTTGACCCAGCGCATGTTGACGACCGTCGCGTCGAGCGCCTCGGCCGCCGCAAGCGCCGGGTACAGCAGGGTGCCAAAAGCGAGGATGGCCAGGGTTTTGCCGCGACGCCGCAGTTCGCCCCGGCCATAGGGTAACGGCTCGAGCCCGCTGTCGGGCGTGATGCCGGCGCCGGCGCCGCGCGGATAACGCACTGCCACCGGATGGTTCTGCTGATAAGCGGTGCTCAACAGGGCGCGGCATTCGCGCTCGTCAGCCGGACAGGCAAGGCTCAAGTTGGGGACGCAGCGCAGGTAGGCGATGTCATAGGCGCCGGCATGGGTGGCGCCGTCGGCTCCGACCAGACCGGCCCGATCCAGCGCAAACACGACCGGCAGGTTCTGGATCGCCACGTCGTGAATCAGCTGGTCATAGGCGCGCTGCAGGAAGGTCGAGTAGATGGCGACCACCGGCTTGAGTCCTTCGCAAGCCAGCCCGGCGGCAAAGGTCACGGCATGTTGCTCGGCAATTCCGACATCGAAATAACGCCCCGGAAAACGTGTCGCGAACTCGACCATTCCAGACCCCTCGCGCATGGCGGGTGTAATAGCCACCAGGCGGCTGTCCTGCTCGGCCATGTCACAGAGCCACTGGCCGAACACCTGGGAAAAGCTCGCCTTGGGTGCCGTCGCGGGCTGTTGCAGACCGAGCGCCGGGTCAAACTTGCCTGGTCCGTGGTAGGCCACCGGATCGGCCTCGGCAAGCTTGTAGCCCTGGCCCTTTCTTGTCACCACATGCAGGAACTGCGGGCCCTTCAACTGCTTGATGTTTGCCAGCGTGGGAATCAGCGACTCGAAATCGTGCCCGTCAATCGGACCGATGTAGTTGAAACCAAATTTCTCGAACAGCGTGGCCGGCACCACCAGCCCCTTGGCCTGCTCCTCCAACCGCTTGGCCAACTCGAACAGCGGCGGCGCGACCTTCAGAACCTGCTTGCCGACATTCCTCGCCGCGGCGTAGAACCGTCCGCTCATCAGTTGGGCCAGGTAGCGGTTCAAGGCACCCACCGGCGGCGAAATCGACATGTCGTTGTCGTTCAGGATCACCAGCAGCCGGCAGTCGGCTATGCCCGCGTTGTTCAGGGCTTCGAACGCCATGCCGGCAGTCATCGCACCGTCGCCGATGATCGCCACGACATGGCGCTGCTCGCCCTTGTGCTTGGCCGCCAGCGCCATGCCCAGCGCCGCCGAAATCGAGGTCGATGAATGCGCCGTGCCAAAGCTGTCGTATTCGCTCTCGGTGCGCTGCGGGAAACCCGAGATGCCGCCAAGCTGACGCAGGCTGCCCATGCGCTCACGGCGTCCGGTCAGGATCTTGTGCGGGTAGGTCTGGTGTCCGACGTCCCAGACCAGGCGATCGTAGGGCGTGTCATAGACATGGTGCAGCGCCAGCGTCAACTCCACCGTGCCCAGGTTGGAACTCAGATGCCCGCCGGTCCTGGACACGGAATCGAGCACGAAGGCGCGCAGCTCGGCGGCCAGCTCGACCAGGCGCTCGCGCGGCAAGCGGCGCAGGTCGGCCGGGCTGTTGATCGTTTGCAGCAGTTCACCCATCAATTCGTCCTTTGCACCACCATGGTGGCCAGGTCATGCAGAGCGGCGACGTCGGGCAGCCCGCTGCGCGCCAGCGCGGCCAGCGCCTGCTGCAGCAGTTCCTGCGCATGTTGTTGCGAGCGCTCCAGCCCAAGCAGGCTGACGTAGGTCGGTTTCATCTGGGCCGCGTCCTTGCCCGGGGTCTTCCCGAGGGTCGCTGAGTCCGAGGTGACGTCAAGAATGTCATCGACAACCTGAAACGCCAGACCGAGCGATGCGCCATAGTCGGCCAGCGCGAGTTGGGCCAGCGCCGGGGCCGGACCGCAGCTCGCACCCATCATGACGCTGGCCTGCAGCAGGGCACCGGTCTTCAGACGGTGCATCTGCTGCAACTGGTCCTGATCCAGGCTCAGTCCCAGGCTGGCCAGATCGATCGCCTGACCGCCGGCCATGCCGTGATGGCCGGAAGCACGGGCCAGCAGGTGACAAAGGCGCGCCTGGATCGCGGCCGGCAGCTCGGCCTCTGCCGGTGTCAGCAGTTCAAACGCCAGGGCTTGCAGCGCATCGCCCGCCAGCAGCGCCTGGGCCTGGCCAAACTTGATGTGGACCGTCGGCTTGCCGCGACGCAACTCGTCGTTGTCCATGCAGGGCATGTCGTCATGGACCAGCGAGTAGGCGTGGATCAACTCGACGGCACAGGCGGCGCGCAGCGCCGCCTGTTGCAGCACGGTCCGCGCCGGCGCGCTGACCGATGCCGGCGCAGCCGCCAGCACCGCTTCATGCGCCGCCAGCACCAGCAGCGGGCGCAGGCGTTTGCCGCCATCGAGCACGGCATAGCGCATGACCTGGCCCAGCGGGGCGTGCGCGCCATCGCGCACCCAGGCGTCCAGCGCCTGCTCGACCTGCGCCAGGCGCGGCGAGCTCCAGTCACCCAGACTGAATACCGGCCGCGTCACGCGGGCGGATTCCATGGCTTGAGCACACCCTCGTCAAGCACCTTGATCTGGTCTTCAATCACTTCGAGTCGGGCACGGCAGAACTTGAGAAGTTCGGTGCCGCGCTGGTAGCCCGCGAGCAGCTGGTCCAGCGGCAACTGCCCCGACTCGATGTCGCCGAGCAATTTTTCCAGCTCGCGCAGGCCGGCTTCGTAACTGGCGGGAAGTTCAAGCCCGGATGGCTTCGTTTCGTTGGCGGGAGCCTTGGGCATGGTCAGCTTGCGGATTGTCAAAGGAAAACATTCTAGGCTGCGCGAGTACGCTGCGACATGTTGGTCCGTGTTGCTGCCACTACAATCGGCCCTCTTCCCGGTTTCTCCGGTCCCTTTGTTTGGCGCCGAGGTGCCAATCCCCCTGTGGGGAGCATTTAGGTCAGGGCATCTATGTCTGATTTAAGTCTTCGACTGCAGCAGGCCACAAGCCAGATTCCGGCAAGCAGTTACTTCGACGAGGCCCTGTTCCAGCGCGAGCGGCAGCGACTGTTCGCACTCGGAACACGTTACCTTGGTCATCGGCTGGCACTTCCAGAAACAGGAAGCTACTACGCCCTGCCGCAGGAAGGCGACGGCCGGGCCCTGGTGCGCACCGTGCAGGAAATCAACCTGTTGTCCAACGTCTGCCGGCACCGCCAGGCAGTGATCCTGCGCGGCCGCGGGTCGTTGCAGGGCCAGACCCCGGGCAGCGCCGGCGGCAACATCGTTTGTCCGCTGCACCGCTGGACCTACAACGACCAGGGAACGCTGCTGGGCGCGCCGCATTTCGACCATGACCCCTGCCTGAACCTGAACCGTTACCCGGTGCAGGAATGGAATGGTCTGTTGTTTGAAGATGCGCGGCGCGAACAGCGGGTGGCCACCGATCTGGCCTTGCTGGGCGCGCGCGCCGACCTTGACTTTTCCGGCTATGCGCTGGACCGGATCGAGCTGCATCGCTGCAACTACAACTGGAAAACCTTCATCGAGGTCTACCTCGAGGACTACCATGTCGGCCCGTTTCACCCGGGTCTGGGCCAGTTCGTGACCTGTGATGACCTGCGCTGGGAGTTCGGCGAGAACCATTCGGTGCAGACCGTCGGCGTTGCGAACCGCCTCGGCACGGCCGGCAGCCCGGTCTATGAACGCTGGCATGAGGCGCTGCTGCGCTTTCGCAATGGCGAACCACCGCGGCATGGCGCGATCTGGCTCACCTATTACCCGCATGTCATGCTTGAGTGGTACCCGCATGTGCTGACGGTCTCGACGCTGCACCCAACGGGGCCGCAAGAAACGCTGAATCTGATCGAATTCTTCTATCCCGAGGAGATCGTCGCCTTCGAACGTGATTTCATTGCCGCGCAGCAGGCGGCGTACATGGAAACCTGCGCCGAGGACGACGAGATCGCCTTGCGCATGGACGCGGGCCGGCGCGCGCTGATGGATCGCGGTGAAGACGAACGCGGTCCCTACCAAAGCCCGATGGAAGATGGGATGCAGCATTTCCACGAGTGGTACCGCCGGAACATGAGCGAGCCGCAAGGTTAGATCGGTACAACACCAGCCGGCAGAGAGCGCAGCGACATGGACAAGACGCTGGTGACGCCCGAGCGCTTGCGAGCGCTCATGACGCAGGGGGCCCCACTGCGCCTGTTCGACTGCAGCGCCGACCTGATGAACCCCGAGCTGGGCCGGCATCAGTACCTTGAGGCGCACATTCCAGCAGCGCAGCACGCCGACCTGAACCGGGACCTGAGCGACAAGACCGGTGCCGCTGACGCAGCATCGGGCGGCCGCCATCCCCTGCCTTCACGCGAAAAGTTCGCGGCTTGGCTGCGTGCCGCCGGTGTATCGAACGACACCCAGGTGGTGGTGTATGACCGGCAGGGCGCGAATTTCTGCGGGCGCCTGTGGTGGATGCTGAAATGGTGCGGCCATGAAGCGGTAGCCATGCTCGACGGCGGGCTGCAGGCCTGGCAACAGGCCGGCGGTGCGCCGAGTCAGGGTGCCGAGAGCGCCGCGGCGCCGGGACACTTCAGGCTCGGGCCGGCGCTGGCTGTGCTGAAAAGCAGGTCCGACGTGGCACAGGCGCTGGCGTCACAGACCATCATCGACGCCCGGGCGGCGGCGCGTTATCGCGGCGAGGTCGAGCCGCTCGACCCGGTCGCGGGCCATATCCCTGGCGCGCTGAATCGCCCGTTCCAGTCCAACCTCGACGCCGCTGGCCGCTTCTTGCCGGCAGCCCAGTTGCGACAGGAATTCGAGGCCCTGCTCGCCGGGCATGATCCGGCCAGCGTGGTCCATCACTGCGGCAGCGGCGTCAGCGCCATCCCGAACCTGATTGCGATGGAGATTGCCGGGCTGGGCCGCAGCGCGCTCTACGCCGGCAGTTGGAGCGATTGGTGCCAGGACACAAGCCTGCCAGTGGCAAGGGGTTGACCTTGGCGGCTCGTAGAGCGGAGCAAGATTCGAGCATGCGAATGGCCACCGGAACTGTTGTGCCCGGCCGGGTCATCCTCAATGACTCCGAGTTTCTCGACGGCACCGCCGTTGTCGTCGTAAGCAGGGAGCAAGAGGACAAGGTACACCTGTCCTTGGAGGAACTGGCCGAGCTTGAGGCCGGGCTTGCCGAAATTGATCGCGACGAAACGATCTCCGGTGACGCACTCTTTGCCCGCCTTCGCCATCACGAGTAAAGGTGGAACTCAAGCCGGGGCAACGACCCAGCCGCCGAACGAAATCCGGCCGAAACATCGTACCCAAAGAGGCGGAGTGAATTGGCCGGCCCGGGCCGCAGCGCACTCGGCGCCGGCTAATGCAGCGAAGTGAGTCTTTGGTACAGGGTGAACAGGTAGGCCACGCGTTCGGCGTCGGACTTCCAGTGCTTCTTGCCGCCGCTCAAGGCGTAGGCGGCATCAACCGCCGCGTCGAGGGCTCGATGGGCCTTGAGCAGCTTGGTCGGCATCGGCGGGTTGTAGAGGTCGGCAAGCGTCGCATCGGCTTCGGCCGCCCGCGCGTCCAGCACCGCCTGTGCCGCGGCTTCGATGCCGGCCCTTGCCCGTTGCGCACGCTCCTCATCGGCCTTTTTCTCCAGGACCGGCCAGGGAAAGTTGTTGTAGACGATGTTGTTTGAGTACCGAAATCGACTTTCGAGCCGGCCACAAACTGTCTTGACCCACGCCATGTGCATGACGGACATGAGGACGCCAAAGTGGTACAACGTCGCGCCGGGAACAGACGTACATGAATCGTGAAGAACATCTGATGCCGGGCAGAATCCCATCGGCACGTATGGACGTTCTTCGGAGCTATGTCGAGGTATCACGACG
>JBCKPH010000098.1:0-9716 GCA_038901755.1 Burkholderiaceae bacterium | reverse complement strand
GGTGCGCGGCATCAACCGCGTCACCTACGACATCTCCTCCAAACCGCCGGCGACGATCGAGTGGGAGTGAATCTCGCGGGCGATCAGGGACTACCCCGTTGCGGCAGTCTTTTCCAATTCAGGAATGAGCCTGGAGCGGTCTGAGATCGACCGCGCCTTTGTGCGGAATCTGGAAACGGCTGCCGAGGACCGCGCGCTAAACCGCGCCGTGGTCGACATGGCGCGGGCGCTCGGCCTGTCGGTGATTGCCGAGGGCGTGGAGAACCTAGTACTGCAACCCGGAAATCTAAAAACGTGAAGGCGTGTCTTCGCGCTGTCGGCGTCGTTGCGGATGCCGGCGATAGCACGAGGCATCGCTCGGATTTGCAGCAGGCCGCCGGCCCTCACCCCAACCCTCTCCCGCAAGCGGGAGAGGGAGCAGGGGGCAGTCAGCTCCCTCTCCACCGTACTCGGGGGAGAGGGTTGGGGTGAGGGGGCGCAGGCGCGTCATGCCAAACGTCGTCGCTGATCAAGCGTTTCGAGACTTCTGTGTTGATGTACTAGTCCCCGCTGTCGCGCTTTTTCAAACCCAGGCTGACCATCCGGCTCCTGGTGCCCCGTTCTTCAGCTTCGTCAAGAAAGGCCGTGCTCTTCATGCGCAACGCCAGCACCGGAACAGTCAGCAGGCCGGCGCGCAGGCCGGAGCGCACCCAGCGCGTGTCGCGTGGTTCGCCCCGGGCCAGCTTGGAAATGGCGGCATCGTGCGGCTCCAGAAAATGCGCGCGCAAGCCTTCATGCTCGATCTGAATGCAGCGGCGCTCCCAGCCGTCGGGCAGCGTCGGCAGCTTGGGCGAAACGGGGTCGAGATAAAAGCCATGCGAAGCGTGGAAAGCGCTGCCTTCGCCCAGGCTGGCCTGCAAGTCAAAAATCCGCGGCGGGTCGGCCAGGGTGTAGCAATCCACATCGACCGACATCGTCATGCCCGGCGGAATATCCGCGACCTGTTCCATCCCCAGGATCGACAGGCTGCCCACGACCACATAGTCCCGCTGCCCGCAAGCGGCATGGGCCGCCTGCAGCAAGTTCCACACCATGGCAATATTCATGCGCCGAGCGCTTTGTCGGTGCTGGCCCGAAACGGGGAGTTTTGCCGCATCGCATTGCCCCAACCTCCGGCATCGGCGCACATCACTTGCGCGAGCTCGCGCAGATCCAACGCTAGCCACTTGCGCCAGCGCTTGATGTAGTCCGGGCTACACAGGCGTTGCTCCTGCCAGCGCTGCACCTCGTCGCGCGCGCGCGCCAACATCCGTCTTCGCTGGTAGGGCGCCGCGCACAACAGCGCAATGGCCACGCGCTGGTGCCAAAGGAGCCGCTTCTGCTCGGTCTGCTGCTGGGCGCGTCGGGCCATTTGCCGTTCCTGCAGCTCGCCGCTCGGCGCGTCCCGCCGCTCCTGCGCATCCAGCCATTGCGGCGACACCAGGCCCGCCACCGTCTTGCGATGGCGCTCGATCCGGACCGGGCCCTGGGCCGACATGCGCAGGGCCTGCCCGAAGTTCTGCTTGGCGAAAGACGCCGTGATGGATTGCATCAAGCAATTTTAGACAAAATATCATTTTCAGACAAATTCAACGCGGCTTCAGCCACGCGGCCGGCTCCGAGCGGCCCGAAGCGAGCGTCGCGCGCGTAGAATCAAGCACCGGGTCTTTGGGATGCTCTGCATCCTTGGCACCCGGTTTTTTTGGGCAGATTCAAATGGAAATTTTCGATTACGACAACGTGCTGCTGTTGCCGCGCAAGTGCCGCGTGCAAAGCCGCTCGGAGTGCGACGCCGGCATCGAGCTTGGTGGCCGGCACTTTCGCATCCCGGTGGTGCCGGCGAACATGAAAACCGTGGTCGACGAGCCGATCTGCCTGTGGCTGGCGCAGCACGGCTACTTCTACGTGATGCACCGCTTCGACCTGGACAAGGTCGAGTTTGTGCGCCGCATGAAGGCGCACGGCGTCTATGCGTCGATTTCGCTCGGCGTGAAGCAGGTCGACTACGACGCGGTGGACCAGATGGCCGCCGAGGGTCTGCTGCCCGACTACATCACGATCGACATCGCGCACGGCCACGCCGACTCCGTGCAGAAAATGATCGGGCATCTGAAAAACAAGCTGCCCGGGTCCTTCGTGATCGCCGGCAATGTCGGCACGCCCGAGGCGGTGATCGACCTGGAGAACTGGGGCGCCGACGCGACCAAGGTCGGTGTCGGCCCGGGCAAGGTCTGCATCACCCGGGTCAAGACCGGCTTTGGCACGGGTGGCTGGCAACTGTCGGCGCTGAAGTGGTGCGCCCGCGTCGCCACCAAGCCGATCATCGCCGACGGCGGCATTCGCGAGCATGGCGACATCGCCAAATCAATCCGCTTTGGCGCCACCATGGTGATGATCGGCTCGATGCTGGCCGGCCATGAGGAGAGCCCGGGCAAGACGGTCGAGTTCGAGGGACGCCTGTACAAGGAGTATTACGGCAGCGCGTCGGACTTCAACAAGGGCGAGTACCGGCATGTCGAGGGCAAGAGCATCCTGGAGCCGATCAAGGGCAAGCTGGCCGACACGCTGATTGAAATGGAGCAGGACGTGCAAAGCTCGATCAGCTACGCCGGCGGCAAGGGCCTGCTCGACATCCGCAAGGTGAACTACGTCATTCTCGGTGGCGACAACGCCGGCGAGCACCTGCTGATGTAGCGTATCCGGCCAGTCGCCCCCTCACCCCAACCCTCTCCCCCGCATACGGGGGAGAGGGGCAATTCCCAACAGTGGCAGATTTGCCGGCCCCCTGCGTTGCGCTGAAGGAACCTGTGCTTCGTCACACGGGGCAATTCCCAACAGTGGCGGCTTTGCCGGCCCCCTCTCCCGCCAACGGGAGAGGGCTGGGGTGAGGGCCGCTCAAGCCAGCAGGCGCAGGGCGAGTTGGTGCAGGCGATGGCCCGGTTGCGTTAGCGCTTCCAGCACGCTGAAATGATTCAGTCCTGGAAACGCCTCAGCCAGCGGCACGCGGGATTTTCCCCAGGCCTGCTGGATCAGGCGGTTCTGTCGCAAGAATTCCGCGCTCTCGTCGCCTCCCACCACGGAGTACAGGACGCCCGCAGGCGGCCTTGGCAGCAGCGCCGGGCTGGCCTTGCGCGCCTGTGCCGCGGTCAGGCGCAGGTCATTGGCGAGGCAGGGGGTCTGGCGGATCGGCTCGAGTTCGTGCAGGCCGGAGATCGACAAGGCGTTCTTCACCAGCCGCGCCGGCAGGTCGGCGGCATAGGCCCGCCAGTCGCAGGCCAGCATCATGGCAGCGAGATGGCCGCCGGCCGAATGCCCGGCCACCGTGATGCGCCGCGGATCGCCACCGTACAGCGCGACATGGCGCCAGGTCCAGGCCAGCGCCTTGACCATCTGCATGACGATGTCCGGGACTGTCACCGGGTGTTCCGCGGTCCCCGGACAGAGCGCGTAATTCGGCAGCACGACGCAGGCGCTAGAAGCGCTAAAGGCCGGGACGATGAACGAGTGATCCGACTTGTCCAGCGCCCGCCAGTAGCCGCCGTGGATGAACACCAGCACCGGCGCATCGGCCCTGGCGCAGGGAAAGACATCCAGGGTCTCGGATGGACCGTCGCCATAGGCGATGTCGAGCCGGCGCGACTGCGACTCGCGTGCGAGCGCCGAAGTCGCGGCCCAACGCTGCAGAAACAGCGGCGCCTCGGGCACGCGCGCGCGGTTGTTGTACATCTGATCGAGCCAGGCAGGGTCGTATCGGGTCATCGGCGTCTCCACTGTTTGCGGCTGTTATCTTGGCATAGCCGGCGGACCCACCCGCGGCGGCGCGGTTTCAGCTATTCTGTGTGCGAAGCGGCGAACATGCCGGCCAGACGGCCAACAAAGGAAACGGCGATGAAATTGACACGAGAGCAACGCGAGCGGTTCGAACGCGACGGCTACCTGTTCTTTCCCGGCCTGTTCACGCCCGAGGAGACGCGGCGCCTCAGCGACGCGGTGCCCGAGCTGTACAGCCGGCGCGAGGCCTATAACGTGCGCGAAAAGGGCAGCGACGCAGTACGCACCAATTTCGCGGCCCATAGGTACAGCCAACCCTTTGCAACGCTGGCGCGGCATCCGCGCATGGTGGAGCCGGTGCAGGAGCTGCTGGGCGAGCCGCTCTACATGCACCAGTTCAAGATCAACGGCAAGATGGCCTTCGAAGGCGACGTCTGGCAGTGGCATCAGGACTATGGCACCTGGCTCAACGACGACCTGATGCCGAGCGAGCGCGCCATGAACGTGGCGATCTTCCTGGACCCGGTGAACGACTTCAACGGCCCGCTGATGTTCATCCCGGGCAGCCACAAGCGCGGTGTGATCGATGCGAAGCACGATGTTTCAAGCACCAGCTACCCGCTGTGGACAGTGGATAACGAGTTGATCGCTCAAGTGGTGGAACGCGCCGGCGGCGCTGGCAGCTTCGACGCGGCAGGTCGCTATGTCCCAGGCGGCATCGTCAGCCCGAAGGGCCCGGCCGGTTCCATGATCCTGTTCCACAGTTGCCTGGTGCACGCCTCAAGCAGCAACTTGAGCCCGTGGAACCGCGTCAGCGTCTACCTGAGCCTGTGCGCCGTATCCAACCATATCCGGCGTTTCCATAGGCCCGAATACATCGCGCAGCGCGACTTCACACCCATCGTTTGCCTGCCCGACGACTGCTTGCTGCAGGACTATCCGGTTGAACTGCCCTGGCGGGACGGCATGCCCGAGAGCGCGCTCGTCACCTCGCCCGAGCCGATCGACATGGCGCGCATGGCAGCCTGACATGAGCCTGCATGCCAAGCTCCTGCAGCGCGCAGCCGAGGGCCGGCCGGTGCGCGTGGGCCTGATCGGCGCCGGCAAGTTCGGTTCGATGTACCTGGCGCAGGTTCCGCGCACGCCGGGTGTGCACTTGGTAGCCATTGCCGACCTGTCGCCCGACCTGGCCCGCGCGAACCTGGCGCGTGTCGGCTGGAGCGCCGAGCGCAGCAGCGCGGAATCGATTGGCGCCGCTCTCAAATCAGGAGCAACGCATGTCGGCGACGACTGGCAGGCGCTGGTGCGCCATCCGGCGGTCGAAGTGATCGTCGAATGCACCGGCAACCCATTGGCCGCTGTCGAGCACTGCCTGGAGGCGTTTGCGCACGGCAAGCATGTGGTCAACGTCACGGTCGAGGCTGATGCCTTTTGCGGACCGCTGCTGGCACGCAAGGCGACCGAGGCCGGCGTCGTCTATTCGCTCGCCTTTGGCGACCAGCCCGCGCTGATCTGCGACCTGGTGGACTGGGCCCGCACCTGCGGCTTCCCCGTGGTGGCCGCAGGCCGCGGGCACAAGTGGCTGCCGCATTTTTGCGAATCGACGCCCGACACGGTCTGGGGCTACTACGGGCTGACGCCCGAGCAGGCCGCTCGCGGCGGCCTCAATCCGAAGATGTTCAACAGCTTCCTGGACGGCTCCAAGCCTTCCATCGAATGCAGCGCGGTGGCCAACGCCACCGGCCTCACCGTGCCATCCGACGGCCTGCTGTACCCGAGCGCCAGCATCGCCGACATACCGCGTGTGACCCGGCCGATCAGCGAGGGCGGTGTGCTCGAGAGGAAGGGCATGGTCGAAGTGATTTCGTCACTCGAAGCCGACGGCACAGTGATCCCGTACGACATCCGCATGGGAGTCTGGGTCACGGTGGAGGGCGAGACCGAATACATCCGCAACTGTTTCGAAGAGTACAACGCGCAGACCGACCCGAGCGGGCGCTACTTCACGCTGTACAAGCGCTGGCACCTGATTGGGCTGGAAGTGGGGATGTCGGTGGCCAGCGTGGCCTTGCGCGGCGAAGCCACGGGTGTCGCGACGTCGTGGGGCGCCGACGTGGTGGCGACCGCCAAGCGCAACCTGCAAGCCGGGGAATTGCTCGACGGCGAAGGCGGTTACACGGTTTGGGGCAAGCTGTTGCCGGCGCAAAAGTCGTTGCAGATCGGCGGCCTGCCGCTGGGCCTGGCGCAGCAGGTCAGGCTGCTGCGTCCCGTTGCCAAGGGCCAGAGCCTGTGCTGGGACGATGTGGAAATTGATGCCAGCACAAGGGCCTACCGACTGCGGCGCGAGATGGAGACCCTGTTTGCGCCGCCACCCGCCGGAACAACAGCGCAGTAACTCTTGCCCGCTGCGGCGCCGGTTTGATAGACTTCGCACCGTGTTGGGGGGGTAGCTCAGCTGGGAGAGCGCTGCGTTCGCAATGCAGAGGTCGGGAGTTCGATCCTCCTCCTCTCCACCAACCATCACAAGCCAACCCACGAGGTTGGCTTTTTTCGCCGACCTTTCTCCATGACCCACGTCGCTGGCACCAGCACCCGAATCATCGACTCGCACACCGGCGGCGAGCCGACTCGCGTGGTCGTCAGCGGCGGGCCGGATCTCGGAATGGGCACCATGCAGGAGCGGCTTGGGTTCTTTCGCAACGAGCACGACGCCTGGCGCCGCGCCCTGGTGAACGAACCGCGCGGCTCGGATGTGCTGGTCGGCGCGCTGCTTTGCACGCCGGTCGATCCGCAGAATGCCTGTGGTGTGATTTTCTTCAACAACGCTGGATTCCTGGGCATGTGCGGCCACGGCACCATTGGCCTGGTGGCAACCCTGGCCTATCTTGGTCGCATGTCGCCCGGCGAGCATCGCATTGAAACACCGGTCGGGGTGGTCACCGTCACCCTGCATGACGACGGCGCGGTCACCCTCGCCAACGTACCGTCCTATCGGCATCTGGCCAACGTAGCCCTCAAGGTGCCCGGTCACGGCCTGTTCCATGGCGATGTGGCATGGGGCGGCAACTGGTTCTTTCTGTGCCACGACCACGGCCTGCCACTGCGACCGGACCAGATCGATGCGCTGACGGCGCGCAGCAACGCGATGCGCCAGGCCTTGACGGAACAGGGCATCGGTGGGCGAGATGGCGCCGAAATCGACCATATCGAACTGCTCGGTCCGGCGCAGGACCCGGCGAACCATGGGCGCAGCTTTGTTCTCTGCCCGGGCAACGCCTACGACCGCTCGCCCTGCGGCACCGGGACCAGCGCGAAACTGGCCTGCCTCGCTGCCGACGGCCTGCTCGCGCCCGGCGCGACCTGGCGCCAGGAAAGCGTGATTGGCAGCGTCTTTGGCGCCCAATATCAAAAGGCCGAGGCCACGGACAATGCTGGGGCGGTGCTGCCGTTCATCCACGGTCGCGCCTACGTCACGCTGGACGCTTGCGTGGTTTTTGACCCGGCCGACCCGTTCGCCTGGGGCCTGGGCTGACGCGACAATTCAACTCAAGGAGCACCATGTTTCACGGCGTTTTTCCGGCGGTCACAACCAAGTTCACCGAGTCGGGCGAACTTGATTTCAAGGAGATGGAGCGCTGCTTTGAACTGCAGATGGCGGCCGGCTGCGACGGCCTGATCGCCTGCGGCTCGCTCGGCGAGGGGCCGATGCTCTCGCACGAGGAGCGGATCGCGGTGCTGAAAGCAGTGAAGGAAGTGACGGGCAACCGCCCGGCCCTGCTGACCGTGGCCGAGGCGGCGACGCGCGAGGCCTGCGCGCTGGCCGAGCGCGGCGCGCGGGCCGGGGCTGACGGCCTGATGGTGGTGCCAAGCACGATTTACCACACCAATCACCGCGAGACGGTGGCCAGTCTGCGCGCCATTGCGGCCGCCGCCGATCTGCCGGTGATGATCTATTCGAATCGAATCGCCTACCGCGTCGATGTCAGCACCGACATGCTGGTCGAACTGGCCGATGACAAGCGTTTTGTTGCGATCAAGGAATCCTGCGACGACATACGCCGCACGACCGAGATCATCAACCGTCTGGGCCAGCGCTATGCGGTGTTGACCGGCGTCGACAACCTGGCCTTCGAGGCGCTGTGCGCCGGCGCAGTCGGTTGGGTTGCCGGACTGGTGCTGGCCTTCCCCAGGGAGACCGTCGCCATTTACCGGTTGATTCGGGCCAAGCGGCACGACGAGGCGCTGGCGATCTACCGCTGGTTTCGGCCGCTGCTCGATCTCGACGTATCCACCTACCTGGTTCAGAACATCAAGCTGGTGGAGGCTCTGGTGATTGGCTCGAACGAACGAGTCCGTGCGCCGCGCATGCCACTGCATGGTGAACAGCGGACAAGAGTCGAGGCCACGGTACGCGCCGCGCTGGCAACGCGGCCGCAGTTGCCGGGGATCGACTGAGTTTCTGTAACTGCTGCGAACTGCAGCGGCATGTAGCGGTCCGAAGCAAGCAGTCAACATGTCCGCCGCCAAAGGCTTGGCTCCCCTCAATCCAGGCGAGAGCGACACCGAGATCCTGGTGATCGGCGCCGGAATCATCGGCGTTTCGACCGCGCTTCGACTGCAGCAGCAGGGACACCGGGTGCTGGTGATCGATCGCAGCGGCGTCGCTGCCGAGGCGAGCGCTGGGAATGCCGGCGCCTACGCCTTCTCCGACATCCTGCCGCTGGCCTCGCCCGGCATCCTGCGCCAGGCGCCGCGCTGGCTGTTGGATCCGCTGGGACCGCTGTCAATTCGTCCCAGTTATCTGCCGCGTATCGCGCCCTGGCTCTGGCGCTTTTGGCGCGCCAGCAGCGCGAGCCGGGTGGCAGCCAGCACCGCGGCCATCGCTGCTCTGATGGAACTATCAGCAAAGGAGACGCCCTTGCTATTGAAATCGGCCGATGCCCTGCCGATGCTGCGCAGCGACGGTAACCTGCACCTGTACCAGAGCGAACGCGAGTGGCAAGCCTCGTTGCCGGCCTGGCAGGTGCGCGCTGACCACGGCATCGCGTTCGAGCATCTGCATGGTGCTGCGGCCATCGCGCGGCTGCAGTCAGGCCTCAGCGACGAGCTTGCGACCGCGACCTTTGTGCCGGGCTGGCAATCGATCAGCGACCCCTTGCAACTCACGCTGACACTGGCCGGTGCATTCGAACGAGCCGGCGGGCGCATCCGGCGCGCAAATGCACTGGCGCTGCGCAGCGCCAGTGATGGCGTTCGGGTCCGGACTACAGAGGGCTCCGAACTGTGTTGCCAACACCTGGTACTCGCCGCCGGCGCCTGGTCGCATCGACTGGCTTCGACCCTGGGCGAAAACATACCGCTGGAAACCGAGCGCGGCTATAACACTTCGCTGCCTGCCGGCGCGTTCGCTTTGCGCAGGCAGCTCACCTTTCCCGGGCACGGCTTTGTCATCACCCTGATCGCTGGTGGAGTGCGCGTCGGCGGGGCGGTCGAGTTCGCCGGGCTGGATGCGGCACCGAACTTCAAGCGCGCCGACGCCATGCTGATCAAGGCCAAGCGGTTTCTGCCTGAGCTCAACTGTGAAGGCGGCACCCAGTGGATGGGCTTTCGGCCCTCGCTGCCTGATTCGCTTCCCGTCATTGGCCGTTCCGCTGCCGATGCAAGGAGCATCCATGCCTTTGGTCATGGTCACCTCGGCCTGACCCAGTCGGCGGCGACGGCCTGCCTGGTCAGCGAGTTGATCGAAGGCCGCGCCCCGAGCATCGATCTCGCGCCATTCAGCGCCAGGCGATTTACAGCGCGCGGACGCGGCTGATCTGCCAACATCGGCCCTCACCCCAACCCTCTCCCGCAAGCGGGAGAGGGAGGTATGCGGCTCCCTCTCCACCCCATGCCGGAAAGCGGGAGGTATGCGGCTCCCTCTCCGC
>JBCKPH010000097.1:0-9755 GCA_038901755.1 Burkholderiaceae bacterium | reverse complement strand
CGGTTTGATGTGCGTTTGTCCCCTCACCCCAGCCCTCTCCCCCGAGTACGGTGGAGAGGGAGTATGGATGCTGCCTCTCCCGCTGGCGGGAGAGGGTTTGGAAGAGGGTGTTGACTGCTCTTTGCTCCCTCTCCCGCTGGCGGGAGAGGGTTGGGGTGAGGGTGTATTGGTGGGCTCCGCAGCGTGATTACCAGCGGTCGTACAGCTTCACCGGCACCGGCTCGCCCCACAGGTCGATGCTGGCTGCCGTGCCGGTATGGACTTGGTTTGCAGCAGCGCCACGGATGTAGCCAAGCGCGACACAGGCGCTGGCCCTTGGGCTCCAGCCGACTGAGGAGATCTCTCCGAGCGTTTCACCGGAGATCGAAATCGCCTCGCCGCCCCAGGCGTAGTGCGCGGCCGAATCGAATACCAGCGTGACCAGTTTCTTGCGCAGCGGTTGCCCGCGCGCCTGCAACAGAGCGGCCCGGCCGATGAAGTCGCTCGCCTTGTCCAGCGCGACACTGAATTCCAGCCCGGCCTCGAACGGCGTCTCATCGGGCCCGAGTTCGGCGCCCCAGGCGCGCCGCCCCATCTCGATGCGCAGCGCATCGAGCGCGTAGTAGCCGGCGTCCACCAGGCGGGGCGAGCTGCCGGAATTGTCGTTCGGGCCTAGATCTTGCCCGGACTCGTGCAGCGCCAGGTAGACGTGGCGCGCCATCTCCACCGGAACGTAAAGTTCGTAGCCGGGACCGCCGACATAGCTCATGCGGGCAGCGCGGACCCGGGCGAAGCCGAGGTCGATTTCCCTGGTCCAGGAGAACTTGAGACTGGTCGCAGAGAGGTCCTGCGGACTCAAGCGCGACAACAGGTTCTGCGCCAGCGGCCCCATGACTGACAACACGCAGTACTGGGCCGACACGTCGCTCAGCTCGGCGTGTTCGTGCGGCTCGATGTGGCGCGAAATCCAATCGAAGTCGCGCACTGCCTGGGCCGATCCGGTCACGATCAGGAAGCGGTCGCGCGCAAGACGGATGACGGTCAGGTCGCTCTCGAAGCCGCCGCGCTGGTTCAGCATGGCGCTGTAGACCATGCGGTCCACCGCGACGTCCATGTCCCGGGAGCAAAGGCGCTGCAGCAGCGCCAGCGCGTCGCGCCCCTGCAGCAGCAATTTGGAGAACGAGGTCTGGTCGTACAGCGCGACGGCCTCGCGCGTGGCGCGCTGCTCGGCCTGCACCCAGGGCAGCCAGCCCGGCTTGTCCAGGGTGTAGGGCGGGAATGGAGCAAAGAGGCCCTCACCCCTGCCCTCTCCCAGAAGGAGAGGGGGTTGAAACGGCGAGCCTTCCGCGCCTTCTGCTCCCCCTCTCCCCTCGGGAGAGGGTTGGAGAGTGGAGCCTTCCGCGCCTTCTGCTCCCCCTCTCCCTCTCCCTCCGGGAGCGGGTTGGGGTGAGGGTCCCTCAGCGCCCCGCAACGGCCGGAAATAGTTGACCCTCTCCCAGCCGTTTTTGCTGCCGAACTCGGCGCCCTTGGCCGCCAGCATGTCGTACAGCGGCGAGGTGCGCAGCGGCCGGGCCGTCAGCAGTTCCTGGCGCGGCCAACGCATCGCGTAATGCAGGCCAAGGGTCTCTGCCGTGCGTTTGAACAGCGCGCGGCGATTGCCGGTGAAGGCGGAAAAGCGCCGCAGATCGACGTCCCACAGATCCGAGGGCGCTTCAGCACCGATGATCCATTCGGCGGTCAGCCGCCCGGCGCCGCCGGAGTTGGCGATGCCGGCTGAGTTGAAGCCGGCGCAGACGAAGTAATTGGCGCATTCCGGCGCTTCGCCCAGGATGAAGTTGCCGTCCGGGGTGAAGCTCTCCGGTCCGTTCAGCAGCATCTTGATTTCGGCGGTTTCCAGGCAGGGTGTGCGGTGGATGGCGTTCTTCATCAGGATTTCGAACTGGTCCCAGTCCTCGTCGAGCAACTGGAACTGGAAGGTCGAGGGAATCGGATCGATCTTCCAGGGCTTCGCCACCGGCTCGAAGCCACCCATCACCAGGCCGCCCACCTCTTCCTTGTAATAGATGAAGCCGTCGGGGTCGCGCATCACCGGCAGCATCGGATGCACGCCCTCGATGCGTCCCGTCACGACGTAGAAATGCTCAGCCGAATAAAGCGGCACGTTGACGCCAGCGAGTGTTCCGAACTGGCGCGCCCATTGCCCGGCGCAGTTGACCAGCACCTCGCAACGCACCTCGCCTTGCGCCGTGCGCACGCCAGCGACGCGCTTGCCGCGCGCACCCTGCTCGATGATGACGCCGGTCACCTCGAGGTCCTCGATGATCTTCACGCCGCGATTGCGCGCCCCCTTGGCCAGAGACATGCACAGATCGGCCGGGTTCGCCTTGCCGTCGCCCGGAATCCAGAGCCCGCCCTGCAGATCGTCGGTACGCATGATGGGGTAACGCTGCGCCGCCTCCTGCGGGCTGATCTCGTGCACCTCGACGCCGAAGCTGCGCGCCAGCGCCAGTTGCTTTCTTAGCGTCTTCATGCGCTCGGGCGTACTGGCGACGTTCACGCTGCCGCATTGCTTCCAGCCCGTAGCCAGACCGGTCTCGGCTTCCAGCGTCGAATAGAGCTCGATGCCGTACTTGCTCATGGCCGTCATGTTGCGGTTCGGCCGCATCTGCCCGACCAGGCCGGCCGCGTGCCAGGTGGTACCGCTGGTCAGCTTGCCCTGCTCGAGCAGCAGCACATCGACCCAGCCCAGCTTGGCCAGGTGATAGGCGGTCGAGCAGCCGGCGATGCCGCCGCCAACGATGACCACGCGAGCCTGAGTCGGCAGATTCATGAACGCATTCCTAGCCCAGTCGCATGACCATGACCCCGCCCACAATCGTGCAACTGCCCAGCAGGCGCCGTGCCGTGAAGCTCTCCTTGAGAAACCAGCCACCGAGCAGAACCGCGAACAGGACCGAGGTCTCGCGCAGCGCGGCGACCATGGCCATCGGCGCCCGCGTCATGGCCCAGAGCGCGATGCCGTAGGACAACAAGGAGGCGGCGGCGCCGAATGTGGCCAGCAGCCAGCGCTGGCCGGCGTAACGAGGAAATGCCGCGCCGCGCTGCCACCAGATCAGCAGTGCAAAGGGCCAGCCATCAAGCAGGAACAACAGCGCCACATACTGGGCCGGCTGGCCCGTTGCCCGCACCCCGAGCGCATCGACCACGGTATACAGGGCAATGATGACCGCGTTGCTCAAGGCAAAGGCCAGGGCCTTGGGCGCGGCGAGCGCCTGGCGATTCAGGCCCAACGCAAGAACCCCGCAGCAGATCCCGAGCAGCCCGGCCCAAGCCATGGCGGACATCTGCTCGCCCAGAAACAGCGTGGCCGACAGCGCAACCAGCAGCGGCGCGGTGCCGCGCATCAGAGGGTAGGTCAGCCCCAGGTCGCCGTGCCGATACGCGCCCGACAGCGCGAAGTAGTAGGCGACATGAATCAGCAGCGAAGCGGCGAGATAGGGCCAGGCATCGAGCGGGGGCAATCCGATGATGAGCACCACCGGCAGGGCCAGCAGGGAGCCGATCAGGTGGATCAGCGCGGTGTCGAGCTGCTTGTCGCTGCTGGACTTGACCAGGGCGTTCCAGCCGGCGTGCAACAGTGCGGCGAACAGCACCGCGGACATGACGCCCCAGGTCAGCGCTTCAGAGGTGAAAACCATCAGGGTTTCACGTCGTCGGGCCCGATCCAATGCGACTTCACCCGGGTCCTGGTGAGCGCTCCCGCTGCCTCCAGGATCGGGTAGGCGACCGAGCAGATATGCGAGTTGATCCGCTTCAGGTCGGTGATCAGGTCCAGATGCAGCGAGCTGGTGCCGATGCTCTCGGGCGTGTTGTCGTGCAGGCGTCCCAGATGCGCGGTGGCGTACTGGTACTCCAGGTCGCGAAATTTGACCTTTTCGTCCAGCAACTTCTTCGCATCGGCGACATTGCCGTCCAGGAACACGCTCATGCAGAGGCGCAGGTTGTTCACCAGGCATTCGTGCAGATGCACGATTTCGGCCATGCCGGCTTCGGAAAAACTGCGCCCGGACCTTATTTTCTTGTCCTCGATGTCCTGAATGACGCGCTCGATGACGTCGCCAATCTGTTCCATGTTGATGGTGAAGGAAATGATGTCGGTCCAGCGCCGCCCCTCACGCTCGGACAGGGCTTCGCGTGAAATCTGCGTCAGGTAGAACTTGATCGCCGAATACAGCTCATCGACCACATCATCCTTCTTGCGCAGGGATTCGGCGAGCTCCAGGTCGTTGTTCTGGATCACCGGCAGGATGCCGCGCAACATGGTTTCAACGATGTCGGCCTGGTGCAGCGCTTCGCGCGCCGCGCAGGACATGGCCAGCGATGGCGTGTCCAGCGCGACCGGGTCAAGGTGACGCGGCCGATCCGTGCCGCTGCGTTTGTCGATGGCCGGCAACCAGCGATCGAGCCGCTTGCCGACCCAGTTGGTTGCGCCGACGAACAGCAGCGCCAGGGCGACGTTGAAGGCGAGGTGAAAAGCGACGACCCACTGCAGCGGCGAACTCAGGGCGCCAGAGAAAAGGGGCAGCAGCTCGGCGATGAACGGCGCCACCAAGGCGCAACCGGCAGCTCGGAAAAGAAAATTGCCCATCGGCACGCGCCGGCCCAGCGGCGAGGAGCGCAGGGTGGAAATCAACGCCAGCAGGCCGCTGCCCAGGTTGGCGCCAAGCACCAGGCCCAGCGCCACCGGTCCCGGCAAGGCGCCTGCCGCCGTCAGCGCCGCAATCAGCAGGACGATGGCCAGGCTGGAATAGGAAAGCACGGTCAGCAGCACGCCGACCAGCAGCTCCAGCATGATTTCATTGGGCAGGGCCTTGAGCAAGGCAATCACCTCAGGCGATTGGGTCAGCGGCCGCGTTGCGTCGACGATCAGATGCAACGCCAGCGTGATCAGTCCCAGGCCGATGGCGATGCGTCCCACGCGACCGACAGTGGTGTTCTCGCGCGAAATGAACGCCACCACGCCGACGAAGATCAGCAGCGGCGAGAGCCAGGACAGATCAAAGGAAAACACCACCGCCATCAAGCTGGTGCCGATGTCGGCGCCAAGCATGAGAGCCAGCGCCGCGCCGGTCGGAATCAGTCCCTGCGCGACGAACGAGGCAACGATCAGGCAGGTGGCGGTGCTGGATTGCAGCAACCCGGAAACGCCGAGCCCGGCAACCAGCGCGCTGGCGCGGTTGCTAACGTTGTGCGTCAACACCTTGCGCAGGTTTTCTCCCATCACGCGCAGGAAGCCGGTGCGCACGATATGGGTGCCCCAGACCAGCAGGGCAATGGCGGCGAGGAGGTTGAGCAGGTGTTGCATCTAGTTCCAGGGCAGCGAGTAGGTCTTGAGGTTGGTGAAGCTCTTGATGGCTTCCTGCACGCCCTCCTTGTAGCCCAGGCCTGAATCCTTGATCCCGCCAAACGGCGTCAGTTCCAGCCGGTAGCCCGGCACCTCGCGCACATTCACCGACCCGACCTGCAACTCGTTGACGAAGCGGGTAATGTAATCGAGCCGATTGGTGCAGACCGCGCTCGACAGTCCGTAGGCGGTGCCGTTGGCAATGCGGATGGCGTCTTCGATGCTGCGAAAACGAATGATCGGGGACACTGGACCAAAGGTTTCCTCGCGCACCAGCGTCATGCCCGGGTCGACCCGATCCACCACGGTCGGCGCGTACAGCGCGCCCCGGCGCTCATTTCCGACCAGCAGGCGCGCGCCTTGCGCCACAGCTTCATTCACGCGCGCTTCGAATAGCTTGGCGGCCGCTTCATCGATCACGGTGCCCATGTCGTTGCCTGGGTCCAGCGGGTCGCCATGGCGCCAGGCCCGGGTCTTCTGCACCACCTGCTCGATAAATCGATCCGCCACCGATTCCTGCACCAGCATGCGCTTGACCGCCGTGCAGCGTTGCCCCGAATTCTTGTACGAGCCCTGCACGGCCAGGGTCGAGGCTTCATCCAGGTCGGCGTCCTCCATCACGATGATCGGGTCGTTGCCACCGAGCTCGAGCACCATGCGCCGGTAACCGGCGGTGCGGGCGATGTACTTGCCAATGCCGACGCCGCCGGTGAAGGTGATCAAATCCACGCTCGGATGCGTCAGCAACTCGTCGCCAATCTCGGCGGGCAAACCGGTGAGCACGCTGAGCATCTCCGGCGGTAGCCCAGCCTGATACAGGATGTCGGCGAACAGGATGGCCGAAAACGGCACCTTTTCCGACGGTTTGAGCACCATGCGGTTGTTGCTGGCGATTGAAGGCACTACCTTGTGCGCAACCTGGTTCATCGGGTGGTTGAACGGCGTGATCGCGGTGATCACGCCCAACAGCGGCGAGCGCTGCGTGTAGACGCGGCGCTTCTTGCCGTGGTGCGTCAGGTCGCAGCTGAAGATCTGGCCGTCGTCCCTTAGCACCTCGGTGGCGCCGAACAGCAGCACGTCGCTGACCCGTCCGGCTTCGTAAACCGAATCCTTCAGGCACAGGCCGGACTCGGCGCTGATCAGCCGGGAGATCTCATCGACCCGGGAACGGACGATTTCCGCCGCGCCATTCAAGATGGCGGAACGCTCGAAACGGGTTAGCGTGGACTTGAAGCTGTGTCCGATGGCGAAGGCCTCGCGCACCTCCTCCAGCGTCGCCTTGGGCACCGTGCCGATCACCCGGCCGCTGTAGGGGTTGCTTACCGCGATCGAGCGCTCGCCCGCGCGAGCGGCGCCGACCTTTCGCCCGGCAATGCGCATCTGGTCAAGCTGCTGGTCCTGGATGAACTGTTCAATCGTCATGCGGCTACTGCGCGTGGTTCAGGGCCAGGTCAAAGGCATCGAAATTGCGCAGCCTGCGCTCCGGGTCCAGCCCGGGCATCTTGCGATTGACGATCATCGGCACCCGCTGCTCGCTGATGCCTCCATGCGAGCGCAGCGGCAGCTCCAGCGCCGACAGGTCGTGCCGCGCGGCCGAGGTGCCGATCACCGTGCTGCGCTCGGAAATCGCGACCAGGTCGCCGATGCGGTCCGCTGGCAACTCAAAACGCTCGGCGGCATCCGCGCGCGGCAGCACCAGTTCCATCCCGCGCAGTTGCCGCAGGCGCTCGCAGGCGGCTGCTGGATCCTGATCGCTCGGCAGGTAAACCGTGGCAAAGGAGCCCAGTGCGCCATGGTGCACCACATAGGGGTCGGTGATCGGCAGGATGACTCGGGCACGGGCGATACCGAGCCAGCGGTCGAACCAGTCCTGCAGGTAGATCACATTCGGGCTGCCGTCCAGCGCCACCTTGGCGTTCATGCCATGGTCGGCGGTCAGGGCGATCACGCAGCCCATGCTGTCGAGCCGCGCCAGGTGCCGGTCCATCATGGCGTAGAAGGCATTGGCTTCGGCCGTTCCCGGCGCATGCTTGTGCTGCACGTAGTCGGTCGTCGACAGGTACATCACGTCGGGCCGAAACCGCTTCATCAGCTGCACGCCCGCGGCAAAGACAAACTCGGAAAGCTCGGCGCTGTAAACGCTGGGCAGCGGCATGCCCACCAGCTTGAGCACATGGTCGATCCCGTTCTCGGCACGGCTGGCCTGGTCGGCTTTTTCCGCCGAAAAACAGATGCCTTTCATGCGGTGCCCGAGCAAGGCGCGCAGCTTGTCCTTGGCGGTCACCACCGCGACGATTTTTCCGGCCTCGGCCAGGCGTGCCAGCAGCGTCGGCGCGCGCAGCCATTTCACGTCATTCATCATCACCTCGGTGCCGCTGGCCTGGTCGAACAGGTAGTTGCCGCAAATGCCGTGCACGCTGGGCGGAACGCCGGTGACGATCGACAGGTTGTTCGGGTTGGTGAAGCTCGGCACCACGGAGTCGGCGAGCAGGCCCGCACCCTCGGCCAGCGTGCGTTTCATCCATGGCATGTGGCCGGTGGCGACGGCCTGCGCGATGTAGTCCGGCTCGCAGCCGTCGACACAGACCACCACGGTGGGGTGGGTCGGAAGCTGGTACGAGCGCCGGTTCACTTCAAGCACGACGCGTTCCTCGGGTCTTGGCCGCCGGGGCGCCGGTCTGTTGGGGTCGTGCCCCCACGCTTGCCACTGCCTGTGCTGCGCTGCCCCCCGAGGGGGCTTTCGCGCCTTGGGGCGGCCCGGCGGCGCTCAGGCGATTGTTGCGCGCCGTGCGGTCGCGGCTGGCCGTCACATGCTCGTGCATGGCATCGGCCGCGGCCTCCGGGTCGCCCGAGGCAATCGCCTTCACGATGCGGCGGTGCTCGCTGGCCGACACCGGCAGAATCGCGTCATCCGCCAGGTTCATGCGTCGAAACAGCGACAGCTCCTTGATCAGCTTGCGGTAGATCGCCGCCAGCTTGCGGTTGCCGGTGAATTCGACCAGCCGGTCGTGGAACTTCAGGTTCAGCAAATGGTAATCATCGGCCTGGCCGCCCTTGACGGCGCGTTCCATCGCCTCCACCATCGTGCGCATTTCCTTCAACTGCTCGGGCCGGATCGTGCCGGCCAGCAGGCGGCCAACCTGCGCGTCCATCATGGCGCGCAGGTCGTAGATCTCCATCGCCTCCTCGATGGGGACGTCGCGCACGAACACGCCGCGGTTCTTTTCCTGGCGCACCAGCCCGGCCTCTTCGAGCATGCGAAACGCCTCGCGGATCGGGCCGCGCGAGACGCCCAGGCGCTCGGCCAGCATGGCCTCGGTCAGCTTGACGCCGGGACGGATCTCGCCGGACACGATCATCCGCTCGATCTCCTGTTGCACGAGGCTCGCCAGCGAACTGTTCTGCAGCAGCGCGATGCTCGGGTTGACGGCATGGCTGGCGCGGCCGACATGGAGCACGGCATTCATGGCAGGATTGAAGCAGGCTCGCGCCAAATTGTCAACAATATGCAAAAAACAATTGACAACCCAAGGGGCTTGCCGTCCAATCTGCGACGGGCCGATGATGCCATGGCAGCGCCGGCTTGCCGACCCGGCGCGCTGTCCGGGCAGCGACGGGTCCGGCGTTTTCCCTAGCACGGTTCACTTCCAAATGACAGACAACTACTTCCTCGAGCTGCGCCATATTCGCAAGGAGTTCGGCGCGTTGACCGCGCTGCACGACATCAACCTGGGTGTCAAGCAGGGCGAGTTTGTCTGCTTCCTCGGACCCTCGGGCTGTGGCAAGACCACGTTGCTGCGGGTCGTGGCCGGACTCAAGCTGCAGACCTCGGGCCAGGTCCATCAGGCCGGCCGTGACATCTCGCTGCTGCCGCCCGCCGGGCGCGACTACGGCATCGTGTTCCAGAGTTACGCGCTGTTTCCGAATCTGAGCGTGGCCGACAACGTGTCCTACGGCTTGGTGAACCGCAAGGTGCCCAAGGCCCAGGTGCAACAGCGGGTGACCGAACTGCTCAAGCTGGTCGGGCTGCCGGGCAACGAAGCGAAGTTTCCCAGCCAGTTGTCTGGCGGACAGCAGCAGCGCATCGCGCTGGCCCGTGCCCTGGCGACCGCGCCGGGTCTGCTGCTGCTGGACGAACCGCTGTCGGCGCTGGACGCGCTGGAGCGGGTCCGGCTGCGCCAGGAAATCCGCGCCCTGCAGCGGTCGCTGGGCGTCACCACCATCATGGCCACGCACGATCAGGAAGAGGCGCTCAGCCTGGCCGACCGCATCGTCGTGATGAACCATGGCGTAATCGACCAGGTCGGCAGCGCGATGGAAATCTACCGCGAGCCGGCCTCGCCGTTCGTCGCCGACTTTGTCGGCAAGGTCA
>JBCKPH010000096.1:0-10047 GCA_038901755.1 Burkholderiaceae bacterium | reverse complement strand
GTTCAACTTTGTCTCCTCATCGAAAAGAAACTGCAAGCGCCAATGCTGCGGGCGATTATCCGCTACCCATTGCGGGTCGTTGCGGCAGCCCGGGCGACATCATCACTCGAGCGGCGGCGTCGCCGAAAACACCTCCTCAAGGGTGGTGACACCCTCGGCAACCTTGAGCACGCCAGCCAGCCGCAGCGGGCGCATGCCGTCCTGGATCGCTTTTTTCCTGAGCGCGGACCCGGCGCCTGAATCGGCCACGAGCGCGCGCAGGCCATCGCCCACGGTCATCAATTCGTACAGGCCGAGCCGCCCGAGAAAACCGGTCATGCGGCAGTCGACACAGCCAACTGCCTTATAGGGCGTGACGCCGCCGCTGAGCCGCCAGGGTTTGACCAGTTCGCCCAGGGCCTGGCGCGTCAGATGTTCATCCTTCTGGCGGCACTGCGGGCACAGGCGACGTACCAGGCGCTGCGCCAGCACACCCAGCACGGTGGCGTTGATCAGGTAGGAAGGCACGCCAAGTTCGGCCAGCCGCGTCAGCGCCGAGGGTGCGTCGTTGGTGTGCAGGGTGGAGAACACCAGATGACCGGTCAGCGCGGCCTGCACCGCCATTTCGGCCGTCACCTGGTCACGAATTTCGCCGACCATGATCACGTCGGGGTCCTGCCGCATCAGCGCGCGCAGGCCCTCGCCAAAACCAAAGTCCAGTTGCGGCTGGACCTGGGTCTGGTTGAACGACGGCTCGATCATCTCGATCGGATCTTCGATGGTGCTGACGTTGACCGCATCGGTGGCGACGCGTTTCAAGGTCGAGTACAGGGTGGTGGTCTTGCCCGAGCCGGTCGGCCCGGTCACCAGAATGATGCCGTGCGGCCGCTTCACAAGCTGTTCCCAGGCCTGCGCGTCCTGCTGCGTGAATCCGAGCGCGTCCAGGTCCTTCACGGCAGTATCCGGATCAAAGATGCGCATCACCATCTTCTCGCCAAACGCCGTGGGCAGCGTCGACAGGCGCATCTCGACCTCGTCGCCCCTGGGATTGCGCGTCTTGATGCGCCCGTCCTGCGGCCGGCGCCGCTCGACCACATCCATGCGACCGAGCAGCTTGATGCGCGCCGTCATGGCGACCAGCACGGCCATCGGCATCTGATACACCGGGTGCAGCACGCCGTCGATGCGAAACCGGATGAAGCCCTGCTCGCGCCGCGGCTCCAGATGGATGTCGCTGGCGCGCTGATCAAAGGCGTACTGCCAAAGCCAGTCGACCACCTGCACGACACCCTGGTCGTTGGCGTCGAGCTGCTTGTTGCTGCGGTTGAGCTCGACCAGTTGCTCAAAACTGGCCGCGCTTGAGTTGCCACTGGTCCGCACGGCGGCGCGCACCGACTTGGCCAGCGCGTAGAACTCGACCGTGAAGCGCTGGATCTCGACCGGGTTGGCGAGAACCCGGCGCACGGTGCGGCGCGACTGGCGCTCGACCTCGGCCACCCAATCGACGATGAACGGCTCGGACGTGGCCACCACCATCTCGCTCGAACTCATCTGCAGCGGCAGCACACGATGCCGCTCGGCGTAGGAGGCACTCATGGCGTCGGCCACCTTGCCCACGTCGACCCGCAACGGATCGATCCGCAGGTACTCCATGCCGCAGCGCCCGGCCAGCCACTCCGTCAGCGTCTCGATGTCCAGCGGCTTGTTGTCGCTGGCACGCTGCATCGCCACGCTGGCCAGCCGGATCAATGGATGCTGGCTGCTCTCGGCCTGCGAGCAACGTGCAATGGTGCGCTGCGCTTCGGCCTCGGCAATGACCTGATCGGCATGCAGCCATTCAACGATGCGCTTCCATTGCAGCGGTCCGGCGCGCACCGGACTCGGGCCGGGCGCTTTGCTGTGCGAGGTCGTGCTCATCCAGCCATTGTCAGTCAAACACCGGGCGCAAGACGCGCAGCCACTTGTGCGCCGGCAGGCCCTGCCGCGCGACCAGCTGGCTGGCGCGTGCCAGCAGGTCGGAGTGGGTCGGGCGTTGCGGCCGCCGTTGCGCCAGCACCACCTGGTTACCTTCGCGCGTCGGCCGAAACGACCAGAGCGCGCCGGAGCCAAACGCGGCGCTCATTTTCTCCAGGCTGCTGGCGAAACTGGCCATGCGGCCAAACAGATTCACTGTCATCTGCCCGTCCGCGCTCAGCAGCTCGCGGCAGTCGGCGTAAAAGGCCTCGCTGTCAAGCACCGGACAGGCGGCCTCATGGTCGTACAGGTCGACATGCAACAGGTCGACGCGGCCACGCCAGGCGGGCCGGCGAATTTCTTCCGCCGCATCGGCCAGCACGACCCTCAGGCGTTCATCATCGGCCGGCAGCTTGAACCAGGTGCGACAGGCGCGCCAGACCGAAGGATTGATCTCGATCGCGGTGGTTTCCATGCGCAGCCGCTTGCGGCAGAACTTGGTCAGCGAACCCGCGCCCAGGCCGAGCTGCATGGCGTGTCGCTTCTGCATGCCAGCGGGCTCAAGAAACAGCAGGCCCGCCATCATGCGTTGCAGATACTCAAGCTGAATTTCGAACGGGCGATCCAGCCACATCGTTCCCTGCACCCATGGCGTGCCAAGGTGCAGCGAGCGCACATCCCCCTGGTCGGAGAACGTCACCTCGGGCAGCCGGGTCGACGATGATGAATGGCGTGTGGACCGGGTTGGCATAATCGCCCGACTTGATCTTCCTGTCTTATAGCTACGCGTTGTTGCTGCTGGTTGCAGCGCTGGCTTTTCGCCTCGCGCCACAGCGTTGGCGAGCGCATGTCGCGGTCGGCGCTTCCGCCATTTTCTACGCATCCTGGGATCTGTCCCTGTGCCTGTTGATGTTTGCTGCTGCAACTGCGCGCGCCCTTGTCAATGACTTTTCCGGCTACACCGATATTGCCCGCGGCTCGGCGCTGTTGCTGGGAGTGCGGCTGTCGAACAACTTCGCCCTGCCCTACCTGGCAACCAGCGTCATTGATTTCTGGCACCGCTGGCACATGACGCTGTCGAGCTGGCTGCGCGACTACCTGTACAAGCCGCTTGGCGGATCGCGGCAGAGTCGCTCGATCAAATCTGGTGGCGATGGCGCTGACGCGGCTCAAGCCGCATTGGATCATTTACCGGGCCAGCGGCAAGCTCAATGACATGCGATTGCGCGAGTTGGCCGAACAGGTCGTCGGCAAGGAGCGGAGTTTCGATTGGACCGCCGGGCTGGAAGCGGTCAACCTCGCGCCTTTGTACGCCGACAGCGCGCATCACACACCCCTCGGCAACGAACGGGTCGGGCAGCAACTGGCCCAATGGTGGCAGCGTCAGGGACTGTGTCCGTAGCCTCGTTGCTGATGCTCGCTCTCGCTACGTTTCTCATCGCCTGGCCAGCGCGGCGCTTGGATCACCGGTCTTCGCGGGCTTTTGTGTTGCGAACTGTGCGACACCACGCTAACAGGAAGCAACGAAAGCCTCCACCCGATCGAGTTGCTCGGGAACGTTGAGCGCCGGTGCATGGCCGCAGCCGGGGATCTCGACCACCTGGAGCTTGCCGCGTTGGCCCGGACCACGTTGCTGCATTTCGACGGTGGTTTCGCGCAGCACCAGATCCGACGCCTCACCGCGCAGGCACAGCACCGGAATGTCAAGCGCATCGTAGTGCGACCAGAGCAGGTAGTCGTCCGGGTAATGGACAAACTGCTGCACCATGTTCGGGTCATAGTGCGGCGCGACGCGACCATCGGGAAGGCGCCGCGCATCGTCCAGGTCGCGCTGCAACTGCTCGAACTTGCCCATCAGCGGCTTCAGGTTGGTCTCGGCGTGATCGAGCAGCACGATGCCCAGGGCGCCCATCACCCGCCCCCGTGCATCGCGCAGCGGAATCCGGTTGACGACGAAGGTGCCGGCGCGGTTTGTCAACAGGTCCAGCAGGATCGGTTTGCCGGTTCGCAGCACCTGGTGCATCTGCGTGTTCTGGATCACCTGCGCCACCGGGTGTCCGACAAAGTCCTCTTCCCGCTCGAAACCAAGTGCCGGCAGGAAGCGCCGGTATTGATCGTTGATCCAGACGACACGGGCTTCGCGGTCCACCAGCAACATGCCCTGGCTGGCCCCGGCGAACAGCTCGAACATGGACTTCGCGGCGAGTTTCAGGATGCTTTGCGCATCACGCGGCAAGCCGTCGGCCTTCTTCATGCGCCGATGTTAAACCGCCGCGCATTGATGTCGCGCTGGGCCTTTGTGCCCGTGATTTGCGCCACAATCAATCCATGCAGTTCAATTTCATTGCCAACCAATCGGTTGCCAGTGCGGCGGGCGAAACGCTGCCCGTGATCGACCCTTCCGACGGTCAAGTGTTCGACCAACTGCAGCGCAGCGGCGAAGCGGACATCGATGACGCGGTGCAGGCCGCGCGCCGCTGTTTCGAAGGCGCCTGGTCGAGGCTGAACGCCGCCGAGCGTGGCCGGCTCATGCACCGGCTGTCAATGAAGGTGGCCGAGCACGCGCAGGAACTGGCCGACATCGAGCAGCGCGACTGTGGCAAGCCAAGCAAACAGGCGCGCGCCGATGCAGCAGCGCTGGCCCGTTATTTCGAGTACTACGCCGGCGCCTGCGACAAGCTGACCGGTGACACGATTCCCTACCAGAATGGCTACAGCGTGTTGACCTGGCGCGAACCGCACGGCGTCACCGGACACATCATTCCCTGGAACTATCCGATGCAAATTTTCGGGCGCAGCGTCGCAGGCGCGCTGGCCGCCGGCAACTGCTGTGTGATCAAGCCGTCCGAGGACGCCTGCCTGAGCCTGCTGCGCGTCGCGCAACTGGCGGCCGAGGTCGGCTTCCCCGCCGGCGCCATCAACATCGTCACCGGACTCGGTCACGAGGTCGGCTCTGCGCTGGCCCGTCATCCCGGCATCGACCACATCAGCTTCACCGGCAGCCCCGCGGTCGGCACCATCATCCAGCAGGTTGCCGCTGAGCGCCATTGCCCGGTGACGCTGGAGCTTGGCGGCAAGAGCCCGCAGATCGTGTTCGCCGACGCCGACCTGGACGCCGCCATTCCGGTGCTGATCAACGCCATCGTGCAGAACGCCGGCCAGACCTGCAGCGCGGGTTCGCGCCTGCTGGTGCAGGCGCCGATCTACGAGGCGCTGTTGGAGCGTCTCGGAGCGGCCTTCTCGCGCCTGCGCGTCGGCCCTGCCGCCATGGACCTCGATCTTGGGCCGCTGATCCGGCATAGCCAGCAGCAGCGCGTGCAGGGTTTCCTCAGCGACGCGCGGCAAGCCGGCATTCCAGTCGTCGCGCACGGCATCGTCGTGGACGAAGCGCCGCCGACAGGCTTCTACCAGGCCCCGACGCTGCTGCGCGATGTGCCCATACAGCACCGGCTGGCCCAGGACGAGGTGTTCGGACCGGTGCTCTGCGCAGCTAAGTTTCGGGATGAAGACGAGGCGGTGCAACTGGCCAACGCAACCCGTTTCGGCCTCGTCGCCGGCGTCTGGACGCGCGACGGCGGCCGCCAGTTCCGCATGGCGCGGCGCTTGCGCAGTGGCCAGGTCTTCATCAACAACTACGGCGCCGGCGGCGGCGTCGAACTGCCGTTCGGTGGCGTCAAGTCATCCGGCTACGGCCGCGAAAAGGGCTTCGAAGCCCTGCACGGCTTCACCACGCTCAAAACCGTCGCGATCCAGCATGCTTGAGCCGCGGACCGGCATGGCTGGCGACACGGCGTCACGCACAACTTCTCCATCATTCACTGGCAAGGCCTGACATGCGCGTGCAAGGAAAATCAATCATCGTGACCGGCGCCGGGGGCGGCATCGGCGAAGGTATCGCCAGGCGGCTCGCGGCCGAAGGCGCCGCGGTGCTCGTCAACGACATCAACGATTCCGGCGGCCAGCGTGTCACCAATGACATCAACTCAAGCGGTGGCAAGGCCAGCTATTTCCACGCCGATGTGACGCGCTCCAGCGACTGGGCCGCTCTGGTGGCGCATGCGCTGCAGCTTTATGGCCGGCTCGACGTGGTGGTGAACAACGCGGGCTGGACGCACCGGAATCGCCCCGCGCTGGAGGTCTCCGAGCAGGAGTTCGACAAGTGTTTTGCCGTCAACATGAAAAGCATCTACCTCTCGACGATTCATGCGGTGCCGCTGTTTCGGCATGCCGGCGGCGGCTCGTTCATCAACATCGCTTCCACCGCCGGCGTTCGCCCGCGACCCGGCCTGACCTGGTACAACGGCTCCAAGGGGGCGGTCATCACCACGTCGAAGTCGCTGGCGGCCGAGCTTGGCCCCGACAACATCCGCGTCAACTGCATCAACCCGGTGTTCAACCCGGACACCGGGCTGTCGGCCGAGTTCGCTGGCGGTCCGCTGGACGATGCGCGCCGGGCCAAGTTCCTGGCAAGCATTCCGCTTGGACGGTTTTCCACGGCGCTCGACGTGGCGAATGCCGCCCTTTACCTTGCCAGTGACGAGGCCGCCTTCATCAGCGGCGTTTGCATCGAGGTCGACGGTGCTCGCTGCGTTTGAACGGTGTCGCCGCGACAGGTCAGCGCAATACCCGCATTTGACAGCCAGACGCGCGCAACATTCCGTGCCGGTAGAAAATAGCGACCATGGTTGAATGGATCATTCCAGTGCTTGACATGCGGCGGCGCTCGTCGCCGGCTGTGTTGCCTGAGCAGGAGATCGCAGCCAGCGGCGAGCTGCTGGACCAGCTCGGGCGCCCACTGCGTGACCTGCGCATCAGCGTCACCGATCGCTGCAATTTCCGCTGCAGCTACTGCATGCCGAAAGAAGTGTTCGACAAGAACCACGTGTTCCTGCCGCATTCCGAGCTGTTGAGCTTCGAGGAAATCACCCGGCTTGCGCGCATCTTTCTGTCCCATGGCGTGCGCAAGATTCGGCTGACCGGCGGCGAGCCGCTGCTGCGCAAGAACCTGGAGACCCTGGTCGCCATGCTGGCCGGCCTGCGCACCGTTGACGGCGCTTCGCCCGACATCACGCTCACAACCAATGGCTCGATCCTGGCGCGCAAGGCCAAGGCGCTGCGCGACGCCAGCCTGAAACGCGTCACCGTCAGCCTGGACGGGCTTGACGATACGGTGTTCCGCCAGATGAACGACGTCGATTTTCCGGTGGCGGAGGTGCTCGCCGGCATCGAGGCGGCGCGGCAGGCTGGGCTCGGTCCGATCAAGGTCAACATGGTCGTCAAGCGCGGCACCAACGAACATGAGATCCTGCCGATGGCGCGGCATTTCAGGGACAGCGGCGTGGTGCTGCGATTCATTGAGTTCATGGACGTCGGTTCCAGCAACGGCTGGCGCATGGACGAGGTGCTGCCTTCGGCCGAAGTGCTGCGGCTGCTTGCACGCGAGTGGCCATTGCGTCAGCTCGAAGCAACGTCGCCCGGCGAAACGGCCGAGCGCTGGAGTTACGCCGATGGCGCGGGCGAGATCGGCGTCATCAGCAGCGTGACACAGGCCTTCTGCGGCAGCTGCAACCGGGCCCGGCTCTCCACCGAGGGCAAGGTCTATCTTTGCCTGTTTGCAACCCAGGGTCACGACCTGCGCGCGCTGCTGCGCGCTGGCGCAGATGATCGGGGCATTGCCTCGGCGCTCGGGCAACTGTGGCAAGGCCGCGATGACCGCTACTCGGAACTTCGCGGAACACCGGCCGCTGCGGCCCGCCCCGGTGAGCGCAAAGTGGAAATGAGCTACATCGGCGGCTGAATGCAACCCTCCGAGCAGATCACGCACCAGCAAGTCACTGGCATCATCCTGGCCGGCGGGCGCGGCAGCCGGATGGGTGGGGTCGACAAGGGCCTGCAGAGCTTTCGCGGCATCCCGCTTGCGCTGCATGTCATGCTGAGATTGCAGCCGCAGGTCGGCAGCGTCATGATCAATGCGAACCGAAATCTGTCAGCGTACGAATCGTTTGGCGCCGAGGTCTGGCCGGATGTACTGAGCGACTACGCCGGGCCGCTGGCGGGTTTTCTGACCGGGCTGGAGCGCTGCCAGACGCCCTACCTGCTGACGGTCCCCTGCGACTCGCCGCTGTTTCCGCCGGATCTGGCAGACCGTCTGATGCAGGCATTGTTGGGCGAAGACGCTGAAATTGCGATGGTGCGAGCGCCCGAACTTGACGAGATCGGACAGGCGAAACTGCGCCCCCAACCGGTCTTCTGCCTGCTGCGGTGCACGCTGCTGGAGAGTCTGGTTCGTTTCACGCATGACCGGGGGCGAAAGATCGACGCCTGGACCGGCCAGCAAAAAACAGTCTTCGTTGATTTTGATCGGCCAGGGGACAACCCGCGGGCCTTCTTCAACGCCAACACGCTGGCCGAATTGCAGGCGCTGGAGGACTCATGAAGAGCCTGCAGCAGATTGGCGCCGAGTTGCAGGGCTACGATGCGGCGGCGCTGCGCGCCGACAAGGTGCTGGAGTTTCTCGCCGAGATGGTGCAGCCGCTTGAGGAAACCGAATCGCTGGCGTTGAAATCGGCATTTCGCCGGATCCTCGCCGAGGACATTGTTTCGCCACTCAATGTGCCGGCGCACGACAACTCGGCCATGGACGGCTACGCGTTTCGCGGGGACGAACTGGGCCAGACTGTGGAAGTCAGATTGCGCCTGGTCGGAACAGCTCTCGCCGGCAAGTCCTGGGCAGGAGAACTCGCCCTGGGCGACTGCGTCAAGATCATGACCGGAGCCATCATGCCGGCCGGGCTTGACACCGTCATTCCGCAGGAGTTCGTCAAGGTCGACGGCGCGCAGGTTTTGTTTCCAGCGCGGCTGGTTCGCACCGGTGACAACCGGCGCCTGATGGGCGAGGATCTGCGCTGCGGTGTTCCGGCCCTGCGCCGTGGCAGCCGCCTTGATCCGGCCAGCCTGGGCCTCGTCGCCAGTTTGGGAATCATGCAAGTGAAGGTCTTTCGCCGGCTGCGCGTTGCCTACTTTTCCACCGGCGACGAGCTGCTGGGCCTGGGCGAGGCGCCGCGCGTTGGCGCGCTGTACGACAGCAACCGCTACACGGTCTTTGGTCTGCTGACCGGCATGGGTTGTGAAGTCATTGATCTTGGCGTGGTGCGCGACGATCCGGCCCTGCTTGAGGCAGCGTTTCGCTCGGCAGCGTCCGCCGCCGACGCAGTGATTACCTCGGGTGGCGTCAGCGTCGGTGAGGCGGACTTCACCAAGGCCATGATGAAGAAACTTGGCCACGACGATGGTGGTGGCGTCGTTTTCTGGCGCGTCGCGATGCGGCCCGGGCGCCCGATGGCGGTCGGCCGCATTGGCGACGCAGCGCATCAGGCCCTGCTGTTCGGACTGCCCGGCAATCCGGTCGCCGTGATGGTGACCTTCCTCGCCTTTGTGCGGCCAGCGCTGCTACGCATGATGGGCAGCAGCGCTGGCCCCGCGCCCCTGCTCAAGGCGCACAGCCTGGAGGCCATCGCCAAGAAACCCGGGCGCACCGAGTATCAGCGCGGCATCGTCAGCAGCGCAGCCGACGGCTCGCTGCAGGTCCGCACCACGGGCAGCCAGGGCTCAGGCGTGCTGCGCTCGATGGTCGAGGCGAACGGCCTGATCGTGCTGCAGCACGACCTGGGCGATGTGTCGGTCGGTGACGAAGTTGACGTCATGATGTTCGAGGGCGCGATGTAACGGCAGGCCGCGATGCGGCCAGGTGGCTCGGCCTGGTCCCGAGCAGCCTATTCCGCCGCCGCCGACTGGCGCGTCCCGCTCGCTGCGGCAGGAGCGTGGGCCTGTAGCGCCGCTTCCTTCTTTGCACCCGGTGCGTGCTTGCGCGCGAACAGCGAGTACATGGTCGGAACAACAAAAATGGTCAGCAACGTCCCCAACGTCATCCCGCCCACTATCACCCAGCCAATCTGGCGCCGGCTTTCCGCGCCGGCGCCAGTGGCCATGGCCAGCGGCACCGCACCCAGCACCATGGCGCCGGTGGTCATCAGGATCGGCCGCAGGCGCTGCGAGGCAGATTTCTTCACCGCATCGAGCATGTCCATGCCCTGCTCGCGCAATTGGTTGGCAAAT
>JBCKPH010000095.1:0-10049 GCA_038901755.1 Burkholderiaceae bacterium | reverse complement strand
AAGGCATGGACCGCATGTTCGACCAGTTGCCGCTTCCATTCGGTGATCTGGTTGGCGTGCAGCTCAAACTGCTTGGACAGCTCTGCCAAGGTCTTGTCATCGCGCAAAGCGGCAAGGGCCACGCGCGCCTTGAATACCGGCGTGTGGGTGCGGCGGGTGCGCCGCGCTGATTTCTTGACCATCGAAAATTCCTTCTTGCCAGACCACCTTCGGCCCAGCTTCATGCCCGGAGTTTCCACTTATAGCGATGTTCAGATTTGCGGGGCCACTTCTAACAACTCCCCGTGCTGCCGCTCAAAGGCCTTGGCCGAGCGGTCATTGGCACCCAGCCCCAGAATAAGGCGTCGCCCAGTCTCGATGAGCCTTGCGGCTCGGTAGATCAACTCTTGCATCACCGTCTTGATGCGCCGCCTCTTGGCGCCGTGGCGCACGGGTGCGTCCGCCCCGAGCAGCCCACGCTGACCCATCAGACGCAGGATGTTCATGGCCAAGGCGGCGAACTGGCACACCAGGTAGTTGGTATCGAACTTGCCCGAGGGCAGTCGGGTCAGGTCCAGGTCGGTCTTGAACTCGGAATGAAACTGCTCATGGGTGCCGTGGTCGGCGTACAAGCCGATGATGGCCTCAGCACTGAGCTGCTCTGGCAAACTGGTGCTCCAGCCCTCCAGCGTGAGTTGCGGCTCGATCAGTGCCTGGCCCCGGGCGTCTATGGTTCTCTCGATGAGGCGCAGCACACGGCGCAAGGGTCGACCGATACCCTCAACGTGCAAGCTCATCTGCCACAGCGTCATGCGCTTGCCTTGCCTGGGGTGTTGCCAGACAGTCGTGGCGTCGGCATCAAGCCGCTGGGCCAGCGCAGCCACATCGGTGCTGCTCGGATTCCACCTGATCAGGCAATCTACCTTGGGCAAGCCGACCTGGTTGCACGACTCAATGCTGCGCATCAGAGTGGCCGAGTCAAAGCCCGAGTCCAGACGCGCCAGGATCGGCACCTTCGGTCCGGCTGCACTCAGGCGCTGGGCCATCGGAATCACGCGTTCAAAGTTGAAGTCGGTCTCTTTGGCCGAGTGCTGCACTCCCGGGCGCAGTGCCAGTTCCAGACAAAAACCATGGCTGCCAAGATAGGCCGCCAACGGGCAGTAGCCATCGACGCCAGCATAGGTGCGACCCACGCCTTCCTTGACGGTGCCACCGTTGTCCATGGCGAAGGTGTCAACATCAAGAGGCAACCAGCCGCACGGCAACAAACCGTAGCCTGCTCGTTGGCCCAACAGCAGAGCCTCGATCATTGGGGGCACGAGGTCAAACATTTCACTGGCTCTGGCATCCAGGCGTTGGCGCAACGTGGGGCTCGAAGGCAGCAAGCCGATGCCCAGGGCGTGCTTGAAGAAAGCATCGCCTTGACAAGTTCTCGATGGCGTCAAAATCGCTCTTGCCCTGCACCAGCAAACCCAGGTAGCTGCGTACGATGTCACTGTTGGCTACGCCGGCACGAATGGGAATGGCACCATCGAGCTGACTCAGCAGAGGTTTGAGCGTTTGCAAGCAGTGTCCCACCAACGCCAGGCCTGCCACCGGCGTGAGGTCGTAGTCGAGTTGTTTGACGATCAATTTGCGCATGCTGGGGTAACCTCGGAGTATTCAAAATCAATACTCAATACAACTCACCCACAGGGTGATTCGCTGTCAAGGCGAACCCTGAGACATTCTTCAATTACATCAACAACTTGGCGTGACTCGCGGGAATTGGGGTCACGGATTCAGGCTTATAGAGCGCCTTCTTAATCTTGTGGCGTCGGCTCTCGTTGTGTTTGTAGGGCATGGGCTTCGAGGTCGGACTGTCAGGGTGCAATCATGCCGCAATTCCAGACTGGCGCTGCCAATGCCGATTTATTCAACAACGCCGAGTTGTCGCACGGCGATCGAACCAAAGCGCCCCTCAAATGTTTTTATAAATGTCCTATTGACAGAACAAATGGTCGGGTGCAATATCGTAACAAAAGGGTCGTCATTTGGCCCTCCTTCTGGCGCATCCGCACTCATAAATTCGAAAGACAGCGCAAATGGAATCATCGAGCAAGACGGCCCGGCAACTCTATTCCGAGGTCAAGGCCAATCCCACCCGTAAGCGATTTGGCTTTGGAAAAATGCCGGCGCTTATCAATATCGATCTCCAAAAAGCCTACACCTGCGTGGGCGAGTTTGCGACCGCATATGAAACCGATCCGCGGCAGCTTGAGCATGTCAATGAGTTGGCCTCTGAGTTTCGGAGCAAGGGTTTTCCTGTGGTCTGGACGTATGTGGCTTACATGGAGTCTGGTGAAGACTGCGGTGTCTGGGGTACCCGGACCAATACACCTGATTCGTTGCAGAACATCAAGGTAGGCAGCCGCCGTGCCGAGTTCGATGACCGTCTGAAAATCGATCACGTGCGCGACATCATCATCAATAAGCGCATGGCGTCTGCCTTTTTTGAGACCAACCTTCCATCGGTTTTTAATTTTCATGGTGTGGACACCATCGTCGTGACTGGCGGCTCCACGTCAGGCTGTGTGCGGGCGACGGTGGTGGACAGCTTGTCGCGCAGCTTCAGAACGATTGTTCCCGAGGAGTGCGTGGCGGACAAGCATGAAGCGCCGCATTTCGCCAACCTCTATGACATGGCGGTGAAGTACGCCGATGTGCTGAGCGTGCGTGAGACCATTGAGCAATTGCGCCTGGTGCCAAGCGCTACGGGAGTTGGGCGGTGAAGCGCGATCCGGATCTCTACGACTATTTGCCTTATAACCACCAGCGCCCCAAAATTCGCTGGCCTGGCGGGGCTCGGGTGGCCTTCTGGGTGGCGCCCAATGTGGAGTTTTACGAACTCAATCCGCCGCGCAATCCCGCGCGTGCGCCATGGGCCAGGCCAATGCCTGATGTGCTCAATTACTCCTACCGTGACTACGGCAACCGTGCAGGTTTTTGGCGCATGCTCGACGCCATGAAGCGCTGCAATGTGCGCGGTAGCGTCTCCCTGAATGTGGCGATGTGTGAGCATCACCCGGAAGTCATCAAAGCCTGCGCCGACAACGGCTGGGAGTTTTATTCCCACGGTACCTACAACACGCGTTACCTGATGGGAATGACCGAGGCGCAAGAGCGCACTGTCATTCAAGACTCGATAGACACCATCCGAAAGCACACCGGGCAAAAGCTCGACGGCTGGCTCGCACCCGCGCTCACCTATACGCCCAATACGCTCGATCTGGTGGCCGAGATGGGGCTGACCTATATCTGTGACCTCTTTCATGACGACCAGCCCGGCCCGGTGAAGGTCAAGAAAGGGCGATTGACCAGCGTGCCGTACTCGCTGGAGATGAATGACACCATTGTCTACAACGTCAACCTCGTGCAGCCTCGTCGGTACGCCGACATTTTGAAGCGACAGTTCGATCGTCTTTATGAAGAGGGCGAGGACTCGGGAACCGTCATGTGCATACCGCTGCATCCCTACCTGGTGGGCCAGCCGTATCGAATGGCCGCTTTTGAAGAAGCCTTGTCCTACATCACCAGCCACGACAAGGTCTGGCTGGCAACCGGGCGCGAAATTGCCGCTCATTTCAACGAACATTATTTCGATGCTTTTTCTGCCGCAGCGCAGGGCGTAGGAGAAGCGCCATGAGCTTGCCCGACAACTACCTCGACTACCCCATGCGGCGCTACGGCATGGACCACGATCATTATGACTGGTCGATGTTGCCGCAGCGCAAGCCCGTCGAATGGCCAGGGCAGGCGCGCGTCGCGCTGTGGGTCGTGCCGGCGCTGGAATGGTTTCCGCTGAATATGTCGGGCGTTCCCTTCAAGCCGCCAGGCGCCATGATGACGGCCTATCCAGACCTGCGGCATTACACGCTGCGCGACTATGGCAATCGAGTCGGTATTTTTCGCCTCATGAAGGCGCTGGATCGGCACGGTATCCGGGCTTCAGTGGCCGTGAATGCCGCTGTCGCTGCACGCTACCCGTCTCTCATTCGTGAGTGCTGCCAGCGCGATTGGGAAATCATTGCCAACGGTCTGGACATGGATCATCTGCACCATGCTGACCTGGCCACGGCCGACGAGAAAAAGCTGATTGATGACACGCTGGATATTTTGAACAATGCCGCCGGCAAGACTGTGCGCGGCTGGTTATCGCCTGCCAAATCAGAGTCGGCCGATACCCTGGACTTGCTTGGCGCGGCCGGGCTAGACTATGTGTGCGACTGGGTCAATGACGACATGCCTTACGCCATGCGTACCGCAAGTGGTCCTCTTCATGCGATGCCGCATCCGATTGACATCGATGACTACACCATCCTGGTTCAAAACCATCACACAGAAGATGACTTCCGCGATCAGTTGTGTGATCAGTTTGATGTGCTTTACCGTGAGTCAGCCACGCAAGGCGGGCGTGTCATGGCGATTTCTCTGCATCCCTGGGTGATTGGTCAGCCCTACCGCATGCGGGCGCTGGAAGAGGCCTTGCAGCACATCATGCGTCACAAGGGGGTGTGGGCCGCCACTGGAAGCGAGATCCTGGATGCCTGGAAAGCGTCCCAGGTCTGAGCCCGTTGGGTGCGGGGGCAAGCGGGACACCATTGGCGGGCGGCCCGTGGTGGTGTGGGTTCAGCGTGGCGTTGCCAGGCTGGCCTTGACTTCGGCGAGGTCGTTCCACACATCCTGCCGCGATATCAGCCCTTTGGTGATTTCAAAGCGGTCGATGAATCGCACACCGGAGAACTCCGACCCATCCAGCCAGACGCCGTTCAGGCGTGCCAGAGCAATACACCACGGTCGAATCTGGGCCCAGCTTTCATCGAATTTTTCATAATCCTTGGCCACATGCTGGTAACGGTCCTTAGCCCAATGAACAAGTTGCTCCAGCTGCTGCATGCGCGTATGTCCCGGACAATTCAACGGCGTTCCTATCCAGTGAAATACCTAGTCGCTCCCGCCTCTCATGCCTGATTCTGATTCTTCTGCCGACTATGTAGTGGTCGGCGCCGGTGCCGCTGGGTGTGCGCTGGCTGCGCGCCTGACCGAAGACCGGGCCTGCAGGGTGCTCCTGGTCGAAGCGGGCGGTCGAGACTGGAACCCTTTGCTTAGCGTTCCGCTGATGACGGGCCTTATCCTGCGATCGGCTTATGCGAACTGGTCTTATGTGACCGAGTCCGAGCCCCATCTGAATGGCCGCCGCCTGCAATGGGCGCGTGGCCGGGTGCTGGGAGGTTCGACCAGCATCCATGGCATGGTCTACATGCGAGGCTTGCCGCTGGACTTCGATCAGTGGGCCGCTGAAGGCTTGCGCGGATGGTCCTACGCCGACGTGCTGCCCTATTTCCTGCGCAGCGAAAACTCCTACCGCGGTGCCAGCGCATTTCATGGCGAAGGCGGTCCCCTGCAAGTGTCGGCGGGGCGGCTTGAGAACCCCTTGTTCCAGGTCTATCTGGAGGCCGCTGCGCAGGCGGGGCATCCCCGCACGGACGATTTCGGTGGCCCGCAACCGCACGGCGCGGGTTGCTACGACTTCACTATCCGCCATGGGCGTCGAGTCAGCGGCTCCACCGCGTTTCTGCGCGAAGCCATGGCGCGCCCTAACCTGCGGGTGGTCACGCGCGCCCAGGCCCTGGGGTTGCAGTGGGGCCCTGGCGGGCAGGTCCAAGGGGTGGAGGTTTTGCATCGCGGGCAGCGCCAGATACTGCGTGCCGAGCACGAAGTTCTGCTGTGCGGCGGTACCGTCAATTCACCCCAGTTGTTGATGTTGTCTGGCATCGGGCCGGCCGACGCCCTGCGCGCCCACCAACTGCCTGTTCGTGTGGACCTGCCGGGTGTGGGTCAAGGCATGCAGGATCACCTGCTGGTGCGGGTGGACCATCGTGCACTGCGTGACGTCACCCTGGACCGATTGCGAAGGCTGGACCGGGCGGCCTGGGCCATGGTACGGGCTTTGCTCTGGGGCGAAGGGCCCGCGTCGAGCTTCCCGCTGGAGGTGGGTGGGCTGTACAAGTCCGGGCCAGAGCTTGCTGAGCCCGACCTGCAGTCGCACTTTCTGCCCGGGCTCTCGAGTGCCTCGCTGCGACTGCCGTATTTTTCGAAGGTGCTGCCGCAGGACCGGGGTGCCGGATTTTTCTCCAATGTGTTCCAGCTGCGCCCGCACTCGGTGGGCTGCATCGAGCTGGCTTCGAGCGACCCGCTGGCGCATCCGCGGATTCGGCCCAATTACCTGAGTGCACCCGAGGACCTGCCGGTGCTGCGCGAGGGCGTCAAGCGATTGCGCGAAATCTTTCGCCAGCCCGCCTTCGATCCTTGGCGTGGCGCCGAGCTGTCTCCTGGCCCCGACGTGAAGACCGACGCGCAGATCGACGCCTGGATGCGTGCCAACGCCGACACGGTCTATCACCCCACGTCCAGCTGCCGCATGGGCCACGACGCCGACCCGATGGCGGTGCTGGACAACCAGTGCCGCGTGCGCGGCGTGCAGGGCCTGCGGGTCGTCGACGCCTCGTCGCTGCCTCGCGTGACCAGCGGCAACACCGCCGCGCCCGTCTACATGTTGGCTGAGCGCATCGCCGACGTGCTGCGCGGGCGGGCGACGATCTGACTCAGGCCTTGCCCGACGCCTCGTCATAGCCGCCCTGACCATCCATGCGGGCCCAGGCCGCGAATGCGGGCGAGGCCTGCACATGGCCCTCGCGTATGACGTTTATCCACACTTTCGCCGCCTCGACGTAATGCGGCACGCTGCCAGGAAACATCATGATGCCCAGGGCTTCGGCCAGGTCTAGCTCGTTTACCCGGCACTCGTATGCGGCCACCAGCGCCTGGCGCAGCCAGTCGAAATGACCGAGGGCCGCATGGACGCTGCACGCGCACAGCCAGACATCGCGTGGCGACAGCGGTTGTCCGGCGCGCTCCAGCGCGTCGCGGTAAGACTGCACCAGATCCAAGGTGGGCACATGCACCGTCCAGTGCGTCTGCACGAAACGGTAGGCCGTCACGCCCTTGAGGCTGGCGGTTAGTTGCAGCACCGCATTGAATTCGGACATCTGGCCGCCGCCTTCCAGGAAGCGCGTGATATGGTGCGTGGCAAGGGCCTCGTCGGTGGTAATGAGCACCGCCAGCCAGACCAGCTCGCGATCGCGCACCGACAGCGTCTTGTGGTCCAGGGCCAGGGCGGTATAGAGCTGGTCATAGGCCTCCAGCAGGTTGGGCGAGGTGACCGCCAGCAGCCCGTGGTGGGGCAGCAGGTAGCCGCGCTTGGCCTGGATCGGCGCCAGGCGTTTGGACAGTTCGTCAGGGGTCATCAAGAGGGTCCTCGAGACGCTATTTCGTGGGTTGGACCCCGGGCGCGAGCCCGGGCGTGAGACCTGTACCATACCCGAAACGCCCCAGCCGGGCGTTGCCAGTGAGGGATCTGCCCATGGACGACACCCAAGCCTACCCGTTGCTCTTCTCGCCCATGCAGGTGGGCCGTTGGACGCTGAAAAACCGCATCGTGCATGCATCGATATCCTTGCGTCGCAGCGCGCAGGGCGGTGTGCATCCGGGCTATCACCAGTACTACCTCAATCGCGCCCGCGGGGGGGCGGCGATGGTCATCACGGAGCCGGTAGCTTTTTTGCCTAGCCACGGCTCCGAGCGGGTGTGCGCTTGGAATGATTCTGCGGTGGATGACCTCACGCGTTTTGCGCAAGCCATACGCGAGCAGGATTGCCAGCTACTCGCTCAGATCCAGGACAACGGGCGCGCTCGTCGCGTGCCAGGACGGGTGGGCGGGCTGCGTGGCGCTTGCGCGTTACCGGACGATCTTTTTTATTCCATGCCCGAGGAACTGTCAGCGGACGAACTGGCCGCCTTTGCCGATGCGGCCGCCGATGCGGCTGCCCGCCTGCAACGCTGCGGCTACACCGGCGTGGAGTTGTCCGCTGGGCATGGGCATCTTTTCCATCAGTTCCTCTCGCCGCGCACCAACCAGCGTGAAGACGACTACGGGGGCGATCTGCCGGGGCGCGCCCGCCTGCTGGTGCAGGTGTGCCAGGCCATACGATCGCGTTGCGGTGACGGTTTCATGATGGCGGTCAAGCTGCCTGGTGACGACGGACTGGTCGATGGCGTGGGCCCCGACCTGGCCGAACAGGTAGCGCGCCACCTGGTGTCTCAGGTAAGTGTCGACTTGCTGTCCTATGCCCAGGGCACCCACCACCACACGCTGGAGATGCACCTGCCTGACGACAGCTACCCGCGCCTGCCGTACATGCCACTGATTCGGCGCTTGCAGGCGGCCACACCGGGCGTACCGGTGATGGCGCTGGGGCGCTTGACCGACCCGGCCGAGGCCGAAGGCATCCTTTCGCGCGGCGACGCGGCGCTGGTCGGCCTGGCACGGGCACTTGTCACCGATCCGGCCTGGCCGCTCAAGGCGTCGCAAGGCCGCGCGCGCGACATCCGCTACTGCGTCTCGTGCAACTCCTGCTGGCGCACCATCATCCAGGACCAGCCGCTGGCCTGCGACAACAACCCGCGCGTCGCGCAGGCGAACGAACTCGACGACCGCTTGCCTGCCGCGTCCTCGCCTGGGCGCATCGTGGTGTTGGGCGCGGGCATCGCAGGGCTGGAAGCGGCCATGACGGCCGCCGGCCGGGGTCACCAGGTGACGGTGTTCGGACAGGGGGCCGGAGGCAAGGCGCAACTGCAGTCGCGCCTGCGTGTGAGCGAATCGCTCTCGAGCATTGCCGACTACCAACTCATGCAACTTCAGAAGCAGGGCGTGCACTTGCGCCTGGGGGCAGCAGCACGCATCGAGGATGTCCAGGCACTGCAACCTGACGCGGTGGTGCTCGCCACGGGGGCCACCATGGTGTGGCCGCAATGCCTGCCCGAGCATCTGCGTGAGGAAGGCTGGGTGAAGGACTTGCGCGAAGTGGTGCCCGAGGTGCTGGACATCCGCGATCCGCAGCCTGGCACCGCGGTCCTGTTTGACATGGACCAGACCGAGGGCACGTATGCGGCGGCCGAATTGTTGCGGGACAAGTTTGCCCGGGTGGTGGTGCTGTGCGCGCGGGAAGCGGTGGCACAGGACGTGGCCCTGGTGGTGCGCCAGCGGGTGCAGCGGCGGTTCGTGGAACGCGGCATCGAGGTCATCCCGCAAGTCGAGCCGGTATGGACCGAGTCCATGGAGGATGAAGGCCGCCTGGCCTACCGCAGCGTGTTTGGCGGCGCCTTGCGTTACCTGGACGATGTGGTGCTGCTCACGTATGCGACGCCCCGCCGCCCGAACCTGGACCTGCTACCTGCCTTGCAGGCCCTGGGTGTGCCGGTGCACCGCATTGGCGACGCGAAGTGGGCGCGCGAGCCGATGTCGGCGACAGCCGAGGGGTATGCGGTCGGCATGGCGTTGTGACTGCCCCGGGCCATCGAGTTCGCCGGCGCCGGTGCCTTGACGATGCCGGGCAGGCAAGCACATTGGCACACGCATTTGTAGCGCTGGCGCTGGATCACCCGTCGATATGCCTTGACCTCGATCTCCAGCACCTCGCTGTCCTGGGTGCCAGGAAATTCTTCCAGCGTCAGGCCGCACTGCGGGCAATGGGGCGAGTCCAGCGTCGCCAATTCAGCACGCTCGCTCAGATGTGTCTGCATCGAGCGTCCATGCCCAGGCGCGCCGCAGCGCTGGCCGCGCGACACACGGGCAACACACACGCTGCGCTCCCGAGTTCGACACCAAAGTGGCGTAAGTGCTTGATTTCGTTCGATTCCGCAATCAATCGCTCCACTACAAACAGCGGTTCAAAGATTTTTCGTTGACGGTTTTGGCAGCTTCAATGAAGTGAACAGCTCGGCTTGCTCTGAGCTGATGGTGGACAAGCCGACGACCGTCTGATCGTCGGCAAGGTGCACGCGGTGACGCTGCAACTGGCGCAGCAACTCCAGCGCCCGCTCCGGTGACGCCTTGCTGCCGGCGGCCTTCAGCCGCATGCGCATGACGCGGTGCAGGACCAGGGCGATGAAGCAGATCAGCGCATGGGCGC
>JBCKPH010000094.1:0-10122 GCA_038901755.1 Burkholderiaceae bacterium | reverse complement strand
GACGGCCAAGCCCCAGTCTGCCATTAAATCATCGCGGTGAATTTCTATCCATGCTTGTACCAGGCGCACACGGTTAACAGGCAGCTGGCCCGACAACACTGCGCGTAACGGGGTCCGGTTCAATTTCACCTTCGAATCAACCGCAAATCGGTAATGAAGTCCTGCGCTTCACCGATCTCGATTTTGCTGAATGTTGGATGCAACGGGTTCAGCAGATAGTTGGTTTCCGACGGAATCACCGCACTCGGCACGGCCAGCACGGCGCTCGACCTGCGCTTGGCCCATTCGCTGCCAATGGCCTGCAACTGCTCCTTCGCCGCAAAGCTGCGCCAGTCGGCGGGAAGCTGATCGGGTGTGATGCGCTCGATCTTCAGGTTCCTGGGCAGGGTTGCCGGGATCATGACGTAGCGTGCACGTAGCGGCTCATCCTGGACCAGCATTTCCAGCATCGCCAGCGACTGACTGGCGGCGCTATAAACCATTGGGACGCCCTTGCGGTTCCAGCGCCCTGCATAGCGGCGAGCGCCTTCGCCTGTGAAGGCGGCATGCGAGAAGCGGGCGGTGAGCAGGCGCCAGACGATCAGCATCAGGCGAACACGCCGTGCTCGATGCGCCCCAGGGTGTCCATGACACTTTCGGCACCGATGTCGGTATCGAGCAAGGACAACGGCGTCGCGCCGGACAACGCGGCATTCGGGGACTTCAGCCAGTCGAGTGATGCGTCGAGGCTTTCGAAAATTTCCTTGGCCCGTTCGATGACACGGGCCAGCCGCACCAGCTTGGCTGACTCTTCGCTGCTGAGTCTGCCTTCCCTCTTGCGCCGGGCCAGCGTGCGCTGCGGAATGCCCAGGGCATCGGCCAATTCGGCTTGAGTGAGGCGAACCGTCCTTGCGAGGGAATCCGCCGCCGTCGCGGATATCCCATGGCGGATCACCGAGACCCAATCCAGCGCGGTGCGCGGTTTGACGTGCAGAACACCTCTGCCGCCAAGCAGTGTTTGAACTGAAAGATTGGATGCTGCAATGTCGGCTGCAATGCTCATGACGACGCCCCTTTTGGCCAATTGGCAGTTATTTTAGTCAAAAATGTCGTATCGCGCATCGGCCCTCATCCCAACCCTCTCCCCCGCGTATGGGGTGCGGGGGAGAGGGAGCATGGTCACCCTTGACTCCGTCTTGATGCCCTATCGGCGCTGAAGGAATCCTTTTGTGGGAGCAGATGTACCTTCAGGCCTGCCACCCGCTTGAATGAGGAGTCGCCCGTCAAAAACAGATGGTCTCCACCCAATTGCAGACAACTTGCCGCTTGCAAGGCATCCGGCGTCTTTAGCCCATGGCCGACTCGAATTTCTGCGGCCAGTTCAACCACGGTTTTGCTTAGTTCTACCCACACCAAGTCAGTGCGAGCAAAGAATTCGTCGAACGCTTTCAGGACATGGCGGTCATTGGATTTCATGGGCCCAACTCGGCACTCCAGCCAAGTAAGTCGAGATACGCCAGCACCAAGGTTGGGATGTTTTTTGGCAGCATCCGCCAACTCGGAGCGAACGTTGGTGGAAAAAGGTTCTTTGCCTTCGATCAGATAGATGAGTGCGCTGGAGTCGAAGAATGCAATCACCAGGCGCGCTCTGTTTTGAGGTCGGCATCGATCGCTGCTTTACTGCGCTGGCCAACGCTAGGCTGTGCAAGCAGCCATTGCACAGCAGTCATACCAGGTGAGTTTGAGGACTGCTGTTTGGTAAGGCGCTGATATTCGTCCTCCGACAGGATTACAGCAGCCATCTTGTTTCGCTTGATGATGTGTGCCGGTCCACGTCGCAAACATTCATCTATTGCCGCCATTCCTCGGCGTTTGATTTCGGCGATGGTGATCGTGTTTTGATTCATCATAACGACACCTTTTCAATTTGGGAATTTGTGGAATGATACCAATATCGGTACCGTTCGCAATGGCGGGTACCGGCCGCGGCAAGCCCGTTGACGCGCTGCACCGCCTGCTGGAAAAGGCTATTGGCTCCATACAGCACCAGAAACTGTTTGGGAAAACCCGCGCGTGACAGCGGCCAAAGCCGAGTGCCGGAGCCGCCGCAGAGGATGACAGGGGTGAGGTGGTTCATGGCCGCCCGTCTCCCCCTCACCCCAACCCTCTCCCCGCGTGCAGGGGTGAGGGTCGTTGCGCGCAGTTGCCATGGATCAGTGTTCGCCGGCGGCGAGGCGCAACACGGTCAGCCGGTCGAATCGATCGAAGTCCCTGTCGAACGTGACGAGGCGCAGGTGCGCACGGCGTGCCAAGGCGGCGAAATAGGCGTCCGTGAACAGACGCGAGGGGAGCTTGGGCGTGACCAGCGCCCCGAGGCTGGCGTCGAGGGCGTCAGGCTCGCTGAGCATCGAGACGCCGGGCAAGGCCGAAAAACGCTGGTACAAGGCCCAGGCTTTCGCCAGCGTGAGAGGTTTGTCAGCCATGAGCTTCGCATGGGTGAGCAGTCTGACGAGGCTCATGGCGCTGACGCGGCAAAAGAAGCGGGCCACCCCGGCGTGGCGCGCCCAATAGGAAGCGGCTGCAAGGTGCTGAGGATGCTCGGTGATCGCCAGCGCCAGCCAGACATTGACGTCGAGCAAGTCGCCCGCGACATCTGGCGCCACGCTGACGCTTCGCTCACTCATCGAGCAGCTCGAACAAGGAGGCGTTGCTTGGTCGCGGCAGATTCAACTGCCGGCCGAGTCGGATCGATGGCAGCGTGGCAGGGTTTGCGGAGTGCGCCGGCGCAGCCTGCTCAGGCGCGCGCAACCCGCGCTCGACCATGCCGCGCAGAAGCGCCTTGAGTGTGGTCCCGTCGAGGGCCGCCCTGGCCTTGAGCTGGCGCAACAAGGGGTCGGGCAAATCGAGTGTCGTACGCATGAAAGACAGTTTAGCATATTGATGCGAAAGCATCGACTTGCAGGCGGACCCGCGAGGCGCGTTCGGCAGGCCGAAGCACAGTCGTGTGTTGACACTCACCGCTTACAACAAACTCACCAGATACGCACCATCGACAAGACACGCGTCGGAAAGAAAATGGGCGTGCTCAGCCAAGAAGACCTGGCGGCAGTTGAGGCCGGGGTGCGCAAGGTACATGGACTGTAGGAAAGTAGTCGTCAAATCGCCCAATTGGCCGACTGCCGCGCTTCCAGGTGTGAAAGACTATTCAAAGGCCCAGATCGCCTGCACCCCGGCCAGGCCGAACGCGATGCGTTGCAGGCCGGTGCGGCCGCGTTGCTGGTCCAGCAGCAGCGAACCCATGGCGTAACCCATCACGCCGCCGACGACGACATCCGAGAACCAGTGCTGGCGTGATTGGATGCGACCGAAAGCGGTGCTGGCTGCCAGCCCGTACAGCCAGGGCATGTCGTACTGCTGCGCGAACGGGGTCACCAGCGCAAAGGCGAAGCCGACGTGGTTGGAGGGGAAGCCTGATTTGAGCGCGCCGGAACCGAGGCCGGAAAAATGCGTGCTGCCCAGTCCCTCCTCAGGTCGGGAGCGGCCCAGCCCGAAGCGCACGACCTGATTCGCCAGCAAGGTGAAGCCGGCCGCCTTGAGTGCGGTCCAGCCCGTGCCGGACATGCTGTCCCCACCAAGACCCAGCGCCAGGGCTCCCGCGCCCGCCCCCAGCAGCAGCGGCAGCTTGTTGCTGAGTTTGGCCGCCATTCCGGATGTGTTGCCTTGCTGGTTCTGCGCCCAACGGTCGAACGGCTTGTCGAGCGACGAGGCCAGCAGGATAGCGCCCGCTGCCCCCAGCCAGGAGGCTCGCGACGACGGATCGATCAACTGGCTGCCCAGTTCGCTCGTGCTTTGCTTCAGGTCACCCCAGAGGCTGTAGTCACGTTGCTGCTCGGCCCATTGCGGCGGCAGCCCGAAGATATCGTCGCCGGTTCGTGGCTTGCCGTCGTTTGGCGCACCGAGATTGAAGGAACGCGGATGGCGCAGGTCGGTCAGGTCATAGAGCGGATACTTCCGGTTCAGACGGGCGCCGCCATCCCGGGTCAGCGGCGACCAGACAAACTTGGCCGTGATCGGGCTGAACAGGGGCAGCATCGCGTCGAACGGCATCGAGATGTAAACGCCCTTGTCGAAGCTGCCTTCGCCGAACTGTTCTTTTGACACATTGGTCTTGGTGGCATAGGCGCCAAGCGTCACTCCGTTGTCGAAGCGACGGCTTAGGTCCACGGTAACGCCGCGGTCGCCGGCCAGGTACTGCCCAACTGCGACCTTGGCCTGCACGCCGTTCCAGCCGGTGTCCCAGTACAGCGTGGCGTGACCCGTGCTAACACGGTAGTCGCGCAGCGCCAGATCCTGCCGAAAGTCGCGCTGGCGCACATGGTTGACGTCGATGCCCAGGGCGACCGGGCTGCGCCAGGGGCGATACAGCCATTCGGCGCCGACGCCGGCGTACATCGATTCCAGCAAGCCGCCATAGACACTGAAGGTCTGGTCCTCGCCTAACTGCCCGACATGGGTGACTTGCAGGTTCGGAAGCGTCAGGCGCGAAGTCGTGACAAATTCGCGCTGAAAGGTACGGACCCGCGGCAGATTGCTCGGGCCGGTGAACTTGAACTGGTCGTAATTGTCGAGCAGACCCAGATGGGCCGAGCCGCTGACCCAGGTACTTTCGCTGAAGCGATAGCTGGCGTCGGCACGTACTCCGAATTGATAGAGGAGAAAAGCGTCGGGACCGCCAAGTATGCGTGTGAAGCTTGGCTCGAGGCCGAACGTGAATGCGACCGAACTGGCGCTCCACAGGCGTCGTGCGCTGTCGTTACTGAGGTCGCTGTCGATGCTGCTGGCGGGGCTGAAACCAATTTCGTCGGTTCGGCCGAGCGAAGGCACCTGACCGACACTGCGCCGCGCCAGCCACTCGGCACGGTCCACTTCAATCGCACGCAGCGCCAGGCCGCGCTCATTGAAGCTGATGGCAAAGCGCTTGATGTCGGCCGCTGCGTCGCGATGCAGCACTGAGACCAGTCGCTCGAACCGTTCCTGACGGTAGGCGCCCTGGGCGCTGGATACGGTTACCCAAAGCGCGCCGCCGCGCTGCTCAAATGACGAGACCGACCATCCCGTCAGACTGCGGATGTCGTTGGCGGTTCGAGTCCAGTCGCCGTCCGCACCCGGCGTGCGAAAAAACGGGGGCAGGGGGTTGCCAATCTTGGAAAATCCCACCTTGTCCAGCGCGCTGTGCAGAGTAACTCCAAGCATCAGGCGGTTGCCGCGTTCCAGCCCGGCCGATATGTCGATGTTGGGCGAGTAGCGATAGACCATTCCGAAGTTGAACGGTGATTTTTGCGTCTGGGGGTTTGCCAGCGGCTCCTTCTGGTAGTCGTTGCCTTCGTATTCGAGTTTGAAGGTCAATGGGTTCCATGGGGTTTGCCATTGGACACCACCAAACAGGGCGGTGGGCCCATGAAACATGTTGGCGATATTGATGGTGCCACCGGTGGCAACAGTGGAACCGGCGCGTTGCTCGAACCGCTTGCCCAGAATTGACAGCGGGTTGCCCAGATTGGCGCGCGCGCCCAGGTTGCCCCAACCGAGGCCCAGGCTCCAATCAAAGTCGCCGGTTCTCTTGCTGGCGACCAGGTACTCGCTGGAGAACAGCCCGGTACCGCCGATGTCACGCACGCCCAGCGCAATTTGCGGCAATTGGTGGGATTCTTCGAACAGTCGCAGCTTCAAATCAAAGCTTTTGTCCTTAAACGATTGGCTACCGCTCAGTTCAGGTGAGCCATAGGCGCGGTTGCCAACGTCGGTGTAGCGAAAGCCGGCCTCGAGCCAGTCGAACGGCTGAGTCATGATGGTTCCGCGGGTGTAGGGCGGGACGATGCTGAACTGAAAACGCATCTCGCCGGCGGCTGCCATGCGCGCGGTGGGTGTTTGCAGCAGGCCGATCTCGCCCCAGTCGTTCGCCGTGAGCGTGGGGTCGCGCAGCGTTCGGGCAAGCGTGACCGGTGGGGCTGGTGTCGCCGGCCGGGCCGTGACGACACTGGAAGGGGCTGCGCCAACCAGGCCGGGACCCAATGCACCGTAAGGTCCCTGCGACGCCAGGAAGCGAATCATTCCGTCCGAAAACGAGCTGGACAGCCCGCTGCCGCGCGACGGTGACCAGATCCACGCCCCCGGCGCGGGTTCGTCCTGCACCGCCTCGTTCCACGCGCTGACCCCGTACCTGGACTGCCGTCCGTCGGGTTGGGCCAGCCAGGCCCAGTCACGCGAGCGGCCAGCCTCGCCATGACAACTCGAAACGTAATAGGCGACCGAGGCGCCGGCGACATGCGGCACGCTGCAAGGCCGCCCGTCCTCGGCGACGACGATGATCGCAGTGAGGCGCCGCGGCAGCACCACCTGCTGCCCGGCGCGCAGGATCGGGTCCTGGGCTCGATGATGGGCTCCCTGCATCCAGCGCGCGTCGGGGATTGACAGGGCGACCCGGCCGGTGACGTGCAGCGATCGGACCCACTGCGCAAGGCCGGTATCGGATCGCTGCTGCGAGGTGGTGGCTTTTCGTTGCGCCAGCACGCCGAGCAATTCGTTCTTCAGCCTCTGCTGCGCCGGACGCTCTTCGGGCACCAGCCAGGTCAGCCCAATGGGGTAGGAATCGTCGGACTGGTTGCGCAGCAGCCAGTCGCTCAGGCGTTCGCCGGCGCGGACATCGCTCAGCGCCGACTGCGCCTGCGCTACCCATGCTGCGCCAAGCAGCAATGCGCCGCAGGCAATGGCCACCGGCTTGCGCATCCATGCCCGAGGCGCTACTTGGCAGCAGAGCGGGGTGGCCATGGTTGAAGCGAAAAGCACATGTCTGTTGAAAGGCATTGCCGCGAAAACACCACAGGCGTGTCGCTTTGCGACAGGTCGACTGCAAACAGGGCGGCCGGCAGCTTGGGGTACGGGGATGACGCGGACGACTCGGATGAGGAAACAATGGTTTCCTCGAACCAGGCCAGCGCGGCCGGGCTGACCCCGGACAGGCGTGAGTCAAGCACCGGCGCGATTGGACGAATCTGCACGAGCTCACGTATCCCCATGCGATAGCCCGGCATCACATCACGCTCGCGCTGGTAGCTGACACCGCTCGCGGGTATGTCCCTCCACCCGGGGGTCGGGCTCCGGCGCACCATGCGCCAGTCCGTCGGCATGCCCGCACTGCCGGCGATGCGCCCGTTCTGCAGTTTGAGAACTTCGCTGCCACCGGTGTACCAAGTCTGAGTTTGATCGGTGCCATGGTGCTCCAGAAAACCCAGTACCAGGTAGAGCGTCCGTTCGCCGAGACGCATGCGCAGGTATTGCAGATCGGGCCGGAGCTTTGGCGCTGTGGTCTCCGCTTCGCCCGCCATCGCAGTGCGAAGCGTTTCGTAAATGGCGTTCGAGTTGGTGCTACAGCCCGCCAGGACGAGCAGCGCGGTGAGCGAGATACCACAGAAACCGGATCGCGCGGCCACGGCGAGCATTGGACAAGTTCCGGACAAAAAAAACCCCGAGTGAATCCTCGGGGTTTTTGGCGATTAAGCCGCTCTGGAGCTACTGGCTACCGAGTACCCGTCGCAGTCGCCGTCGCCGTCGCCGTCGTAGGAGTATCGTTGGCCGCCGCAACCGCTGCCACAATGACCACTGCGGCCACGACCACCGCGATCGTAGCCGCGGTGCCCAAGCCGAACAACCCCGCATCAGTGCCAGTCTGCGCCGAAGATGGGATGGAAACCCCGGCGACTGCTGCAGACAGCACCAAGACACGAATTAGTTTCATCGAAGCCTCCAATAAAGTTGTTACGGGGCCATTCTAGACAGGTTTTGAATGAAGACGCAAGTGGGTTGGAAAAATTTACCTGATTCAACCTGTGCAGGACCTTCCGGCGCTAGCTTCTTCCGAGTCGCCAAGCCTTTCGCAGGCTTTGCATTTTGCCCGCCGTCTCGCCATCGCGGCTCGCATTCCGCCAAGAGGAACGGACCAGAACAAAGACCGTACCTAGTAAAAACCCTAGCAGCAGGCTGATTGCCACGATCAGCGTGCGCTTGGGTGAGGTTCTTCGTTCTGCTGGCCTGGCAACGTCAACTTGCTGCACCAGCGGGCCCTCGCGCGCCTCATCGACCCTGGCCAACTCGTATTGGCGCACCATGACCTCGAGAATCGCCTCCTGCACCTTGACGTCGCGGTAGGCGCGTACCGCCTCCTGGCCGTCAGCATTCGACTTGGTTGGCGCCGCCGCGCCCTGGGCCGAGGACGAATTGGACTGGCTGCCCTTTTCTAATCGATCAAGCTGCCCGCGCAAGGCAGACAGCTCACTGGTCAGGCGGATCACGTCCGGGTTCTGCGCTGTGGCGTAGGTGCCACGCAGCGCGCCGACCTGGACCTCGCGGCTGGCGATTTGCACCCGCAGCTCCACGCTGGCGCGGACTCCGGTTTCGGCCAGCGCCTGGGTCACCTGCATGCCGCTCTTCTGCTGCGCCTGTTTGAAGCTGAACTCGGCTTGGGCCAACTGCTCCTTGCCGCGCGTTACCTGTTGCTCGAAAAAGGTGCGCCTTTGCTGCGCCTCGGTCACCGCCAGGGTTCCCAGCAACTTGCGCAACTCTTCGACGTAGCGGTTGGCCATGTTTGCCGCGACGCCGGGATCCTTGTCATCGACTTCGACCGTGATCAGGCCGGACTTCTTGTCCGCTGTCACCCGAGTGTTCGAAGCGAACTCTTTACGTGCGTCAGCCAGGTACTTGCTCTCGTACCGATTCTTCAGGTCAAACGCCTTGATCAGCACGTCGGTGAGTCGATCGCTTTTCAGCAAGGCGACGTAGGTGTCATCCGGGCTTTTGATTCCAGTCGCCAGTCCCGCCAGTCCGGCGAGACCGCCCAAGCTTGCCAATGCGCTCGCCGCCGCGCTTTGCTGCTGCTGTGGCGGCATCAGAACAGTCTTGCCGGTAAACATCGGCGGCAGCAGCAGGGCTACAGCCACGCCCAGCAGGGCGCAAAGAGAAGTTACGCCCGCAATCATCCACTTGCCTTCGCCAAGAGAAATCAAGAGGTCAAGCAGGCTGATCTCCTGTTCGTCGATGGGCGAGTTTTCGGTGTCTTGCATTTCGTATCGATGGGTTCGAAGGTCAAGCCGTCCGGCGGTTGGCCGCGGTCACTGGCGCAATGTCTTGATGGCCGCCGCGGCAAGACCAAGCTGATAGAAGATCTGAGTGATGTCCTTGGTGTTGCGGACGATGAAGCTCCAGGAGGTCTCGCGGTCCAGTTTCTCGGGCAGCACCAGGGTGTCGCCCGGCATCACGACGGTGCGCAGCACGGTGTTGCTCCAGTTGCTACTGTTGGTCATCGCGCTGCCGTCGGCACGGACCAGGATGATGTTGTCGCGATCCGAGCCGCTGCCCAGCCCGGCCTGTTCCAGATAGTCCACCACCGTCTTGCCGGGCCTGTAGATCAGTGCCGACTCGGTATTAACCGAACCAAACACATAAACAAAGTCGGGGCGATTGGGAATGAGCAAGCGGTCACCGGTTTCAACCCGAAGTGACGGCATTTGCGCGATGACATTGTTGTCAGACGGCGGAATGTCAAGGGCGATACGGCCCGAAGGCTTTAATGAGCGCAGGCGGTCCAGCGCCTGGCGCTGCGCCAGTTGCGCCGCTTGGATGCGTGCCTGGACAGCGGCAGGGTTGGTGTCTGCGCCGGCCGCCTGGCTTTGCGCCAGCTGCCCCAGGCTCCCAGCGGACTCAGCTTCAAGCCTTCGCACCAGTTTTTCCAGGTTTTCGGCCTGGCTCTTGCGCACCTCCTCGCGGAAAAAGCCGGAACCAAAAAGATAGGCGTCGCGCGTCAAGCCACCGGCCCGGTCCACCAGGGTCTGTATCGTGTCTCCTGGCGCCAACTGATAAATCCCGGGGTTGGCCACCTCGCCCTCGATCTGCACATAGACGCGGCGCTTGGCGACCGGCACGCGCACATCGTTGACCGAGAACACGGTCACCACGTCACCGGGTTGCAGCAGCAGATTGTCAGGATCGGCGGCGTTGGCAAGCACCCGCCCCAAATTGAAGGGGATAAGCTGGACCGTCAGGTCGGTGCGCAACAGGCGCTCGACCACCGCGTAGTCGAAGTTGACCTGC
>JBCKPH010000093.1:0-10156 GCA_038901755.1 Burkholderiaceae bacterium | reverse complement strand
CTTGGCCTTCACCGACAACTGGATGTTGCGCGTCTTGCGGTCAATGTTGACGATGACGGCCGGCACCTCATCACCTTCCTTCAGCACATTGCGCGCGTCCTCGACTCGGTCCCGGCTGATTTCAGAGGCACGCAGGTAACCCAACACGTCCTGTCCCAGCAGGATCTCGGCGCCACGCGGGTCCACCGACTTGACGCGGCCGGTCACGGTCTGGCCCTTGTCGTTAACCGACACGAAGGAGGTGAAGGGATCGGCGTCGAGTTGCTTGATGCCCAGCGAAATGCGTTCGCGATCGACGTCCACGGCCAGCACCAGCGCTTCGACCTCTTGCCCCTTCTTGTAACTACGCACCGCGGCTTCGCCAGGCTCGTTCCAGGACAGGTCGCTCAAGTGCACCAGGCCATCAATGCCGGCGGCCAGGCCGACAAAAACGCCAAAGTCGGTGATCGATTTGATCGGTCCCTTGACACGGTCGCCACGTTTCGTGTTCTGCGCAAACTCCTGCCAGGGGTTTGCCTTGCACTGCTTCATGCCAAGCGAAATTCGGCGCTTGTCTTCGTCGATCTCAAGCACCATGTCTTCGACTTCGTCACCCAGCGTCACGATCTTGGAGGGAGCCACGTTCTTGTTGGTCCAGTCCATTTCCGACACGTGCACCAGCCCCTCGATGCCGGGCTCAAGCTCGACAAAGGCGCCGTAATCCGCAAGGTTCGTGATCTTGCCAAACATGCGGGTGGACTGCGGATAGCGGCGCGAAACACCCATCCAGGGGTCGTCGCCCAGTTGCTTGAGGCCCAGGGAAACGCGGTTCTTCTCGGCATCGAACTTAAGAATCTTGGCAATGATTTCCTGTCCGGCGCTGACCACTTCGCTTGGGTGCCGCACGCGCCGCCAGGCCATGTCGGTGATGTGCAGCAGGCCGTCGATGCCGCCCAGATCGACGAAGGCTCCGTACTCGGTGATGTTCTTCACGATCCCGCGCACCACTGAGCCCTCTTTCAGGGTTTCCATCAGCTTGGCGCGTTCTTCGCCCATGCTGGCCTCGATCACCGCGCGCCGGCTCAGCACCACGTTGTTGCGCTTGCGATCAAGCTTGATGACTTTCAGCTCCATCGTCTTGTTTTCGAACGCCGAGAGGTCCTTCATGGGCCGGGTATCGATCAGGGAACCCGGCAGGAAAGCACGGATGCCGTTGACCAGGACGGTCAGTCCGCCCTTGACCTTGCCGGTCGTCGTGCCGGTCACAAACTCGCCTGACTCCAGGGCCTTCTCCAGGCTCATCCAGGAGGCGAGCCTCTTCGCGGTGTCACGCGACACGATGGTGTCGCCGTAACCATTCTCGATCGCGCTGATGGCGACCGACACAAAGTCGCCGACCTGCACCTCAATCGTTCCGGTGTCGCTTTTGAATTCTTCCAGCGGCACGTAGGCCTCGGATTTCAGACCCGCATTGACGACGACGAAGCTATGCTCGATGCGCACGACCTCCGCCGTGATCACTTCGCCTGTGCGCATTTCAGTGCGCTTCAGGGACTCTTCAAACAGTTCGGCAAAAGATTCAGACATTCAGTTTTCCTTGCCCATCGCGGACCGTTACGCCAGCTCAAGCGTCTTACAGTGAGCCAAAAACGGTTGCAGGGCTTGTGGGATGACCACGGTTAAGTTGACAAATCCGCTCGATCGGGGCGCCATGCGGCACGACGGGAATCAATGCGGGCCTTCAGCCCAGGGCAACCGGCTTGCCAAAAGGCTGTCTGTCCTGCCACCAGCGCAGCACCGTTTCAACCGCTTGATCGATCGAAAGCTCGGTGTTGTCCAGCATCAGGGCATCTTCAGCGGCCGTGAGAGGTGCGATCTTGCGGGTCGAATCCCGTTCGTCGCGCGTTTTTAAGTCCTGCAGAAGAGTCTTGATGTTAGCAGAAATACCCTTTGAAATCAACTGCTTATGGCGACGTGCGGCACGTTGCTCGAGGCTCGCGGAGAGATAGACCTTGAGCCCGGCGCCGGGAAAGATTGCGCTTCCCATATCGCGGCCTTCGGCCACCAGTCCGGGCAGCCGGCGATAGCTTCGTTGCAATTCAAGCAGGGCCTGGCGCACCGCCGGCATGGCCGACACTTTGGACGCATCCATGCCGGTCTGCTCGCTGCGTATCACCACACCAACTTCTTCGCCATGAAGCCAGACCAGGCCTGCGTCGAAGCGGATATCAAGGGCGGCGCTCAGACGCGCGATGGCTTGTTCCGATGCCGGGTCAAGGCTCACGCCGGCGCGTGCGGTCGCCAGCGCGACCAGGCGATACAGGGCGCCGGAGTCAAGGTAGTGGTAGCCCAGGCGTCTGGCCAGCGCCGAGGCCAGCGTGCCCTTGCCTGACGCGGAGGGCCCGTCGATGCAAATCACCGGAATCGCATCGGGCGTGGCCCATGACAGAGAAAACAGGTCCTCGAAATAGTCGGGATAGGTTTTTGCGACACACGTGGGATCTTCGATGCGAACCGGCAGGCCTGCGGGATTGAAGGCCAACAGGGACAGACACATGGCGATTCGATGGTCGTCATAGGTCTTGACTGTCGCGGCGCGCCAGTGCGACGCGCTGGCCGGGGGCGTAATCTGCAGGAAATCCGACCCTTCGGCCACGGTCGCGCCGAACTTGCGCAGTTCGGTGGCCATGGCCGCGATGCGGTCGGTTTCCTTGACGCGCCAGCTGGCAATACTGCGCAAGGTGGTGCTGCCGGTTGCGTACATGGCCAGCGCCGCCAGGGTCATTGCCGCGTCGGGCATGGCGTTGCAGTCGAGATCGACCCCGCGCAGAGACGGCCCGCCTGCGTCGGGCGAATCGACTCGAATCCAGTTGGGACCGGTGCGTATTTGCGCCCCCATGGCGCGTGCCGCCTCGACAAAGCCCAGATCGCCCTGGATCGAGTTGGCTCCGACACCATGGATGTGGATGCCGCTACGCTCGCCCTGTCCTCGGGCAATGGCGCCGAGCGCAATGAAGTAGCTGGCCGACGATGCGTCGGCCTCGACCTGGATCTCGCCCGGCGACTGGTAGCGGCTGCCTGCGGGAATGGTGAAACGGCTCCAGCCGTCCCGTCTTACCGACACGCCAAAGCGCGCAAGAAGATTCAGGGTAATTTCAACGTAGGGCCGGGAGATTAGGTGACCCTGCACGATGATCGTGATCTCGGTTCTGGCCACCAGAGGCAGGGCAATGAGCAGGGCAGTGAGAAACTGGCTGGACACATCGCCGCGCACGGGAATTGTCCGGGTTACATCGAGCCGGGGTTCTCCAATTTGCAGGGGCGGATATCCAGCCTGACCTGAATAGCTGATCGAGCATCCAAGCTGGGTCAAGGCGTCTACCAGATCGGCGATCGGTCGCTCATGCATTCGCGCCACGCCATGCAACTGGTAGCTGCCACCGAGCACCGCCAGAACAGCGGTCAGGGGCCGCATTGCGGTGCCGGCGTTGCCAAGGAAGATGGAACCGGATCGGTTCGAAAACGAGCCAGCACAGCCGACCAGGTGCAGCACCCGGCCGTCCTGCCGGCGGCTGCAACCCAACTGTTCCAGTGCCTGCAGCATGACCCGCGTGTCGTCGGAATCCAGCAGGTCGTGGATCGCGGTCGTGCCTTGACACAGAGCCGATAGCAGGAGCACCCGATTCGAAATGCTTTTGGAACCCGGCAAGGTGATTGACCCGGCGGCACCGGCAAGGGGCGGCAGGTCGAGAAACTCAGTGGCAAACATCGGCCGGCTAGTTTTTCCCCATGCCCGAGGACAGGTGCCAGTTGGCGCGGGTTTGACTCGCGAGTTCAACCAGCTCGGTCAGCGCGTCCTCGTTGCCCTTGGACATCAAATGCTCAAGATCAACCAGCGCCTGGCGGAACAGCTGCGACTGCGCCATGATGCGCTCGCGATTCGATAGCAGGATGTCGCGCCAGACCCTGGCGTCGCTTGCGGCGATGCGCGTGAAGTCGCGAAAACCGGGGCCGGCCAGCGACAGCAACTCCTTGGCGCGCGACTGGCCGGAAATACTGTTCATCATGGCAAACGCCAACAGGTGCGGCAGGTGGCTGACCGCCGCCAGGGCGTTGTCGTGCGCCTCCGGCGTCATGACGGCAACCCTGGCGCCCACCGCGCGCCAAGCTTCCGAGGCTCGCTGCAGGTTCTGCGGCAGGGTGCGCTCGGTCGGCGTCAAAATCGTTTGGCGCCCGTCGAACAACTCGGCATTGGCGTTTTCAATACCTGACACCTCCCGGCCCGCTATCGGGTGGGCTGGAACGAATGAGCCGATTCGTCCACCCAGGGCACGCTGCGCCGCGCGCACCACCTCGACTTTGGTCGAGCCGACGTCCATGACCAGGGTGTCGGACGTGACCAGGGGCTGGATCGCCTCCAGAATCGGGCCAGTCGCCGCCACCGGGACGGCGATCAACACAATGTCCGAGCCTGACACAGCCATCAGCGCCGACGGCGCCTCGATGTCGATGACGCCGAGTTGCCGTGCGCGCTCGGTGGTGGTGGGTGACTTGCTGTAACCGATCACACGTTTCACCAGGCCGTCGCGCTTCAGCGCCAGGGCAAACGAGCCGCCCATAAGTCCACAACCGATCAGGCCGAGCTGCTCGATCACGGGGATTGCTCCAGACCCATGGTCCTGGCGCTGCAAGGGGCTTGCCTCATATTCAGGTGTCGCCCGCCACCGAGTAGGCGCCCAGCATCTTGTAAAAAGCGCAAACCGATTGGAGATCCTTCAGCGCGGCGGCCACGGCCGGCTCCGCGGGATGGCCCTGCAGGTCGATATAAAAATAGTATTCCCATTGCCCGGAGCGGGCCGGCCGCGACTCGAACCGCGTCATCGACACGCCGTGCACCTTCAAGGGTTGCAACAGGTCGTGGACCGCGCCCGGCTTGTTCGGGACCGAGACCACCAGGCTGACACGGTCGCGCCCCGACGCTTCGGGCATTGCCAACAGGGTTGGAAGACAGATGATGGCGAAACGGGTCCGGTTCAATGCGTCGTCCTGGATCGCTGGGCTCACCAGTTGCAGTCCGAACTCGCTCGCCGCGCGCTCGCTCGCGATGCCGGCCCAGGCCGGGTTCGTGCTGGCCAGGCGCGCCCCTTCGGCGTTGCTGCTGGCGGCGTGCCGTTCGACGTTGGGCAGATGGGTGCTGAGCCAACTCTGGCACTGGGCCAATGCTTGCGGATGGGCGTAAACCGCTTCCACGCCATCGAGGGACCGGCTCAAGCGCAACAGGTTGTGGCGCACCAGCAGGCTGATTTCGCCGACGATATGAAGCGGCGTGTTCAGAAACAGGTCGAGCGAGCGGGCGACGACGCCTTCCGTTGAGTTTTCCACTGGGACCACGCCGAAGTCGGCCGTGCCGGCCGCAGCGGCACGAAACACCTCATCAAAACTGGCGCACGGAACACGCTCGATGCTGCTGCCAAAGAAGCGCAGTGCAGCCTCCTCGCTGAACGTTCCGGCAGGACCGAGGTAGGCGACCCGTTGCGGCGCCTCCAGGGAGCGGCAGGCCGACATGACTTCGCACCAGATCGCGCCGACCGCCGAGTCTCTCAGCGGGCCGCCGTTCTCCTGCCTTAGCTGCTCGATCACCTGGGCCTCGCGCTCCGGCCGAAACACCGGCGACCCCTCGGCACGCTTGATTTGTCCGACCGATTCGGCAATGCGGGCGCGCTGGTTCAGCAGGGCGAGCAGTTCACGGTCCACCGCGTCGATCTGGGCACGCAGTTCGGGGAGCGTCTTGGGCATGTTCAATTCTTGCACGGAACATCGGGCGCCTGAGCCCGCTGCAACCCGCTTGCGTTCGTTCGAACGCACGCCCTCCAGGCCTAAAATCCTGTCTCAGCTGGCGTCGCTGGTCCCGTCTTCTGGCGCAGCTTCGTCCTCGCCCGGGCTCGCGTCATTTTCGACAATGCGCTGCAATCCGCCGAGCAGCGAGCCTTCGTCCATCGATATCAGCGTCACGCCCTGTGTGGCTCGCCCCATTTCGCGGATTTCGCTGGCCCGGGTCCGCACCAGCACGCCGCGGTCCGTGATCAGCATGATTTCATCGTTGTCGTGAATCAGCGTGGCGGCAACGACCCGTCCGTTGCGCTCGCTCTGCTGAATCGCGATCATGCCCTTGGTGCCACGGCCATGACGCGTGTAGTCGGTGATTCGAGTCCGCTTGCCATAGCCATGCTCGGTGGCGGTCAGAACGCTCTGCTGTTCGTCTTCGGCAACCAGCATGGCAATCACCCGCTGGCCCTCCTCGAGCGCCATGCCACGCACCCCGCGCGCGTTCCGGCCCATCGGTCGAACGTCGTTCTCGTCAAAACGGACCGCCTTGCCGCCATCGGAAAAGAGCATCACGTCGTGCTGCCCGTCGGTCAGCGCCGCGCCAATCAGGTAATCGCCCGGATCGAGTCCAACGGCGATGATGCCAGCCTTGCGCGGGTTGCTGAATTCGTCCAGCGCGGTCTTCTTCACGGTTCCCATGCTGGTGGCCATGAACACATAGCGATGCGCGGGGAAGCTGCGGTTTTCCCCGGTCAGGGGCAACACCACGGTGATCTTCTCGCCTTCCTGCAGCGGGAACATGTTGACGATGGGGCGGCCACGGGAACCGCGCGACCCCTGGGGCGCCTCCCAGACCTTGAGCCAGTACAGGCGTCCCAGGTCGGAGAAGCACAGGATGTAATCGTGCGTGTTGGCAACGAAGAGTTGGTCGATCCAATCGTCTTCCTTGGTGGCTGTGGCCTGCTTGCCGCGGCCACCGCGCCGCTGGGCCCGGTATTCGCCAAGCGGCTGGCTCTTGATGTAACCGCCGTGGGACAGGGTCACCACCATGTCGGTGGGCGTGATCAGGTCCTCTGTGCTCAGGTCATAGCTGCTGTGCTCGATCTGGCTGCGCCTGGCGCCCGGCTTGGTCTGACCAAACTCCTGCTTGAGCGCGGTCAGCTCCTCCATGATGATGACGGAGACGCGCTCGGAACGGGCAAGGATGTCGAGCAGATCGGAAATTTCGGCGATCACGTCCCGGTACTCGGTAACGATCTTGTCCTGTTCCAGCCCGGTCAGGCGCTGCAGACGCATCTGCAGGATTTCCTGCGCCTGCGTGTCGCTCAGTCGATAACGGCCATCGCTGCCTATGCCGTAGGCTCGGTCCAGTCCTTCGGGCCGGTAGTCGTCGGCGTTCAGCGCGCTACCGTCTTCCCGCGTGCGGGTCAGCATCTCACGCACCAGGGCGCTGTCCCAACGGCCCTCCATCAGTTGCGCCTTGGCGATCGGCGGGGTCGGGGCGGCACGGATGACCGCAATGAATTCATCGATGTTGGCCAGCGCGACCGCCAACCCTTCGAGCACATGCCCTCGTTCACGGGCCTTGCGCAAGGCAAACACGGTGCGCCGGGTGACGACCTCGCGCCGGTGCTGCAGGAACACCTCGACCAGGTCCTTCAGATTGCACAGCTTGGGCTGGCCGTTGATCAGCGCCACCATATTGATGCCAAAGGTGTCCTGCAGCTGCGTCTGCTTGTACAGGTTGTTCAGCACGACTTCGGCGACTTCGCCGCGCTTGAGTTCGATCACCAGGCGCATGCCCGACTTGTCGCTCTCGTCCTGAATGTGACTGATGCCTTCGATCTTCTTCTCGTGCACCAGCTCGGCCATCCGCTCCTGCAGTGTCTTCTTGTTGACTTGATAGGGCAGTTCGTCAACGACGATGGCCTGGCGTTGTCCCTTGTCGATGTCCTCAAAATGGCACTTGGCGCGCATCACGACCCGGCCGCGTCCGGTGCGGTAGCCGTCGCGCACGCCTTCGATGCCGTAGATGATCCCGGCCGTGGGGAAGTCAGGCGCCGGAATAATTTCCATCAGGTCTTCAACGGTGGCCTGCGGATGCCCGAGCAAATGCAGGCAAGCGTCCACCACCTCATTCAGATTGTGCGGGGGAATATTGGTCGCCATGCCCACGGCGATTCCACCCGACCCGTTCACCAGCAGATTCGGCAGTTTGCTTGGAAGAACCAGCGGCTCCTTCTCGCTGCCATCGTAGTTCGGGCCGAAATCCACCGTTTCTCGGTCGATATCGGCAAGCATTTCGTGGGCGATGCGCGTCAGCCGGATTTCGGTGTAGCGCATCGCTGCCGCGTTGTCGCCGTCGACCGAGCCAAAGTTGCCCTGGCCATCAACCAGCTCATGCCGCATGGAAAAGTCCTGCGCCATGCGCACGATCGTGTCGTAGACCGACTGGTCGCCGTGCGGGTGGTACTTGCCGATGACGTCGCCGACGATGCGGGCTGATTTCTTGTACGGCCGGTTCCATTCATTGCCGAGTTCATGCATCGCATAGAGCACGCGCCGATGCACCGGTTTCAAGCCATCGCGCGCGTCGGGCAGGGCACGCCCGACAATCACGCTCATCGCATAGTCGAGGTAACTGCGCCGCATCTCCTCCGCGAGGCTGACGGGCAAGGTTTCCTTGGCGAACTGGGTCATGGCGAGGGGGAAGGGAGCGGCGGGAGGCAGGGGCGGGGCGCGAAGCGCATGATTTTACGGCCCGGGCCGTGTCGTTTCACGGCAACAGACGGCTCCATTAATCCGGGGTAGCTGCCGAATGGGACCCGCGGTGGCTGGGGAAGGCCCCAATGACTGTGGCACAATTCGCTCAACGTTTTTCGTGATGGGCACTTAAGGCGTCTTGCTAATCGCAGCGCGACTGCGGCTCTTTCCCCTCCGAGGAGAACCATGAAGAAACTCAATAAAGTGGCCGTGTTGTTCGCGACCGCCGCGCTGGCAACCGCTGCAGGTGCGCAGTCGATCGACAACTGGCGCAATGGCGGCAGCGATCTGGTCTGGAGGAACGGCAGCAACGAACTGTGCTGGCGTAACAATTTCTGGACCCCGGCGACGGCTGCCAAAGGCTGCGACGGCGCGATTGTTCCGGCTCCCGCACCGGCTCCCGCACCGGCTCCCGCGCCGGCGCCTGCTCCCGCACCGCCACCGCCACCGGCACCCCCGCCCCGTCCTGCACCGGCGCCCGCCCCGGCTGCCGTACCCGCGCCCGCCCCGGCCCCCGCTCCGGCGCCAGCGCCGCAGCCCCCGGCCGCCACCAAGGTGACGTACGCTGCCGACGCCTTCTTTGATTTCGACAAGTCGGTCTTGAAGCCCGAGGGCAAAGCCAAGCTGGATGACCTGGTCAGCAAGATCAAAGACATCAACCTTGAGGTGATCATCTCTGTCGGTCATACCGACTCGGTTGGCTCCGACGCCTACAACCAGCAGCTTTCAGTCAAGCGTTCCGAAGCGGTGAAGGCCTATCTGGTGAGCAAGGGCATCGAGAAGAACCGTGTCTATACCGAAGGCAAGGGTGAAAAGCAGCCGGTCGCCGACAACAAGACGACGGAAGGTCGTGCCAAGAACCGCCGTGTTGAGATCGAGGTGGTTGGCACCCGGACCAACCGATAGCTTGAGCAGGCCGTCCCAGCGGCGGCCAGGCGATTTGCAGGCCTGTGCGGTGAAAACCTCACAGGCCTTTCTGTTTGCGTTGGCGTGATGACATGAACCGGCAAGCGCCGCGTCGCTTGCGGCCACCTGCCGTCAAGGTGAGTTCTTGCTGTCGAGCTGTGTGACCTGGACCCGCCTCGCGCCATTGAAGCGCTGGGTCCAGTAGGTCTTGCTCATGTCTTCGACCCGGATCTGGGCGCCAGGCTTGGGCGAATGGATGAATCTTCCTGCACCGAGGTAGATGCCGACATGGCTGTAGGCTCGCTCGAGGGTGTTGAAGAAGACCAGGTCTCCAGGCTGCAACTCGGACGCCGAAATTTCGTTGCTAGCGGCGGCTTGCTGTTCGGCTTGGCGCGGCAGCAGCAAGCCGATGGTCTGCGCAACGATGGCACGGACAAATCCGCTGCAATCGAAGCCCGATTCAAAGTCGTTGCCGCCCAGGCGGTACGGGACGCCGAGGAAGCCGATGGCGTGAGAAACCATGTTGGCCGCGCCGCCGCGCTGGGTCTGGCCGGCTCCCGAACCTTGGTCAAGGATTCCTTTTCTTGCCAGAAACAGATCCAGCGCATCACCCGTTGCCACCGGTGCAGACCAGACCTGTGGCGCGAAAGCGAGCAGGAGAGCGGCGAGGAATCTTCGCATG
>JBCKPH010000092.1:0-10192 GCA_038901755.1 Burkholderiaceae bacterium | reverse complement strand
GATTTCAAATGGCTCGGAAGCTACCGTTATGCCATCATCCATCTGGCGGGCCACGACAAGCAGGACCTGCGCCAGCGTTGCGAGCAGGCGAGCGCGCTGTTTGGCTGGGCCGCGCCCTATGCGGACGCGCTTGCGGAACCCACGGCGCAGGCCGGGATTCCAATGACGGAGTCGGGCTATTCACTGGAGAAGACATGAAGCAAGGACGGTTGCTATTTCTGGCTGCGGGATTCGTCGTCCTTGCTCTGGTCGGCTGTGGCGCGATAAACGCGCAGAACCCGTCGGGCAGCCTGCGGCCGGTGAATGCCACGGCCGAGGGTAGTGACTCTGCCGTCATGCTCAATGGCGCCGACGTTGTCGCCTACTTCACGCAGAACAAGCATGTCCAGGGCACTCCGCAGTTCAAGAGTGATTTTCAGGGGGTGAGCTTTCGCTTTGCCAGCGCAGAGCACAAGGCCCTGTTCGACAAGGAGCCGGCGAAGTACCTGCCCCAGTATGGAGGCTTTTGCGCCAACGGGATCGCCTACGCCATCCCCTGGGGCGGCGACGCCGAGACCTGGCGCATGGTCAACGGCAAGCTCTACATCTTTGGCGGGGCCGGCTCGCGTGATGCCTGGCTGCTCGACGAGCCAAGGAACATGCAACTGGCTGAGCAATACTGGAAAGACGAGGTCGCCGGCAGCAACAGTTTTTGGCAGCGCAGCAAGCGCCTGATCTTGCGCGTTCCACATTACCAAACCGGCGAGCAGCTGGAAAAAGCGGTGGCCGAGGCCAAGGCCAAGAAGCCCTGAGCGGACGCTGCGTTTACCGCGGATAGCCCAGCGGCGGCTGGCTGAAGCCCTCGGCGGCACGCCAGCCCGGTGGCTTGGTGAACAGATTGGTCATCATGCCACCGGTGTCGTAGGCCGGCCATTCCATGGCAGGGTTCTTTTCCTTCCATTCCTGGACGATCTGCTCGCCGGTCTTGTAGTGCGGCACCCTGAAGGCATAACGCATCAGTGACTGGCCGCGCCAACCATTCGGACGCATGTCAGGCCACAGTTGGTCGGCGTGTTCAACATTCCACTTCGGGTCGAGTTGCCAGGCGGTCTTGCCCAGCACGTCGCCGAAGATGAACAGGCGTCCTTCATGGATTTGCCAGGCCGTCGGGTCGCTACCGAGCTTGACCATGTAGGCAGCTCCGCTGGAACAAAAACCCCCGTACTGCGGCTCGTAGCGTGATGGATTGCCGGTGAACAAGGCCTTGTTCGCAGCGCTTGCGAAATAGTAGGTACGAAACGGAAGATTCACCTTGATGTCGGGATTGCCGCGGGTTGGCTCGCCCTTGGTGAAGTAACTCACCGGATCATGGCCAAGCAACATCACCGGCTCACCCAGGCTGTTGGGCACCGTCGCGTAGGGCGTGCCACAGCCGGCAAGAACGGCCGCTATGGCGATGATGAGAAGGTATCGGAACAGTTTCAAGGAGGTCTCCAGCAAGACAATGTTCAAGCCAGGATTGCGGCTTGCGACCGGCGTCAGGCGTCGATGCAAACATTATGCTCTGGGACTTTCAGTCTGGAACCTGTGTGACGGGCCGCGCCGTCCCCGACCCCTGTGCGCTATAAACTTGGGATGATGCATCGCGTTTCGCCCGTCAGGAACAACACGCTGCAGACCGTGCCGACCCAGGGACGCTGACTTGATTTCAAATGCCGGACCGGTGTTGCGCGATATCGTCCTGATCGGGGGCGGGCACAGCCACGTCGCTGTGCTGAAGAGCTTCGCCATGAAGCCGCTGCCGGGCACACGGCTGACCCTCATCTGTCGCGACACGCACACTCCGTACTCGGGCATGCTGCCGGGTTACGTCGCAGGCCATTACGCCTACGACGAGGTCCACATCGACCTGGACCGGCTCGCCGAGTTCGCCGGCGCACGCTTCTACCGCGACGAGGCGGTGGGGATCGACCGGACGACGGCGCGGGTGCTGTGCAGGAATCGACCACCGGTGCCCTACGACCGGCTCTCGATCAACATAGGGGCGACGCCGCAGCTTGCGCATGTCGCGGGGGCCGCGGCGCTGGCGATGGCGGTCAAGCCGATCTTTGAGTTCAACCAACGGTGGCTGAGCCTGCTGGCCAGGGTGCGCGAGCACACCGGCCCGATCAGCGTCGCGGTGGTGGGTGCCGGCGCGGGGGGCGTCGAACTCACCCTGGCGATGCAGTTTCGCCTGCACCGCGAGTTGCAGCAGTTGGGGCGCGACCCGGACGCTGTGCAGTTTCATTTGTTCGAAGAGGATGCCGAGATTCTGCCGACCCACAACGCCTATGTCCGGCGCTGTTTCGAGCGCGTGCTGCGGGAACGCGGCGTGCAGGTGCACCGGCGGGCCGAGGTGCGCACGGTGCTGGCCGGCGCCGTGGTCACTGCCGACGGCATGAGCATCCAGGCCGACGAAGTCGTCTGGGCCACGCAGGCCAGCGGCGCACCCTGGCTGCGCAACACCGGCTTGGCGCTGGACGCAGATGGATTTGTGCTGGTGAGCGAGCACCTGCAAAGCCTGACCGACGCTGCCATTTTTGCCGCTGGCGACGTCGCGAGCATGGAGCAGCACCTGGAAAAGGCCGGTGTCTTCGCCGTACGACAGGGCAAACCTCTGGCCGAGAATCTGCGTCGCTCGCTGCTTGGCGCACCGTTGCGACGCTATTCTCCGCAACGAAACTGGCTGGCCCTGATCAGCACCGGCGACCGGCACGCGGTCGCCTCACGCGGCGCACTGGGCTGGCGGGGCGACTGGGTCTGGCGTTGGAAGGACTGGATCGATCGACGCTTCATGCGCCGCTATTCCGAACTCGCCATGACGCGGGCAACAACCGGGGCCGAGGTCTCGGCCCTGCCCTTGTCCGATGTTGAAACGGCACAGGCAGTTTCGGCGCTGGAAATGCGTTGCGGCGGGTGCGGCGCCAAAGTCGGCGCCGGCGTGCTGCTCCCTGCCTTGGGCGCACTGCAGCCGCTGCCGCGTGACGACGTGCTGATCGGCTTGCGCGCACCCGATGACGCAGCCGTGGTGCGGGTGCCCTCAGGCAAAGCCATGGTGCACAGCGTCGATTTTTTTCGCTCCTTCATCAATGACCCCTACATCTTTGGCAAGGTCGCGGCCAACCACGCCCTGAGCGACATCTTCGCCATGGGTGCTGAAGCGCAAACCGCCACCGCGATCGTGACGCTGCCACCCGGCATCGAGTCAAAACTGCGCGACGATCTGGCGCAGATGATGACGGGCGCGCTGGAGGTGCTGAACGAGGCCGGCTGCACACTGGTGGGCGGGCACACCGGCGAGGGCAGCGAACTGGCCCTGGGTTTTGCGGTGAACGGGCTGATTGACGAGAACCTCTCGGCGCTGACTCGAAAAAGTGGCATGCGGGCCGGAGACATGCTGATCCTGACGAAGCCCCTGGGCAGCGGCACGCTGCTCGCAGCCCACGCGCGGCTGCAGGCCAGGGGCCGCTGGATCGACGCGGCACTGGTCTGCATGATGCAGTCGAGTCGGCTAGCGGCCCAATGCCTGCGTGAACATGGGGTCAGCGCCTGCACCGACGTCACCGGCTTTGGTCTGCTCGGGCACCTGCTGGAAATGACGCGCGCCTCCAAGGCGCTCGCCGAGCTTGACCTGGCCGCCCTGCCGCTGCTGGAGGGTGCCGTTCAAATGGCCACGCTCGGGACACGCAGTTCATTGCATCGCGCCAACGAACAGGCTTGGGCGACCGAGGAACAAGGGGGAAACCATCGCATGCACACGAACTATCCGCTGCTGTTCGACCCGCAGACCGCAGGCGGCCTGTTGGCCAGCGTACCGGCGCAGAGCGTCGCTGCCTGCCTGCTCGCCCTGCACGCCCAGGGCTACCGCGAGGCCTGCGTGATCGGTCGCGTCACCGCGACGGGCGCCGCGCAGGGTTCAATCACTCTGCGGGCCTGAGGCCGATTTGGGTTCGGCCAAGTCGGCTTCCAACGGCCTTGCTCACCACTAGAATGCGCTCAACTCTTTCCTGATTGAGGAGACGCAATGAGCGAAGCCATTGATTCGAATTCGACCAGCGAGCCAACGCTGCGCCGCATCGACCAGTTGCTCGGTCATTACGGTGCAAGCCATCGGGCACCGGCGAACGAGCTGATCCACTTTGTCGCGATTCCCCTGATCATGCTGAGCCTGCTCGGCCTGTTGTATGCGTTGCATCCCTGGCTGGCCTATGGCACCGCGATCCTGAGCATGGTCTATTACGCCCGCCTGTCCGGCGTGTTCCTGGTCGCAATATTGCTGGTCGCGCTGGCCATGCTGGCTCTGGTCCGGGCCATGGGTGAAGTGCTGGTGCCGGCCTCGCTGGCAATTTTTGTCGGCGCCTGGATCGCCCAGTTCGTCGGCCACAAGATCGAAGGCAAGAAGCCTTCCTTCTTCGAGGACTTGCAGTACCTGCTGGTAGGCCCGCTTTTTGTCTTGAGCAAGCTTTTCCTCAAGCTGGGCCTGCGCTGGTAGTGGCCGGCTCCGCAGGGGGCCCCGAGGGACCGGCTGGGCCGAATTTTGTCGTTAGCACTCTATCCATCAGAGTGCTAATATAATGACGAAGCTTTGAAAGGAGCCTTGGAATGTCCCCGTCTGGATCCCAATCCACCGCTGTCGCACTTGCCAATCCTTGGGGCCTGGTGCCCGCGCTGGGAAGCCTGGATGCCTATATTTCAGCGGTTAGTCGCTTGCCCATGCTGACGCTCGAGCAGGAGCGGGAGTACGCCAGGAAGTTTCGTAAGACAGCTGACATCGAGGCTGCCGGTAAGTTAGTACTCTCTCACTTGAGGCTTGTGGTATCGGTTTCTCGGCAGTATCTTGGTTACGGGCTGCCGCACGGCGACCTGATCCAGGAAGGCAACGTCGGCCTGATGAAGGCGGTCAAGCGCTTCGACCCGGAACAGGGCGTGCGCCTCGTCAGCTACGCGCTGCACTGGGTCAAGGCGGAAATCCACGAATACATTCTGAAGAACTGGCGCATGGTCAAGGTGGCCACCACCAAGGCGCAGCGCAAACTGTTCTTCAACCTGCGCTCGATGAAGCAGCGCTTCAAGGCCGATGCCGCCGCTGGTGGCGAGCCGACCCATCGGGACAGCTTAAGCGCGCAGGAGATCGATACGATGGCGCGCAAGCTTGACGTGAAGCGCGAAGACGTGATCGAGATGGAAACCCGCATGACAGGGGGTGACGTGGTGCTCGACCCGGCTCCGGCCGACGACGAGGATGCATTCGGTCCGATCACTTACCTGTCAGATTCAAGCCAGGAGCCGAGCGCCGTCATCGAGTCCCGGCGACGCGACCTGATGGCGAGCGATGGCATCGCCGCCGCTCTGTCCACATTGGACGCGCGCAGTCGCCATATCGTCGAGGAGCGCTGGCTCAAGGTTGCTGACGACGGGTCAGGCGGCATGACTCTGCACGATTTGGCCGCAGTCTATGGCGTCAGCGCCGAGCGCATCCGCCAGATCGAGGTGGCGGCAATGAAGAAAATGAAGAAGGCGCTGGTCGCCTTCGCCTAAGCCGGTTCGCGCGCGGGCAGCCTAAGCGGCCTGCGCCAGCAAGATCTTCACGTCGGACAGCAGGCCAGCCGGCCCGGTGCCGTGCCGGGTGATCAGACGAACGCGCCCCTGAGTGTCGTACACATAGCTCCGCGCCGTATGGTCCAGCGTGTAGCTGCTCGCCGTCTTGCCCTCGACCTTCTTGTAATACACCTTGAAACTCCTGGCCACTTCGGACAACTGCTGCGGCTGCGGGCGTAGCGCCAGGAACGATGCGTCGAAGTTGGCCATGTAGGCCCGGAGCACGTCGGGGCTGTCGCGCTCCGGGTCCAGGGTTACAAACAGGCCCTGCAGGCGTTCCCCGTCCTTCCCGAGTTGCTTCCTTACCTCGGCCAACTCAGCCATTGCGGCAGGGCAGACATCGGGGCACTGGGTGAATCCAAAGAAGACCACGACCACCTTGCCGCGAAAGTCCTTCATGCCGCGCGACCGCCCCAGATGGTCGGTCAGCAAAAAATCCCGCGCGTAGTCCGCTCCGGTGATATCAATGCCAACAAACTGCTCGCCCTTCTTCGAGCAGGCGACTTGCGTCAGGCCAAGCCCGAGCGCGCAGACGCCGCTCAGCACCTTCGACAGGAAAACACGGCGCAGGGACGGGGCGGATGGCATAGCCGGGATTGTCGGTCAACCCCGTTGGCTCACCGATTGGGGGTATGTTGTTCGACGCGGGCAGGGTAGACGCTGGAACAATTACATTAGGCAGACCATTGCGTCAACTCCGAGGAGCACCCTGCATGACCATCGACTGGAATCATTTCACGCCCTGGACCTCGCTGGCCGGTGGCATTTTGCTGGGCCTGGCCGCGGCCATGTTCTTGCTGCTCAATGGCCGCATCGCCGGGATCAGCGGAATTTTTGGTGGACTGCTCTGGCCGAAGCGCGGCGACATCGGTTGGCGCCTGACCTTCTTGCTGGGCTTGCTGGCTGCCCCAGGCCTGTGGCTGCTGCTCGCACCCTCTTCCCTCCCCCTGCCGGCGGTGCGCATTGACGCTGGCGGAACAGCGCTGATTCTGGCCGGCTTGGCGGTGGGACTGGGCACCCGCTACGGCTCCGGCTGCACCAGCGGTCACGGCGTTTGCGGCCTGTCCCGACTTTCGCTCCGGTCGCTGGCCGCCACCATGACGTTCATGGCTGGCGGCTTTGTCACGGTCTACCTGTTGCGCCATGTGCTGGCTTAGTCAGACTCAATCAGCTGGAGACATGACATGAACCGCCTCTTTGAATTTCTTTCCGGCCTGCTGTTTGGCTTGGGGCTGATCCTCTCGGGGATGACCGATCCCGGCAAGGTGCTCGGATTTCTGGACCTCGCCGGCGCCTGGGATCCCTCGCTCGCCTTCGTCATGGGTGGCGCGATTCTGGTCGGCGTTGTTGGCTATGCCGTGGCTGGTCGGCGCAGCAACACCCTGCTCGGCGGCGCCATCGACCTGCCCAAAAATCGCGAGATCGACCAGCGCCTGATCGGTGGCGCCCTGCTGTTTGGCGTCGGCTGGGGCATCGCGGGTTTTTGCCCGGGGCCGGCGCTGGTTTCCCTGGGAAGCGCTCAGCCCAAGGCGCTTGTCTTTGTCCTGGCCATGGCCGCCGGCATGTTGCTGTTCGAACTGCTCGAGCGCAGGGGCGGAGGCGGCCCTGCGGCCGCTCAGAGCAGGTAATGGTCCAGCAGCAGCGCCGCAAAAAGCGCGCTCAGGTGCACCAGTGAAAAACGAAAGGTGCGGCGCGCCAGATCATCGGAATAGTGACGCCAAAGCTTCCAGCCGTAGTAGCAGAACATGGCGTTCAGGCCGATCGCGCATAGCAGGTAAATCCATGAGCTCATGCCATAGACAAAGGGCAACATGCAGGTGGCAAACAGCATCAGTGTGTAAAGAAAGATGTGCAGGCGGGTGAATTCGCTGCCATGGGTGACCGGCAGCATGGGCAGGCCCGATTTTCGATAGTCCTCGACCCGATACAGGGCCAGCGCCCAGAAATGCGGCGGGGTCCAGATGAAAATGATGAGGAACAGAATCAGCGCCTGCGGTTCGACCTCGCCCGTCATGGCGGCCCAGCCCAGCACCGGCGGCATCGCGCCCGAAGCGCCGCCGATCACGATGCTTTGCGGCGTCAAGGGCTTGAGCACGAGTGTGTAAACGACGGCGTAGCCGACAAAGGTGGCCAGCGTAAGCCACATGGTCAGCGGGTTGACATGGGCGTACAGCAACCAGGACCCGGCCCCACAAAGCGCGGCGGAAAACGCCAGGGTCAGCCAGTCGCTCAGTTCACCGCGGGCGTTGGGACGCCAGGCGGTACGTGTCATCTTGGCGTCGATTCCCTTCTCGACCAGGCAGTTGAACGCCGCCGCGGCCGCCGCCACCAGCCAGATGCCCGCACTTGCCAAGGCCGCCTGCACAAGATCCGCCCACTGTGGCAGCCCAGGCAGGGCCAGCATCATGCCGATCAGCGCACAGAAGACGATCAATTGCACAACCCGAGGCTTGGTCAGCGCATGAAACTGCCGCATGGTGGAGAGCAACCCGGCCGCTGCGCTCACGATTTTTCCCCTGCGCCGAATGCCGCGGAGGCCACGGTCTGGGGCTTGACGCCGCACGTCGAGCCCCAGATCCAGGTCAGCAGCAACCACAGCGCGGCCGCCCCGCCGGTGTGCAGAATCGCGGCCAGCAGCGGCCAGCCAAACACCACGTTGCTGACCCCGGTAGCAACCTGAAGCGCAACCAGTCCGGCAAGCGCCGCAGCCCGAGCGCGCATGGGCTGGACCGAGTACAGGACCAGCGCAAGACCGAGCAGGGACAGGGCCAGGGGCAGAGCCAGCAGGCGATGCGTGAAGTGAATGGCGGTTAGCGCGGGAAAACTGATGTAGGCCCCAGTTGAAGTCAGGCCGAGTTCGCGCCAGAGCTGGAAACCTTGCGAAAAATCCATCACCGGCCACCATCGACCCTGGCAGGTCGGGAAGTCGGGACAGGCCAGCACCGCATAGTTTGTACTGACCCAGGCACCGACGCTGACCTGGGCCAGCAGCAGAGCAGCGCACAACAAGATGGCACGCCGCAAGGTCATGGAAACCGGCAGGCGCGGCTGGTTTCGTTGTCAATTGTCGTAGCGCAGGGCAAGGGCACCGAGCAGGCCAAGCAGAATCAAGCCGCCCAGCAAATGCAGCGTGACGATGAGCGGGAAAAGCCTCATCGTCACGGTCAATGCGCCAAAGGCGCCCTGCACGCAGACCCAGGCCAGAGCAACGGTCGGCCACCATGGACTCACTGGGCTGGCCCCGGGTTCACGACGCGCGCCCAACCAGGAAACGGCCGCCAGAGTCAGGATCAAGACACCGACACCGGTTGCCAGGTAGCGATGCAGCATTTCGATCCAGGCCTTGAGCTTTGACACGGGTCCGGAGGGCATGGCGGCCTGCGCGCTGGCAATTTCCTGCGCCGCGCCAAGCGGACTGGCCTTGCCGTAGCAGCCGGGCCAGTCCGGACAGCCCAGGCCGGAATCGGTGAGTCGGGTAAAGGCGCCAAACAGCACCAGGTCGAAGGTCAGGAACAGGGTCAGCAGCGTGAGCGCCCGCAGTTGCTGCGCCAGGGAGGCCCGGCGCGTGCGCAACCAGACCCAAAGCAGCGGACCCGCGGCAATGGCGATACCCATCAGCATGAGGCGCAGGGCCGGGGCAAGATCGTAGGCAGCCTGTCCCATTTCAACGTCCGGCCAGGTCCCAGGACGCCGCGGCACGGAGCAGCCGGTTGAGATCACGCTTGGCCCGGCCGGACCCCGCGACATCCATGTTCGCGGGAAACCGCATCATCAGGTTGCCCATGGGGTCGGCCAGGTACAGGTGCTCATGAATTGCCGACCCTGCCGCCGGCTGCAGCCACTGTGACAGGGGCAACAGCGGCACACGAAGCACGGTCGCTGGACCCGGGGGCAGCGCGAATCGCAGCGCTTGGCTCCGTGGCGTTGCTAATGATCCAGACCCAGTCGACCCGGTCTTTGTCCTTGCCCAGGCTCTCACGCAACTGTCGTTGCAGGTAAAGGTTGCGCTGACAGCCGTCGTCACATTGACCGGCAGCGACACTGGTCAGCAACCATTGCCCCTTGAGCGAGCGCAGGTTGATGACTGTTCCATCAAGCCGCGTCACCAACTGATCCGGCAGCGGCCGCTGCGGCTCGATCAACTCTCCGAAATGCCGCCGCATGTCGGGTCGTACAAGATGGTAGGTCAGATAGGAAACGACGACCGGTGCCGCACAGACGAGCAGGATCAGCAGCATCTTGCATCGGCCCATGCGTTGGACCGGGGCGTCCGCCAGCGCAAGGAGCTGCGGCTGTGAGTGCACCACCAGATCGAGCGGACGCTCGTCGGGCTCAGGATGGTTGGCGTTGCCGGCTGGATTGCCAATCGCATCGATCCCGCGATGGCCGCCGCCGACGAGAACGTCGCTGCGCTGGCGCAACGCGTGGGCGCGCCGCTGCTGGGAGAGGTCGAGTTTGCGATGGCGCCCGACCCGCAACGCATTGCCGCGCTGATGGCCTGGTCCCGCCTCGGCTGAAGCGTCGCAACAAGCGCGCACGCGCTTGTTGCAGCGGCCCGGTCGCGACGAATTCGCCC
>JBCKPH010000091.1:0-10319 GCA_038901755.1 Burkholderiaceae bacterium | reverse complement strand
CCCGAGATCAATGGCTTTGGGATGCAGTCGCTCGCAATGCGCAAGCCATTCTTCAAGTGTTTGCATGGTGGAGCCGATTGTCCACCGGACCGCGCGAGAAGAGTCAGGGCGGAGCGCAAGTGCCTGCGAAGCTGCACCGTGTAGGCCTGAGCGTGAGTCGCCTTCGCTGCGCAGCTTCGCAGGCGCAACGCTGCGGCGACTCAGTCCAGCGCCTGCCGCAGGTCTGCAATCAGGTCATCCGCATGCTCGAGACCGACCGAGAACCGCAGCAGGTTTGGCGGCGACACGGCATTCTGGCCTTCGACCGAGGCCCGATGCTCGATCAGCGACTCGCTGCCACCGAGCGAGGTGGCATTGATGATCAGCTTGAGCCGTCCCGCCACGGCCAGCGCAGCCTCGCGCCCGCCCTTCACGCGAAAACTCAGCATGCCGCCAAAGTCGGACATTTGCCGGGCGGCGAGTGCGTGCTGCGGGTGCGTTGGCAGTCCCGGGTAATGCACCACTTCGATCTTGGGATGGGCGGCCAGATACGCGGCCACGGCGCGCGCGTTGCGGCAGTGCCAGGCCATGCGCGCCGGCAGCGAACGCGCGCCGCGCAGCACCAGCCAGGCGTTGAACGGCGAAATCACGCCACCCGTGATATGTCGGCGGTGCGCCACCGACTTGGAGAAATCATCATTGCGGGCGAACACCAGCGCACCGCCCATCACGTCGCTGTGGCCGCCGAAGTACTTGGTGGTCGAATGCATCACCACGTCGGCGCCCAGCGCCAGCGGCCGCTGTAGCAGCGGTGTGGCAAAGGTGTTGTCGCAGGCCAGCAGTGCCTGTTGCTTGCTCGCGATCACGGCGAGACCGGCGATGTCTGCCAGCTTCATCTGGGGATTCGACGGCGTCTCGGCCCAGATCAGCCGCGTGTTGGGCCGGCAGGCCGCGCGCACCGCGGCTAGATCGGCCATGTCCACCGCCGTGCAGGTAATCGCCTGTTGCGGCAGGAACTCAGCGGACAACACGCGCAGACCGGTGTAACAGTCGTCCGGAATCAGCACATGGGCGCCGTTCGGCAGCGACTCAATCAGAACTGTCATCGCCGCCATGCCCGAGGCCAGCGCCAGCGCCCCCGCGCCACCCTCCAGCGCGCACAGCATGGCTTCCAAGCGTTCCTGCGTGGGATTGGACTCGCGCAGGTATTCGTAGCCGGCAACGCGTTCGCCGGCCGGCCCATGCTGGAACGTCGTCGCCATGTGGATCGGCGGCGCGAGCGCACCGGTCTCCTTGTCCGGTTCGCCGCCGGAATGCACGGCCAGGGTTTCAAGATGCATGGTTCATCTCCTCGTGTGCCGATGACTCCTGCCAGCGCGCTGTGCCATCAGGCTCTTTCCACAATCGGCCGGCCCGCTTCGACGGCAAAGCGCGCCAGTGTTTCGATCCGGCTGTCCTTGCGGGTCACGTCGTCGACCACCCGCAATGTTGTGGTCAGTTGACGCGGCGTGAACTCCGCCACGCCGTATCCTTTGCGTTCCGCATCGGCAAAGACGAAATGCGGATTCTCGGCCAGCCGCTGCGCCAGCCGCCCGGTGCCGGACGAACGCGAGGTGATGCTGGTGCCGCAGAACTCAACGCCCAGCGCCGCGCTGTCGGGCCGCTGGTAGTCGGCCTTGACATGCCCCACCCAGTTCTCGTGCACATCCCCGCCCAGCACCACCGCATTGGCCACCTGATTCTTGCGCAGCGAGTCAGTGAAACGAGTGCGGGCCGCGCTGTATCCGTCCCAGCCGTCGTTCCACAGCGCTTGTTCCGGACCCGGCCGATTGTCGCGCTGGCCGAACAGCGTTTGCTGGCCGATCACCGCCCAACCTGGGCCGGCGCTGGCCAGCGCGCGATCAAGCCACTGCTCCTGCGCCGACCCAAGCAGCGTGCGGTTCGGGTCGTTCCAGGCCGGGCATGTAGCAGGTTCCACCAGGCTCGAGCCAAGCCCTTCACCTCGCGTGCAGACCCGAGGGTCGCGGTACTGCCGGTCGTCCAGCAAGTGCAAGGTGGCGAGCTGGCCGAAGCGAAATTGCCCGTAGATACGCATTTCGGCGCCGCCATCGAGTCCGGCCAAGGCGCGGGTAAGCGCCGAAGCGCGCAACGGCATATGCTCGTAGAACGCCTGGTAGGCGGCGGCACGGCGCGCGGCGAAATTGGTCACCGGGGGGCCGCTGTCGCCTGGCTGCAGGCCGGCGTAATCGTTCTGCACCTCGTGATCGTCCCAGGTCACGAGCCAGGGGCAGGCGGCGTGCATCGCCTGCAGTTCCGCTTCGCCGCGGTACAGGGCATAACGGCGCCGGTAATCGTCCAGCGTCAGGACCCAGCCGCCAGTGGGCACGCGCACTGCGTTGGACGCTGTCGGATACTCATAGATGTAGTCGCCGAGGAACAGCACGGCGTCCAGATTTTCCTCGCGCATATGGCGCCAGGCGCTGAAGTAGCCATGCTCCCAGCGCTGGCAGGACGCGTAGGCCAGGCGCAGTTTCTGCGCCGACGCCGCGGGCGCCGGGAAAGTCCGGGTCCGCCCGGTCGCGCTGACGGCGTCGCCCGACATGAAGCGGTAGAAGTACCAGCGGTCCGGCTCCAGCCCCGGCACTTCCACATGCACCGAGTGCGCCAGCGCGGCCAGCGCCAGCGCCTGCCCTTTTTGCGCGATCCGTGCGAACTGCTCGTCATGCGCGACCTCCCACTGAACTGTCACCGGCTCCTTGCCCAGGCCAGCAAAGAACCCGGGCGAAATCAGCCGTGTCCACAGGACGACCGAGTCATGGTTGGGCGCGCCGCTGGCCACACCCAGCGAGAACGGATTGCCCGACCACCTTGGCTGGCTCCAGGCGCTGCGCGGCAGCCACAGGCTAACAGCGCTGGCGGTCGCGAGCTGCAGCAGGCGGCGGCGGTCGACCGGAATCATGCGCCGACTATAAGCGGCGTTTGTCACCAACCAAGGCGAAAGGCGTCCGGAACGCGTGTGAACAGTGGCCGCGGCAGGAGCCAGCTAGCGCTTGGACTGGTCGCTCGATGCCGGGGGATCGGCCAGTTCCAGCGTGTCAAGCAGCGAGTCGGAAAAGTCACGCACCGAGTCGCGGAACCCCTCAGCGAGTTGCCAGCGCAGGCTTGCGTTGTCTTTTTCCAGTTGCGCGACGAGATCCTGCAGTTCCTTGATCGCCTTGCTCATGTCTACGGGTGAGTGGATTTCCATAGGAGAAGTGCAATTCAAGTTGGCTATCGGAAAACTCTCTTCATCGACCCTGGTTCATCTGCAAAATGGCGGAAAGACAGTCCGTCTTTTTGCCGTCTTGCGCCATTTTATCGCATATCAATAATTCTCAAAACCCCTCGTAAAGCCGCGCCAAACCTAGATATTTTGACATTGCCTTGTCTTAGCTCGTCGCATGCGGTAGCATCCAGGCACTCACTTTTATGGTGGGTTGTTTGGAGGGTAAAAAATGCCACGCATCGCAAGAGAATTGGGACCGCTGCAAGTCAAGCGCTTGACGGCGCCGGGATATCACGCCGTTGGACATGTTCCGGGGCTGACATTGCAGGTTGCGCCGTCCGGATCACGGTCCTGGGTGCTGCGCGTTACGGTAGGCGACAAGCGGCGCGAGATCGGATTGGGTGCATACCCTGGGGTTACCCTGGCCATGGCCCATCAGAAGGCTCAGGAGGTGCGCGACGAGATCGTGGCGGGGATCGATCCGGTAGCAGCGCGTGCCGCCGCTCGACAGGCCATCGTGCAGCAGCAGATCGAGGAAACGCGGCTTGCGTGGACGTTCCGGCGCTGTGCCGAGGCTTACATCAAAGCCAAGGCACCCGGCTGGAGAAACGAGAAACACGGTCAGCAGTGGGCCAACACGCTGAAGACCTACGCCTATCCGAGCATCGGCGACCTGCTGGTGCGAAACATCAATATCGGCCATGTGACTGCCATCGTCGAGCCGCACTGGACGACCAAGAACGAGACGATTAACCGCGTGCGCAACCGCGTCGAGCTGGTGCTGGATTGGGCGACGGTCCGGAAGTACCGCACCGGGGACAACCCGGCACGCTGGAAAGGCAACCTGGACAAGCTGCTGGCTGATCGAAACATCGTGGCTCCAGTTACCGCCCATCGCGCGCTGGACGCTGCGGATGTTCACGGGTTTGTGGCGAAGCTGCGCAAGGTAGAGGGCATCGGCGCCCGTGCGTTGGAGTTTGTCGTCCTGACAGCGTGCAGGTCGGGCGAAGCACGGTTTGCGACGTGGGATGAGATCGACATGGCGACCAGAACGTGGGAGATCCCCGGCGCCCGGATGAAGTCCGGCAGACCGCACCGCGTACCGTTATCGGATGAGGTTATCAAGCTGCTGAAGTCATTGCCTCGGCTGGAAGGCACGGAGTTGCTATTCCCAGGCCGGCTGGAGGGCAAACCGATCAGCGACATGACAATGACCAAGGTCATGCGCGACATGGGCGCGGATGCGGTTCCACACGGTTTCAGGGCGACGTTTTCAAGCTGGACGGCATCGTCAACGGCCTACCCGTCCGAGGTGCGCGAGATGGCGCTGGCGCACAGCGTTGGCGACCAGACCGTGGCCGCGTATCAGAGGAGTGACCTGTTCGAGAAGCGGCGCAACCTGATGGCGGATTGGGCGAAGTTCGTGAACACGAAGCCCGCGCGAGGCCGCAACGTGGTGCAGATTCGGGGGGCTGCGTGATGCGAGTAAGCATTAAAGGCAAGTTGGTGATTCCCAAAGAGGTTAGGCACGCATTGGGTTGGGCGTACGAAGACTGTGCTGCTGATTTGGCCGGGTTGATAAGTGACATTCAAAACGACTGTCCTAGCCATATAGCGGAGGCATTGGCCGCACTGCAACGAAAGCATTCGGAGCTGGCCAAGTCTTACTACGAATGGGCCAAAGAGGCAAAGCGAGGGCGACCCAAGGGACCGCCGAAACCGAAATCTTCACCTAACAAATTGGAGGCTTTGGCTTTGAACATTGCCTACATTCCGAGGAAAAAAAGACCGGGTAGACCTACAAAAAATGGCCGTCTAGCTAGTCTTGTGATCTACCATCAGGTCGAGGCTCGGCGTAAAGAATTGGCAGCGCCAAACCGGACCAAGCCCAGCATCAAAGCTGCCATCGACTCGATAAATGCTCAATTTGCAGCAGAGCATGGAAAACAAGTCGGTGCCGCCCAAAAGACGAAATACCATTCCGTCCGCGCCATTTATAGGAGAGTTAAGCAACTCATTGAGGCGTGATCGAAACCCCAATTTAATTGCGTTAAATTTCCCTGAATATTGCCATTTTTTCACCCTTATGTTTGATCCTCGCATCCTAAGTCGACGCGCTTCAAGGGGTAGCACACCGCCACCCTAGCGTACCGAGGAAATGCGGAAGGGGTTGATATGGCACAACGAGTTGGTCGCATTTCCGAGGTGACTACCACCAAGGAAAAGAAGGGGTTAGTTCCCGTTAGTCCTGCTACGTGGTGGCGTTGGGTTGCCGATGGCAGCGCACCAAAACCATTCAAGCTGGGACCTAATACGACGGTCTGGGACCTAGACGAGGTCGAGCAGTGGGTGAAGCAGCAAGCAGGCTGGCAAGCATGAGCGCGACCACACAACGCCAAGCCGGCGCGAGCGAAATTCGCGCCGAGTTGATTCGAACGAATTGCTACACCCGCTTTCCGTGCCATGCCTGTGGTGGCAAGACCGAAAAGGTAGGCGTGCTTTGCGAAGTCCCGGAGTCGCACTCGACGGCGGCGGGATTTCGTGTTTGTGAGCGCTGTCTCGAGGCAGGTGATCTAGTAGAGCGGATGCGCGGGCATGCGGAAGTGCTAGAGCAGCGGGCCATTGAGGTGCGCGACATTGCCAGTCGGCTGCGCGTACCGAGCTATCACGATTGGTTGCATGCCGAGCGGCTTTTCAACGCACTCTACGACGAGGACACGCCCTTCGAGGAAGCGATGGCTTGGCCGGTGCAAAAGCAGTTGCAGTTCATCGCCGCGAAATCGCTGCGGAAAAGCGCAGAGTCCGAGGAGGCGCCATGATAAGCAGCACTCTGCGCCGCATCGCGTTGCGCCTTTGGTGCGCCGCCCCGAGTCGCTGGTTTCGGAGGGCGGCCAAATGAGCCTGATCGCGTGGACTGACTACCAAGCGGGGAGTCATCGAATCGCCTGCCCAAGCTGCGGGCGCGGTGGCCGCGACAAGTCCGCCGGCCTGACCATTGAACACAACGGCGGGGGCGTGTTGCATTGCTTTCGGTGCGCCTATGTTGAATCGTCGCGGTCTGAGCTTGGCGACCGTTACCGGCCCAGGGCGAAGCCAGTGCACAAACCCCAGCCGCAAAAGCATGACAGCCTGAGCGACTGGGGCCGAACACTTTGGCGCGCCTGTCATCCGCTTTCCGGCGTGGCCCTGACCTACCTGAGAAATCGGCATTGCCGGATACCACCCGAGTCTGGGCACCTGCGCTGGCATCCGTCGCTGAAGCATCCGAGCGGATACGTTGGGCCGGCACTGGTGGCGCTGATTACGGACGTGGTGACGTGCCAGCATTTGAGTCTTCATCGAACATGGATCACGCCGACTGGCAAGGCCGACCTTGACCCACCGCGCCTGCTGCTTGGGAACCACTCAATCGTCGGTGGATGCATACGGCTCTGGCCTGACGAAGACGTGACACACGGGCTGGGTATTGCCGAGGGCATTGAAACCGCCTTGTCACTGGCCTGGGCCTACGCGCCAGTCTGGGCAATAATTGATGCCGGCCACATGGCACAGTTTCCCGTGCTCGACGGGATTGAATCGCTGGTGATAGCTCAGGACCAGGACCCTGCGGGTATGTCTGCCGCTTCCATTTGCGGGCGGCGCTGGGCCGAGGCCGGTCGCGAGGTGCTGGTAACGCGTCAAGCTGCCAACGACCTGAACGATGTATTGATGGAGGTGGCCGCGTGAACGCTGAAACCATCCTCATGAACGACGTTCTATCCAAGGCCGAACGCATCAAGAAGCCGGCGCAGGATGGCATCATCCTTGTCAACGGCGGCGACCTGACGGCGCAACAGATCGCCTGGCTGTGGAAACACTGGCTCGCCCTGGGCAAGTTGCACATCCTTGCCGGCCCAACGGGAGTGGGCAAGACAACCATCGCCATGGCGGTGATCGCGACTTGCACCATGGGCGGGAGGTTCCCCGACGGCACCCGCTGCGAGCCCGGCAATGTGCTGATCTGGAGTGGCGAGGACGACCCGGCAGATACGCTGCTGCCGCGCTTGATCGCCGCCGGTGGTGACAAGAATCGGGTGTTTTTCATCACGGGCGCACGGCTAAACGGCGAGGTAACACCATTTGATCCCGCTCGCCACATGGTGCAACTGGTGGATGCCGCCCAGCGCATCGGCGGCATATCGCTGTTGGTCGTGGATCCCGTGGTTTCTGCCGTCACAGGCGACAGCCATAAGAACACCGAGGTCCGACGTGCTTTGCAGCCGCTGGTTGATCTGGCGGCACGCCTGAATGCCGCCGTGCTGGGCATCAGTCACTTTGCCAAGGGCGGGCAGGGGCAGGATCCGACGCAGCGGGTCATCGGTAGCGTCGCATTCGCAGCCGTGGCGCGCGTGGTCTGGGTCGCCGCCAAGGTCAAGGGCGAGGACGGAGAGGATCGGCGCATCCTGGCCCGCAGCAAGTCCAACATCGGCCCGGACGATGGCGGGTTTGAATACCACCTGGAACAGGTCGAAGCCCTGCCCGGCATCGAGGCGTCACGGGTGGCATGGGGCAAGGCCGTGGAGGGCACCGCCCGCGAGTTGCTGACCGACCCCACGGACGATCCCGACGCAGCGCCGCGCGATGGTGCCGCCGACTTTCTGCGCCAAGTCCTGACCGGCGGCCCGGTCCCGACGAAGACTATCAAGGCCGAGGCCTTGGACGCTGGGCACGCCTGGCGGACCGTTCGACGCGCCGCCGATGACCTCATGGTGATCAAAAAGAAGGGCGGGATGTCTGAAGGCTGGTACTGGCAACTGCCGAAGGTGTCCACGAAGAATGCGAAGAAGGCCAACGTTGAGGAGTGGACATCTTCGGCACCTTCGGTGGACACCTTCGCCGAAACCGAGGAGCTTTGATGGGCGCCGCCGTGGTCATTTATCAACGCTCGCAGGAAGCTGGCGTGACCCTGACCGCCGATGGCGAGCGCCTGCTGGCGACCCCGGCGCGGCTGTTGACGGATGAGCTACGGGCGGATATTCGGGCGCACAAGCCGGAATTGCTGGCCCTGCTTCACGATGCCCACGAAACCACCGCCGCGCTCATTGAAGCCGCGATGCGTGCCTGCGCCCACCACGGCGACGGTGATGTTGCCCGCGAACAGATGCGGCTTGACTGCTTGGCGACACCGCTGCACCAGCGGGCCGATCTGCAAAAAACTTCCCCCAGCGCTTAGGGAACTAGTGCCGCAAGGGGAGCTTGGGCCGCTTTACGACGTTGCCAGTAGTCAATGACTGCCTGACGAGCGCGACGCATGCCCTCTGGGGTCTTGGCGCCACTGTTGCCTTGCCCTGAGTGCATACGGCAACGGCCGTTTCCAACAGTGAGCGAAAAAGCCTGGTTGCGGCATGGATTTCCAGTGGTGCGGCAATGCGCTCCGCAAGTTAGGCCGGCTTGCCGGATCAAGTCCGAGATCTTCCGCGATCGTGCTTTGTCCATGTCCTGATTTTACGGGTTTCCCGGATGCCCATTGACTGGCAGATGGGGGAAGACGCGGTCGATCAGATTGGCGGCGGTGAAAAAATTTTGCGCCGCCGCAGAAAAAGCGAGATAGAGGGGAGGTACAGATTCGAGGACACCTCGCGATGGGGCGGCCCTGTCGCGGGAAACCAGGTCCCACCCCCCCCCCCGTCCCACCTCGCCTGCGCTCGATTCAGGCGCACGACCGCGCTTCATGCCGCAACCGGCCGATGGTATCGCGAGCTGGTATCGGCAGACAATGGCATCTTGCAAGAATCTTTGATCGTCACATATGTATGCACTGCGACAAGTAATCACGGCCATGCTGCTGGCGCTGGCGCTCACCACGGGCGCGTGGGTGCAGGCGCAGACGTTTGAGCAGTCGCTTGCGGCATCTCAACGTGGGGATTACCGCACGGCTTTTGTAGGGTTTCAAAAACTGGCCGATCAGGGGCATGCCGGTGCGCAGAACAGCTTGGGCTTGATGTATTTCAACGGCCACGGCGTCCCCAAGGACGATCAGCAGGCGGTGGCGTGGTTCCGCAAAGCCGCCGAGCAGGGGGATGCCCGCGCGCAGCTCAACTTGGGCAATATGTATCGCACCGGCCTAGGCGTCCCCAAGGACGAGCAGCAGGCGGTGGCGTGGTACAGGAAAGCCGCCGAGCAGGGGCTGGCCAGCGCGCAGAACAACCTGGGCAATGTGTATCGCGACGGCCTAGGCGTGCCCAAGGATGAACAATCAGCCTATTTCTGGTGGCTGCTGGCCAGTGCACAGGGGAATCAAAATGCCGTAAAAAGCCGTGATATTGCGGAGCGCCGCTTGTCACCCGCGCAAATCGCCGCCGCCCAAGCCTCCGTACGCAACTGGCAACCCAAAATCGCCGCGCAATCCAGCAGCGTCCCCGGTGGAAGTACCGCTGGCGCCGGTGGCTCGAACACCGCCCCCAGCCGACCGGCCCCTGCGCCGGCCGAAGCCGACAGCAGCGGCAGCGGCTTTCGCGTTGCGCGCGGCGCCATCGTCACCAACCACCATGTGATTGACGGCTGCAGCCGCCTGCGCGTCAACGGCACCGCCGCCCAGGTGCGCGGCAGCGATGCGCGCAGCGACTTGGCCTTGCTGGGTGTTGATCTGCCCGGCCCCAGCGTCAGCTTGCGGGCGCAGCGCGCGGCGGTGGGTGAGCCGGTGGCGGTGGCGGGCTACCCGCTGCGTGGCCTTCTCTCGGGCTTCAACATGACCACCGGCACCCTCAGCAGCCTGTCTGGCCTGGGGGGCGATACGCGCTACCTGCAGATCACCGCGCCGGTGCAGCCCGGCAACAGCGGAGGGCCCATGCTGGACTCGGCTGGCAACCTGATGGGCGTGGTGGTGTCCAAGCTGGACGCGATCAGGCTGGCCAGGATCACCGGCGACATCCCGCAAAACGTCAACTTCGCTATCCATGCCAACGTGTTGCGCTCGTTCCTGGACGCCAACAGCGTGGACTACGAAAGTGCCAACTCCGACAAGCCGCTTGCGCCCACGGCGATTGCAGAAAAGGCCAGGGGCTTTACCGTGCTGGTGGAGTGCTGGAAGTGAGCT